>NZ_LJPA01000030.1:0-106639 GCF_001414035.1 Frankia sp. ACN1ag | reverse complement strand
GTCGAAGACCTCCTCGACCGCCCAGGCCGCCGCCCAGTCGGCGACCCGGACCATCGCGGTCGGGCAGGTCAACCGGTTGGCGATGAGGACCTCGATGACCTGGCCGTGGGTCAGCCGGGCGTCCTCGCGGACCGGGCAGAGTCGGTCGACGACGCTGGCCACCCCAAGCCGGCGCAGGAAGTCCCGCACGACCGGCAGCGCGCCGAGCATCTTCTCCACGCTCGGAGGTCCATAACCCGCCACGACCGTCACAGGCGGGAACCGTGCCAGGCCCACCACTCCACCCCGCGGCAAACCCGACACGGAACAACCAAAAGATCACGGAACTGTCACATCGCACGAACGTGCGAAGGACAGGGCTAGCGGCGCTCGAAGACCCAGGCGGCGGCCACGGCGGCACCGACCACGACGCCGACGAGCAGGATGCCGCCGAGCACGAAGAAGCCGACCGCCTTGATCAGGGCGATGACGATGGGCAGGGCGGCGGCGAGCACGAAGAAGCCGCGGGTGCGCACCGGGGTGTTCACGACCGCGTACAGCTTGCGGGGGCCGCTGACGCGGGAGACATTGAGCTCGTCGGACACCGACGGCATGAGCCGGATCGTCGTCCAGGTCAGCGCCACGAAGGCGAGCGTCAGCGCGAGGGCGTAGAGGAACCCGACGGCGCGGCCAAAGGCGTCGAACGACGCCCCGGCGGCGATCACCGTGATCACCAGCGGGATATACCACGAGGTGGTGCGGTCCTGGCGCGCCTGGCCGGCCAGCCGGCGCGCCTGGGCGAACCGTTCGCCGCGCCGGCCCGCCCCCCGGTTGCCACCCGACGACTCGCCGTAATACCCGTCCGCCATGAGCGCTCGGCTCCCCTCCACGGTGAGTACCGCCATGCCCCGCATCTTGCATGGGCACGACACTGCACCCCTCCTTATTTTCCCCCAATCCAGCCGCCCGGGGTATGTGATTTTCGGGGAAGACCACGACCCGATGGCCCGGAGCCACGACCCGATGGCCCGGAGGTGGCTGTGGGCGTCCGGTCGTTACCGTTGCGGTATGTGTCGCAACATCACCGAGCTGCGGGGACTCGAGCCGCCGGCGACCGCCGACGAGGTGCAGGCCGCCGCCCGCCAGTTCGTCCGGAAGATCAGCGGCCTGCGCCGGCCGCCGACCACGGCGGACGCCGCCTTCGAGGCCGCCGTCGCCGAGGTCGCCGCCTCGGTGCAGCGGCTGCTCGACGCGCTTCCGGCCCGCCGTCAACCGCCTTCGACGGTGCCACCGCTGCGGCGGCCGGAAGTACGCGCCAGGGCCGACAGCTAGCCACCTGCCGACGGCCGGCCACACCCGCCGACGGCAAGCCACCTGCCGACGGCTGGGCCGCTACCGGCGCTGGGTCTCGGCCCGCGAACGGCGGCGACGGCTGCCGGAGTCGACGAGCCGGTCCGGCGCCTTGCCGGCGAGCGCGTCGGCGCGATCGGTGGCGACACTGTCGGCGATCAGTTCCCGCGTCCGGTCCTGCTCCTGGTCGTCAAGTCCGTGCAACAAGCTGTCGAACATGCTCACGTGGTCACTCCACCTGGTTGGTTCCGCGGCGTTGCTGCCCTCGCTCTGGGCCCTTCCCGCTCCCGCGTGCATAAAGCACCGAATTTGCTCCGATCTGATGCAGACCACAGACAAGCCCCTGACCTGCACGTTTGTCCGGCTCGCGGAGGCAGGGCGGCGGTTGGCGCGCGTGTGCGCGGACGCGTCCGCGGGCACAGACACCTCGCGGGGAGGTGATGCGGATGACGGTGCGCGCGGCCACGCTGCTCGGGCCGACGGCCGAGGTCCCCACGCCCTCGCCGGCGGTGGTGGAGCTGCTCGGCGTGCTACGCCGGCATCTCGACATGGACGCGGCGTGGCTCGGCCGGATCGAGGGCGACGTGCTCGTCGTCCAGGTCCTCAACGGCGACGGCGGATCCTTCCACATCACCCAGGGGTCCACCGTGCGGCGACAGACCGGCCTGTATGCCGAGGTCCTCAGCGGCCGGCTGCCGGCGCTCATCCCCGACACCCTCGCCGACCCCCGCACCGCCAACTCGCCCGTCGCGCGCGAGCTGGACATCCGCTCCTATGCCGCCGTGCCGGTCATGGACGGCGATGACGCGCTCTACGGTCTGCTGGGCTGCATCGCCCACCGGCCCCACCACGAGCTGCGCGAGCGGGACGCCCGCTTCCTGCAGATGCTCGCCGAGATCCTGCGCGACTCCGTGACCGACCTGCAGCGGATGTGGCAGGCGCGCAGCCAGGTGTGGCTGGACGTCAGCCGCCTGATCGACCAGGGCGGCCCGGCGCTCGCGTTCCAGCCGGTGTTCGACCTGGAACAGGCCCGGATCATCGGAGTGGAGGCATTGTCCCGGTTTCCGGACGCCTCCCGCAGCACGACGCAGTGGTTCGCGGCGGCCGGCGCGGTCGGGCTGACCGTCGAGCTGGAGCTCGCCGCGGTGCGCCGCGCGCTGGGCGCGCTCCCCCAGATCCCCGCGCGCATCGGCCTCGCCGTCAACGTCTGCGCGACCACCCTGTCCGCCGGCCTGGTGGAAATGGTCACTGGGACCGACGCGGAGCGCCTCCTGGTGGAGATCACCGAGCACGAGCGGATCGCCGACGCCCCCGAGGTCACCCGCGCCCTGGACCGGCTGCGCCGACTCGGGGTCCGTCTCGCCGCCGACGACGTCGGCGCCGGCTACGCCGGGCTGGAGCAGCTCGTCCGGCTCCGCCCGGAGATCATCAAGATGGACTGCAGCCTGACCCAGGGCATCGACGTCGATCCGGCGCGCCGCGCGGTCGCGACGGGGCTGGTGCACGTCGCCGAGGAGATCGGCGGCGCCGTGATCGCCGAGGGCATCGAGACGACCGGCGAGCTGCGCACCACCCGCGAGACCGGGATCCGCTACGGGCAGGGCTTCCTGCTCGGCTCCCCCACCCCCGTGCTGCGCGACGCCTGCGTCGCGGCCGGCGGGTGAGCCGGCCGGTGCGCACCCCGGACACCGCGCACGGGTGTGCGGGGCCGGGGGAACGGCGGTAGGCCGCCGCCCGGGGCGGTCGATCCACCGCCCGCGGCCGTGCCCCGATCGGGGTGGCCGGCGCCGGCCGCGATGTACAGGCGGACCAGGCCGGTGCGCTTGGTCGACATCGGCGCGCCGAGCGGCAGCAGCCGGCGGCGCGAGCCGCGGCGCGGCGCGGCGGGCGGCGCGGGCCGCGGCGGGTCGCCGCGGCGATGGTCCAGCCCGACCAGGTGGATGAGCGCGGGCAGCAGCACCAGCCGCAGCACGAGCGCGTCGAGGATCACCCCGACGGACAGTCCGATACCGAGCAGCTTCATCATCCGCACCTGCTGCGTCGTGAGCGCCACGAACACCGCGACCATGATCATGCTGATCGTGATGACGACACCGCCGACGTCCGCGTGCCGGCTGCTGATCGCCGCCTGGGGATCCGGGGCATCGGCGGAGCCGCGCAGCCGGCTCAGCAGCGTCAGGTGCATCCCGATCGACAGCCCGAACACGATGATGAGGATGAGGCCGAGGATGAATGGCTCGATCGGGCCGGTGCGCACGCCGAGCCCGGAGGCCAGCCATCCGTTGCAGAAGACCGAGGTGATGACGCCCAGGGTCGCCGCGAGGGCGAGCATGCTGGCCGCCGTGATCGCCAGGCTGTGGCGNACCGAACGCAGGCCGAGCAGGACCGCGACCCCGAGCACGCCCAGCTCCAGGATCAGGAAGGCGGGCAGGACCCGGGCGAAGCGGTCCGACATGTCCTCGAAGATCGCCGTCTGGCCGCCGATGTACACCTCCAGGGAGGTGCCCGCGATCGCCGCCGGCACGGTGGAGTCGCGCAGCCGGTGGACGAGGTCGCTGGCCGCCGCCGAGCGGGGCGGGTCGTTCGGGAACACCTGGATCAGGGCGCTCGCCGCCTGGGCGTTCTGCAGGACGACGAAGGCCCGCTTCACCCCGCGGGTGCCCTCGAGGGCCGTCAGCAGGTGGGGCACGGCGGTCGGCTGGTCGGCGGACACCCCCGTGGCCATGACGATGAGCTGCCCGTTGAGGCCGGGGAAGTACTCGTCGCTGACCAGGTCGTAGGCGCGCCGGCTCGTCGTCGACGTCGGGTCGACGCCGTTGTCGGTGCCGCCGAGGCGCAAGCCCACCACCGGCAGCGCCAGGATGGTGAGCAGCACGACCGCCGCCCCGGCCAGCACCTGGGGGTGGCGCCCGACGGTCCTCGCCCACCAGGACCGCAGGCCCGGCCGCACCGGCAGGCCGGTTCCGGTGACGCTCAGGTGGGTCCGCTCGGCCCAGACCAGCAGGCCACGCCCGGAGATCGACAGCATCGCGGGCAGCAGCGTGGCGACGACGAGGATGCTCACGGCGGCGGCGGTGAACCCGGCCAGGGCGAGGCCGTCGAACACGCTGAGGCGCAGCGCGCTGGTGCCGAGCATGACCACGGCGAGCCCGAGGCTGCCCGCGAGGGTCGCCCGGCCGGAATGGCGCATCGCCGCGCGCACCGCGTCGTCGGGGCCGCGTCCCCGCCGCAGGTCGGTCTGGCAGCGGTGGACGACGACGAGGGCGGAGCCGAGGCTCAGCCCGAAGCCGAGCACCAGCGCCAGCAGCGGTGCGAGCTGCATGACGTTGGCCCGGCGGGACAGCAGGGTGACGCCGTCCAGCGCCGCCGCGGTCGCCGCCCCCGCGGTGACGGCGCACACGGCGACGGCGGCCGGCGAGCGCACCGCCAGGCAGAGGATGAGCAGCGCCACGCCGATGCCGAGCGCGATCGGCCAGGGTGAGATCGTCCCCTGCACGACGACGGTGGTGGCGGGCCCGGTGACCTCGACCTGCAGGTCGGGCCCGTCGTAGTCGCGGGCGGTGGCGATCAGCCGGCGCATCACGGGGAGGTCGGGCGTGGTCGGCGCGTCCTTCATGAGCACGGAGACGATCGCCGTATGCCCGTCCGCGCTCAGGGGGCTGCCGCCGAGCGGCACGGCGCCGAGCGGGCTGTAGGGGTCGAACACACCGGTGACGCCGGGGAGCTTGCCGAGCTGCGCGATCATCGTGGCGACCCGCGCCCGCACCTCGGGCGCCTGCACGTCACCCGCCCGGGCCCGCACGACGATCATCTCCAGATCCGGCAGTTTCCGGTCGGGCATGATGTCGGCCACCAGGTCCATCGCCTGCTGCGATTCGGCGCCGGTGACGCCGAGATCCTGGCTGAACCGGGCGCCCTTCTCCTGGGCGACGTTCGTCGCGGCGATCAGCGCTGTCAGCCACACCGCGACGACCAGCCATCGGTACCGCTGGCACCAGCGGACCAGTAGCGTCACGGCACACTCCTCGGCAGGGACCGGTAATGGCCCATTTGGGTCTAATGTCGGATTCGTATGCGGGGCCAATCTGGCCCACGGACATGCACGGCGTCAACGTGAACCGGATCTGGACCGGCCAGATGGGCACTCCGGTGGGGTGCCGGCAACGTGTCCGGGGGATCACAACACGTCCGGGGAAACCGGTCACGAGGCGGCCGTGGCGACAGCATCCGCGGTAGCGGTGGCGGACGGTGGTGGCGCACGGCGGCGACGGCGGCGGGGCCCTGATGGCGGCGGATCCTAACGCCCGACAATCCGGCGCCGCGACGGGTGACCTTCTCCTGCCAGCAGCAGGATGTGTGCAGAACATGTTGGCGACAAGCTGTCCCGGCGTCGCTTCGCACCCGTTTTTTCGACCGTCTTCACTACGTGCGACCAATCGACATGCAACGATCGGCCCGCTGCTCCCCCCCTGCCCTGGCAGCGAAAGGAAGTCCACTCCCCATGTCGGTTACCGACGTCGTGCAGAACGACCAGGAAATCCCCTCGTTTCCCTTTGACGACACGTTCTCGCCGCATTCCTCGGGACGCCTGGCGGAATATGCGCGGGAAGCTCCCGCGATCCGTGTGCGGTTCGGTCCGGGCCAGCTCCCCATCTGGCTGATCGTCCGCTATGCGCCGGCCCGGGCGATGCTTGCCGACTCCCGTTTCTCCCGCACCAGGACGCTGGACTTCTCCCCGCCCCTGACCGCGGGCCAGATGCCCGATCCGAACTCCATGCTCTGGCTCGACCCGCCGGAGCACACCCGGATCCGGCGCATGGTCAACGCCGGTTTCGCGCACCGGCGGATCGAGCGGATGCGGCCCTGGATCGCGGCGACGGCCCGGGCCCGGATCGACGCGATGACGGCCCAGGAGGCGCCGGGTGACATCCGCACGCTCGCCTTCCATCTGCCGATCGAGGTGATCTGCCAGCTTCTCGGCGTCCCCGATCTCGACCGGGACAACGTCCGGACCTGGAGCGAGTCGCTGTTCCGGTTCCATCTCGACCCGAAGGGCGCCGCAGTCGGGCTCTCCGCGCTGTACAGGTACATGGGTGAGCTGGTGCGTGCGCGTAAGGCCACCGCCGGCAATGCCGACAGCCCGGAGGGTCTGCTCGATGTTCTCATCGCCGCTGCCGACAACGACGGCACACTCACCGAGACCGAGCTGCACTCGCTCGCCATGACACTGCTCATCGGCGGATTCGAGACCACCGGCGGCGTCATTTCGAACGTCATCACGACGCTGCTCACCCAGCGGTCGCACTGGGAGGCCCTCGTCACCGACCCGAGCGGCATGCCGAACGCCATCGAGGAGCTCCTGCGCTACCACCCGCTGTCGATGACCTTCCCCCGGGTGGCGACCGAGGACATCGATCTGGGCGGCTTCGTCGTCCGCGCCGGAGAGGTGGTCGTGGTCCCGCTGGCGGCGATGAGCCGTGACCCCGCGGTGTTCACCGACCCCGACCGCCTCGATCTCACCCGGGAGCCGGTGCCGAACCTGACCTTCGGCGCCGGGGTGCACCACTGCATCGGCGCGCACCTGGCCCGGGTCGAGCTGACCGAGGTGCTCACCGCGCTGATCGAGAAGGTCCCCGGGCTGCGGCTCGCGGTGGCGCCCACCGAGCTGCGCTACGAGCTCAAGGCACCGATCGGCCGACCGGAGACCCTGCCCGTCGTCTGGTGACGGCGCCGTTCGCGCCGCCGGAGCCGAGGCACCACCAAGGGACGTCACCCACCGGCCCCGGCGGCGTGCACCCGCCCCGCCGCCCCGCCCGGCAGCCCGGCAGCCCGGCAGCCCGGCAGTCATCGTTGGATTCTCCAACCCACTGCGGCTAGGCTCCCCCTCGACCACGTTAGTTGGATTTTCGAACTCACGGTGCGAGAGATGAGCGAACATGGACGACAGCCCCAAGTCGGCGCTGCGATCCGGGCGACCACCGACGATCACCTCCGTCGGGAACCNCCCATCCAGGGGCAGCAGCCCGACGAGCAGTGACGCGGGCGGCATCGCGCTGGGTGGAATCGCGCCAGGCGGCATCGCGCTGGGTGGAATCGCGCCAGGCGGCATCGCGCCAGGCGGCATCGCGCCAGGCGGCGCGCCCGGTGGGCGGTTCGGGCGGGTGTTCGCGGTGGTGGCGGCCGGGGTCGCCATGTCGAACCTCGACCTGTTCGTCGTCAACGTCGCTCTGCCGGACATGGGCCGGCACTTCGACGGATCGTCGCTGTCGTCGCTGTCGTGGGTGCTGAACGGGTACGCCGTCGTCTTCGCCGCGTTGCTCGTGCCGGCCGGGAACCTCGCGGACCGGACCAGCCCGCGCCGCGCCTACCTCTGGGGCACCGCGATCTTCGTCGTCGCCTCCGCACTGTGCGCCGCCGCCCCCACGGTGTGGTTCCTCGTCGCCGCCCGGGTGCTGCAGGCGGCGGGCGCCGCCGTGATGACCCCGTCCTCCCTCGGCCTGCTGCTCGCGGCGGCGCCGCCCGAGCGGCGGGGGGCGGCGGTGCGGGCCTGGACGGCGGTGAGCGGGCTGGCGGCCGCTCTTGGACCCGTCGCCGGCGGGTTGCTGACCGAACTGGACTGGCGGTGGGTGTTCCTGGTCAACCTGCCGGTCGGGCTCGCCGTCCTCGTCGCCGGACCGCGGGTGCTGCCCCACCCGCCGCGGCGCCCCGGCGTGGGGCGGTCCGATCCGGCGGGGGCGGTCCTGCTGACGGTCGGGATCGCGGCGCTGGCGCTGGGGCTGGTGCGCGGGCCGGACTGGGGCTGGGGCTCCGCGCGGGTGGTCGGATCGCTGCTCGCCAGCGTGCTGCTGCTGGCCGGGTTCCTGCACCGCTCGGCGCGTCATCCCGCGCCGGTCCTGCCGCTGCCGCTGCTGCGCGTGCGGACCTTCAGCGCCGCCGCGGTGGCCGCGTTCGTGTTCAGCGTCGCGTTCGCGGCGATGCTGCTGTCGGGCGTGCTGTGGTGCCAGGACGTCTGGCACTGGTCGGCGCTGCGGACCGGGCTTGCCATCGCCCCCGGACCGCTGATGGTGCCGGGGCTCGCCCTCGCCGCCGGGCCGCTGGTGGCCCGCCTCGGGTCGGGACGGGTGGCCGCCGCCGGCTGCCTGGTGTTCGCGGCCGGGATCGGCTGGTGGATCCTGCGGATGGCGCCGCAGCCGGACTACGTCGGCGCGATGCTGCCCGGGATGCTGCTCACCGGCGTCGGCGTCGGGCTGATCCTGCCGACGCTGATCAGCGCGGCCGTCACCGCACTGCCCCCGGCGAGCGTCTCCACCGGCTCCGCGGTGGTGACCATGGCCCGTCAGATCGGCACCGTCATCGGGACCGCCCTGCTCGTCGCGGCGCTCGGCGGCGCGGCGGCCGACGACCTCGGCTCGCTCACGGACGCCTACGACCTGGGCTGGATCATCACCGTCTCGGCGGTCGTCCTCGCCGCGCTCGCGTGCCTCACGATCCCGCGCCCGACCACGACGCAGGCACCGCCCTCCCCGCGGGTGCCGACCCCTGCGCAGGTGCCGACCGTGGCGCCGTAGCGGCCGGGGTCAGCGGCGGAGAAGGAACCACACGGTCTTGCCGTCGCCGGGGACGGCGGCCGCGCCCCAGTCCTCGGCCAGCGCGTCGACGAGGTGCAGGCCACGGCCGCCGAGCGAGTCGGCGTCGACGTGGCGCACCCGCGGCGGGTGGCGGTCCGGGTCCCGGACGCCCACCCAGACCAGGTGATCGGTGGTCCGGATCTCCAGTTCCGGTTCACCGTGGCCGTGCAGCACGGCGTTGGTGACCAGTTCGCTGGCGAGCAGCACGACGGTCTCGGTCACCTCCACGGGGACGCCCCGGCCGGTCAGGTCCGCCGTCAGCCGCTGGCGCGCCCGACCCGGAGCGTCCGGACCTGGCGGGAGGACGAACCGGTCGAGAAATATCCCGACTGGAGGTTCCGACCCGACTGCCATGGCATCCACATATCCGGGCGAATCCATGGATAAACCGAAGTCGGGTCGGTCATCGCGGCCGTAGCGGCCGTGCGCGACGCCGGGGNGACGCCCCTCGTCCCTCGACCAGATGCCGGTCCCGTCCGCCCCGACGCCCGGAGCCGGCCTGCTGGCCCTCACCTCGGCGGACGTCCTGACCGCCGTGGACGTCCTGACCGCCGTGGACGGGCTGGTCGCCGTGGAACGCATGACGCCACCGGTACTGGCTGAGCTGTCCGGCCGGCAGCGCGGACCGGGCAATGGATTGCCGGTCGGCAGGCTTCTCGCGGGATATTCGCTTCACCCGGGCCGAACCCGCGCTGCGTCGCCCACCTTCGGCGGCGGCCGGGCCGGGGCCGTAGAATCCGGCCCGGGCACCGGGTGGCATGCTGACAATTATGGACGACACGAACCCGCGGGGGCCGGCTGGTCCGGAGCCGGAGGGCACCGGGAGGCAGGCCGAGTACGACTTCTTCGTCTCCTATCACGCCAAGGACCACGACTGGGCGAAGTGGGTCGCCTGGCAGCTCGAGGATGAGAAATACCGGCTGCTGCTGCAGGAGTGGAATTTCACGCCCGGAACGGAGTGGGCGGCTTCACTGCGACGTGACATGACCGCGTCGGAGCGCACGATTGCACTGGTGTCGGAGACCTACCTCGCGTCGGCCTACGAGCAGCGAGCGTGGGAACTCGCCTACCAGCACGACCACGGGTTCGCCCGCAAGCTGCTGCCGGTCAGGGTCGAGGACTGCCGCCTCCCCGGGCTGCTCGGCGACATCAAGGCCTTCGACCTGTTCGACGTGGCGGACGAGGCGGAAGCCAGCCGTCTGCTGCTGCAATGGATCGTGGACGCGCAGACGGGTCGGACCAAGCCCACGGCAAGGCCGCCGTTCCCCGGCTCGACCGGCACCGACCCAGAACAGCCCGGGGAAACATCCAGCCGGCTACTCAGCCCCGAAGCCCTGTTGACGGGCACGCCGCTGGCCAGGATGGTGGAGTATCCGGTGCGGTTGCGGGACAAGCGCGCCGTCGAGCTTGATCTCGAACATCTGCGGCGTGCCTGCCAGCGGGTCATCGCCGAGCGGAACGTCCGCGCCGCCGTGGAACTCGACTACCTGGTGGCGCAGAACCGGCCGGACGTGGAGCTCTCCCCGGACACCTACGCACTGGTGCAGCGGGTCAAGGCGGAGTTTCGGACGGAAATGAGGTACATGGACGGTCCCCAGGCCCAGCGACGAAACCTCATCGAACCGCTGATCAACCTGACCAACCTCGTCGGTGCGATGTTCGCCCACCTACCGATCGAGTTCGTCCTGCACGACACGCGGGATCCCCTTCATTCGGTCTGCGCCGTCCAGAACGGGTTCACCGGACGACAGGTGGGTTCGCCGGTAAGCAACGTGGCACTGAGCCGGATCGTGAACCCGCCGGGCGCCGAGGCAGCCGTCTACCAGGTGCGCCTGCCGGACGGCCGCAGACTGAGAAGCGCGACCATCCCGATTTACCACCGAGTATTCGGCCTGATCGCACTGCTGTGCATCAACGTGGACGCCGAGAGGTTCCTGCCAGGGGCGAAAGGCAGCAAAAGTTTGCTGGAGACTCTCGCCCGCCTTCCTGACAACATGGTGGAAGAATTCTTCTACGGCTGACTCCGCCAGCTACCTTCAGCGGCTCCCGAAACGTCGACGTCACATTCCCTGGCATTACGCGGGCGAGGTTTCAACGGCCGGGCGGCGGGCCATCATGGCTGCATGACCACAGCAACCGAAGCGCAGAAGTTCCTCAAGGGCGTCGACTACCCGGCCGATCGTTCGGCGATCGTGAAGAAGGCAAGGGAGAACGGTGCGGACGAATCCCTCGTCCGCACCCTGGAGAAGATTCCGGACCGGCAGTACAGCGGCCCGAACGCAATCTCGAAGGAGCTGTCCGAGAAGTCCTGACCGGAACCGGTCACCGAGCAGGACACGCGACGGGGTCGAGCCGGGGCAACCGCCTTCCGGCCCGACCCCGTCGTTCACGACACGGGGACCTCCGCCGTCCGGTCCGACTGGGCGGCCGGCTGCGCCGCCGGCTCCGGGCGGCCCGGCAGGAGCAGGCTGGCAGCCAGAATGATCACGATGGTGCCCAGCGCGAACCAGTAGACCCCGTGGAACCCGTCGACACCGCCGCCGTCACCCACCGTGGCCAGGATGAGGGTGACCACGGCGATGCCGATCGCGGCACCGAGCTGGTTGAGGATGTAGAGCACCGAGCTGCCCTGCGGCACCGAGGCCGGCGGCAGCGTGCGATACAGCGAGCCCATCGTCGGGGCGCCGACGAAGCTCAGCCCCAACCCGACGACGAACGCGGCCAGCGCCGGCCAGACCTCCGCGGTGTGCGCGCCCACCCGGGTGAACGCGAACTCGCCGACGGCGGCGACGAGCGCCCCGACGCGGACCAGCCGCCGGGCGCCGAGCCGGTCGGACAGCCGACCGGACTGCGGCATGGCGATGATGGCGGCGACCGCGAACGGCGCGACGAGCAGCCCGGAGGCGAGTGGGCCGTGCCCGTGCTGCTGCTGGTAGTACAGCGGCAGCACGAACAGGTTCGCGAACATCGCCAGCCCGACCAACATCATGATCGCCACACTGGCCGCGAAGCCGCCGCTGGTGAACAGCCGGACGTCGATCAGCGGCGGCGTGCGCCGCGCGGCGGCCGGGCGCAGGGCGTGCCCGGCGTAGCCGGCGAGCAGGGCGACGGCGGCGGCCAGCGGGAGCAGCACCTGCCAGGCGACGAAGGTCGTGCGGTCCGCGGCCTGGGACAGCGCCAGCACCGCCGCGGCGAAGCCCGGGCCCACCAGCGCCACCCCGAGCACGTCAAGCCGTGTGCGCGGCACGCCGCCCGTCGATACGCCGCCCGTCGGCGCGTCGCCCGTCGGCGCGTCGCGGGGGATGACCCGCAGCGCGCCGATCAGCGCGGCGACCCCGATCGGCAGGTTGATCAGGAACATCCACCGCCAGGAGAAGTGCGCCAGGACGGCCCCGCCGACGATGAGACCGAGAACCGGGCCGGCCGAGAGGACCATGCCCATCAGCCCCATCACCCGACCCGCCCGGTGGGGGCCGGCGGCGCGGGCCAGCAGCGTGAGCACGAGCGGGTCGAGGATGCCGGCGGCGAGCCCCTGCAGGACCCGGAAGACGATCAGGCTGCTCACGTTCCAGGCCAGCCCCGAGGCGACCGAGGCGACCAGGAAGGCGACGAGGCCGGCCAGCCACAGCCGGCGGGCGCCGAACCGGTCGACGGCCCAGGTGGTGACGGGGATGGCGACGGTGAGCGCCAGCAGGTAGCCGGTGGAGACCCAGCCGATCGTGCTGAGCGCGGCGTCGAAGCGTGCGGCCAGGGTGTCCACTCCGACGGCCACCATGGAGCCGTCGAGGATTCCCATGATCCCGCCGAGGAGCACGACGGCGATCAGCCGCCGCAACGCGGGATCGAATCGGCCCTCGTCCAGCACCTGCGCCATCTCTCACCTCGCGAGTCCCTAAATCTGCACTGGTCGGTGCACTGTAACAGGCCATCACGTTCCAAGGAACCGGACGGGTGGCTTTACTGCACCAGCCGGTGCAGAGAATGGTGGGTGCTGGGATACGGTGTGGTGATGAGTGGGAGGACGCCCGCCGCGGCTGCCGGATCGGCCACCACCACCACCACCGGTTCGCCCGCCCGGCCGAGTGCGCGCGGCCGGATCGACAAGCGCGAGGCGATCCTCGCCACCGCGTTCGTGGTCTTCGCCCGCGAGGGGTACGCGCAGGCCACGCTGGACGCGATCGCCGCCGAGGCACGCGTCGCCAAGCACACGATCTACAACCACTTCGGGGACAAGCAGACACTGCTGCGCGCGGCGATCGCCGCCGAGGCGGACCGCGCGATGGCGAAGAACCTCGCGGCCGTCGACCGGCTACGCGACCACGACGGCGACCTGCGCGCGACGCTGGAGGACGTCGGCAGCCAGCTCGTCGCGTGCTACTGCGACGAGCGCGGCTGGGCGCTGCGGCGCCTGCTCTACGCGGAGATCAGCCAGTTCCCCGACCTGCTCGACATCATCACCGGCCGGGCATCGGACCCGGTCACCGAGGCACTCGCCGACCGCCTGGCCCGCCTCGCCCTGGCCGGCCACCTGCGCGCGGGCGATCCGGCCGCCGCGGCCGAGCAGCTCGCCGCCCTGCTCACCGGCTCGCTGGAGGCCCGCTGCCGGTACGGCACCAGAGTCATCTCCGCCGCCGAGCAGCACGCCGTCGCCCGCGCCGCGGTCGACACCTTCCTGCACGCCTTCGGCACCGCCCCCGGCCCTGCCGGGACGCCCGCGGCCGGGGAGGGAGACCCGGCGGCGCGATGCTGACGATCGGAATGCTGGGCGGGATGAGCTGGGAGAGCAGCGCCGAGTACTACCGGCTCGCCAACGAGCTGGTCCGGGCGCGGCTCGGTGATCTGCATTCGGCCCGGTGCGTGCTGTTCTCCGTCGACTTCGCCGACATCGAGGCCATGCAGACCGCCGGCCGGTGGGACGAGGCCGGCGTCGTCCTCGCCGCCGCCGCGCGGTCGCTGGTCGCGGCCGGCGCCGATCTGGTGCTGCTGTGCACCAACACGATGCACAAGGTCGCCGACCAGGTCCAGGCGGCCATCGACGTCCCGCTGCTACACCTCGCGGACGCCACGGCGGCGGCGGTGACCACCGCGGGGCTGCGCACCGTGGGCCTGCTGGGCACGGCGTTCACGATGGAACAGGCCTTCTACCGCGACCGGCTCACCGCCGCCGGGCTGCGCGTCCTCGTGCCACCCGCCGTCGACCGCGCGCTCGTGCACCGCGTCATCTTCGACGAGTTGTGCCGTGGCGTCGTGCGGGAGCAGTCGCGCCGGCAGTACGTGGCGGTCATCGAACGGCTGGCAGCCGCGGGCGCCGAGGGCGTCATTCTCGGCTGCACCGAAATCGAGCTGCTGGTTCGCCGCCAGGACAGTTCGGTGCCGGTCTTCCCGACGACCCGGCTGCACGTCGAGGCCGCCGTCGAGCTGGCCCTCGCCGCGGAAACGACGGCAGGCAAGTCCGGTTGACCGGGACGGGCGGCCCGGACGGTCCCGAGGAGCCGGCGCACCCGCACACCAGTGCGTGGGACCGGCTCTCGCCGATCCATCTGCGGCAGTTCGCCCGGGCCACCGGGCTGGCGGTCGGCGAGGTCCGCAGGCTGCCGGAGCATCTCGTCCCGGCGTGGCTGCGGCCTACCGACGGCGAGCGGCGGCTGCCGGTGCTGCTCGCCACGGTGGTGGCGATCGCGTTGCAGTGGGCGCTGCCGTCCCGGCTGACGCTCACCCCGCGCTGGCTGCTGCCCGGCCTGGAGATCGCGCTGCTGGCGGGGCTGACCGCGGTCAACCCGGTGCGGCTGACCCGCAAGCATCCGGTGGAGCGGGCGGCGAGCCTGCTGCTGGCCGCGTCGGTCACCACCGCGAACGGGGTGAGCGCGGCCCTGCTCGCCCACCGCCTGGTCCGCGGCACGGCCGGTGAGGACCCGGCGGTCCTGCTGAGCACCGGCGCGGCGATCTACCTGACGAACATCATCGCCTTCGCCCTCTGGTACTGGGAGTTCGACCGCGGCGGGCCGTTCGCCCGGGCGCAGAGCGAACGGCAGTACCCCGACCTGCTGTTCCCCCAGATGAGCGATCCGGCGAACGCCGATCCCCGCTGGGAGCCGACGTTCGTCGACTACCTGTTCGTCGCGTTCACGAACAGCACCGCCTTCAGCCCGACGGACACGATGCCGATGACCCGCTGGGCCAAGCTCATGATGATGGCCCAGTCGACAATCTCGATCATCGTCGTCGCCCTCGTCCTTGCCCGCGCCGTCAACATCCTCCGTTGACCGGCCACGCACCGGTCAGCGAGACGGCTGCGCCGTGCGCGCCGGATCAGGCACTCGGCGCGCGGCCGGCGGCGGGCAGCTCGATCCACCGCCGCGCCGAGGGTCGTGCGCGCCGCGCCGCCCCAGCACCACCCGATTGACGGCCGCGAGCCAGCACGCGCCGAGGAAGGCGCCGCCGAGCACGTCGCTGGGATGGTGCATGCCGCGATAGGTCCGGCAGAACCCGACGAGCACCGGCACGGCGACCGCGACGACCACCGACGCGACCAGCACGGCCCTGACCCACCACGGCCGAGCCGACGACGGCTGCCCCCCGCCCACTCCTCCGCCCTGGCCGGCACCGGAGCCGGCCGGTAGCCGCCCGAACCGGCCGTCCGCGGCGAGCCGCCGCAGCACGAGGGCCAGTCCGCCGTACAGGCACACCGCGGCGGCGGTGTGCCCGGACGGGAAGCTGGCCAGCGGATCCCCCGGGTCGAGCCGGGGCACCGCGGGGCGCGGCCGGCCCACGAGGGCGTTGGACGCCTCGTAGACGGCCGTCTCCCCTGCGGTGAGCAGGATGATCCCCGCCGGCAGCCACCAGCGCCGCGTCCACCACCCGACGGCCGCCGCCAGCACCGCCGTCGCGGCGATGACCGTCCAGGTGTCGGCGAGGTAGGTCGCGTCCGCGGTGAGGCGGACCAGGCCGCCGGTGCGGTGGTCGGCGAGCCAGCGCTCGGCGTCGGTGTCCCAGCCGCGCACCTGGCCGGGCCCGTGGACGAGGAGCGCACCGGTGCCGGCGAGGATGAGCACGAGCAGCCCCGCCGCCGCCACGAGACGGCCGCCCAGGCCGAGGAGAGATCGCACGGATCAGTTCCTCTCCACAACGAACCCACCGGACACCTGCCGTACCGTGCCACCCGGGTCCGACCGTCATCCACACGCCCGCCGCCTTCTGCCGCGCTCCGGCTGTGCCCGTCGTCGCAGCCAGACGGTGCCTACCGTGGACTGCTGGAGTCGTTGGTGTGCGGCCTCCTTCGACCGGAGGTCCCGGCCAGTCGCTGGTCGGCTGGCCGTGGTGGGGCCGAGCGGCGGGTGTTGATCTGTCGGGCCAGGCCCTCGAGCGCGACGCGAAACTGGTGTTGCGTCTCGGTGGCGAGCCGGCGGCGCAGCAGCGGAACGAGCACGCCGGTCAGACGCTCGGACTGGGTGACCCGGACCCGGGTGGAATCGAGCGGTTCGATCAGATAGCTGTGCTCGCCGGTGAAGACGCCCGGCGCCAGCAGCCGTCCCCGCCGGGTCAGTTCGCGTTCGGGAGTGACGGTCGTCAGCACGGGCCGGAAGGTCATCTGCCGGCCGGTGGCCGTGCGTACGACCTCCCGCTGTCGAGCACCGACCGCAAGCCGCCCACTCGCGTGGAGCACAAGCGGATGCCACTGCGGGTAGCTGTCCCCATCGGTGATGTGACCTGCCACACCTCCGCCGGGGTGGCCGCGATGTCGATCTCAGCGCGCACGTGGACACTCAGCAGGCTCATGCGAGACCCCCGGATGAGACCCCGGCCCCGGCCAGGGCCGCGGACACGAGACGCTTCAGGTAGTCGTCATCAACCGGGTCGCCCGTGATCAGGGCTCGATAGTAGACGGCGCCGATGATCTGATCGAGGATCAGCCCCGGATCCACGTCGTCAGCCTGTTCACCCTGGCCGACGGCCGCGGCGAACAGATCGAGGCTCGCCGCTCGCCGCCGGGCCCACAGCTGATACACCGACGCGGCCAGGTCGGGCTGACGAGCACCTGCGGCGATCAGCTCCGACACGAGCAGTCGTATTCCGGGCTGACCCAGGCCGGCGGCGATCGCGGCGGCGATCCGGACCAGGTCGGCTCGAAGATCCCCGGTTTCCTCGATCGCCACGTCGTCCAGAAAGGTGGCCACTGCCGCGACCACCAGGTGGTCACGCGAGGGCCATCGCCGGTAGACGGTCGTCTTGGCCACCCCGGCACGGTCAGNGACCTGGTCCACCGCGAACCTGGCGTATCCGCCCTCGCGCAGCATCTCCCTCGCGACCGCCACGACACGCTCTTCCACCCCGGTGTCCCGAGGCCTGCCCCCGCCCATGCGCCCCCTCCATTTCGCTACGCGAGTAGCGTAACAGAAGTGGATCACCCGGGGACCGCGCGCGGCGGGTCAGGCTCCGAGTCCGTTGCGCTGCGCGCGCCGGATCAGCCGTTCGGCACGCGGCTGGCTGCGGGCGGCTCGATCCGCCGCCGCGCCGAGGACCGTCGCGAGCGCGGTGAGCGTCGTGGGATCGGCGTCGTCGACGCGGGCGGCGAGGCCCGCGGGCCCGCCCGGATCACCCGGATCACCCGGATCACCCGGATCACCCGGGTCGGCGGGGTCGGCGGGTAGTCGGGTGGCGACGTCCGCGGCCAGGTGGCTGGTCCGCCACTGTTCGAGGGCGAGATGGCGGCGCAGATGATCGAGGATGGCGGCGCCGGCGCGGTCCGCCTCGCCGAGGCGGGCGGCGAGCTGGTCGACGAGCCCGGTCTCCGCCGAAGTCGCCGGGATCGCCGGGATCGCCGGCGTTGCGAGCAGCCGCAGCGCGCCGCCGCGCAGCCGGACGAGCACGGCTCCCAGCAGCGCGTCGTAGGCGAGCGCGGCGATGAGCGGGCCGAGCACGTCCGCCCCCGGCGGCGCGGCGATGATCCCGGCCCACAGGCTGATCACCGACTTGGTCATCACGAACGCGGCCTGCCAGTCGAGCCGGCCCGGATCGACCGCGACGCCGGCGGCGGCGGCGTACTCGGCGACGCGGGTGGTGAACTCGCCGAAGTCGGTGTGCGCGCCGCGCATCCAGATCCAGGCGAGGTCCTCGTGCGGGTCGCCGGCGTGGAACAGCTCCCAGTCCAGCAGGGCGACCACCCTCCCCTCATGGATCATGACGTTGCCGGGGCCGGCGTCGCCGTGCACCGGCCGCGCCGGTGTCGGGTCGTCCGGCAGGCCATCGGCGAGGATCCGCAACGCCAGCCGGATCAGCGGCCGGTCCAGAGTGCCCGTCGTGGCGGCTCGGTCGCGCCACCAGTCGAGATCCGAGCGCAGCGCCGCGGTGATCGACGAGGCTGGCACGCCGAGGTCGGGCGGATCGATCCGGTGCAGCCGGGCGAGCAGCGCCATGTACTGCGGCGCGGCCTGCTCGACCGCCGCCGGGTCGGGTCTGCTGGTGCCGGGGACGAGCTCCAGCAGGGTGCCGGCGGGGTCCGTCAGGGTCGCGAGCACGGCGGGCACGGGCAGCCCGTGGGCGCGCACGCGCCGGAGCACCTCGGCCTCGCGGGCCAGGGTCATCTCGCTGCCGTCCATCACCCCGCCGGCCACCGGGTCGGCGCGCAGGAAGGCGATGCCGGCACCGGCGGGGCTCTCGACGCGGTAGGCCTCGCGGGAGGCCCCCGCGGGCACGGGCACCAGGCGGACCGCGTCGACGCCGAGGGCGGCGGCGATCTCGTCGGTCCGTTGGGCCCAGCTCGAGATGGGGGTCACGGCGGTCCTCTCAGCCTCGGCGACGAGTCGATACTAGCGAGAACTGACAGGTGCTCAATTTTTTGGGAGGCGAGATGACCGCAGCCGAACCGAGCGAGCCGTCCGGCCTGAGCGACGTGGCCCGGCTGTCGCGGCGACCGGCGGGCGGCGGCGGGCCCGGGCCCGGCCCCGGGCCGAAGGGGCGGCGCACCCGCCTGCGGCTGCTCGACGAGGTGGAGCGGCGCTGCCTGGCCGCGCCGTACCTGACGATCGCCGTCGCGGACGTCGCGCGGGCGGTGCACACGTCGCCGGGGACCTTCTACCACTACTTCCCCGACCTCCCCAGCGCCGTCGCCGAGGTGGCCGAGCGGCACATGGAGCAGTTCGAGCAGGTCACGGCGCTGGCCGCGGTGCTGGTGCGCGCGGACGCCGCGCCCGAGCCGTGCGAGCGGTTCGTCCGGGCGTTCCACGACTTCTGGAGCGACCGGCGCGGCCTGCTCGAGACGATCGTGCTCGCCTCCCGCGACGAGGACCCGCGGGTGTTCCGGGTCCTGCTGGACGCCATGAAGAGGCTCACCCACGTGCTGTCGGTCGCCGTCGTCGACGGTCATCCCGTGGGTCTCGCCGGGTCGCTGGTGATGATGCTGGTGATGTCGGCGGCCCGCCGCGAGGGGTTCGCCCGCGACGGGGCGCCACTCGAGGAGCTCCTCCGGTCCCAGGCCCAGATCATCCATCTCAGCCTGGCCCGGCGCCCGGACCATAATTGACGCTATGTCAGTTCCGTGAAAGCGTCTCTCGGTACGAGATCGGAGCCGGCGAGGTGGCCATGGACGAGTTCGACGGAGTGGGCGGGTCCGACGGAGTGGGCGGGTCCGACGGCGTGGGCGGGTCCGACGGCGTGGGCGGCTCCGACGGCGTGGGCGGGTCCGACGGAGTCAGTCTGTCGAGCGTGTTCGACCGACGGGTCCGGACCAGCCCGCGGGCGCCGGCGGTGCGCGACGTGGGTGGCGAGCCGGTGTCCTGGGGCGAGCTCGGCGACCGGGTGACGGCCCTCGCCGCGGACCTCGCCGCCCGCGGCGTCCGGCCCGCCACCGTCGTGTCCTGGCAGCTTCCGACCAGCGTCGAGGCGATCGTCCTGCTGCTGGCGCTATGCCGGCTCGGGGCGACGCAGAATCCCCTGCTGCCCGTCTACGGCGACCGTGAGCTCGACTTCATCCTGCGTCAGGCCCGCCCGGCGCTGCTCATCGTCGACGGCGCCGACCCGGCGCGTACGGCCGCCGCCCGGCGGGTGGCCGCCGCCGTGGCCCGCGACGGCGCGCCGATCGACGTCCTGGCCTGGGGGAAGGACAGCCCCGCGCGGGGCGGTCCGCTGGCCCCGCCGACGGGGGTCGCGGGCCGGTGGTACTTCTACACCTCGGGGACGACGTCGGTGCCGAAGGGCGTGGTGCATGCCGACCGCGCGGTGCTGGCGGCCGGACGCACCCTGGTCGAGCGGCTCGGGTTACGCCCGGACGACCGGTACGGCGCGGTCTTCCCCCTCTGCCACGTGGGCGGCCCGGCCTGGCAGGTCGCGGCGATGCTGGTCGGCTTCGAGACGTTGTGCGTCGCCCGGTTCACCGACGAGGCGATCAGCGCCCTGCAGGACTTCGACGTCACCATCGCCGGGGCCGGCCCGCCGTTCTTCCTCGCCTACCTCGCCGCCCAGCGTGCGCTGCCGGCCGGCCGGCGGCTGTTCCCATCGGTGCGTGCCTTCCCCGGCGGCGGTACCGGCCGACCCCCCGACCTGGACGCGCGGATGGTGGCCGCGTTCGGCGCCGGTATCGTCCCCACCTACGGACTGACCGAGGCGCCGATCGTGTGCATGGGCCGGCTCGGCGACTCCCCCGCGCAGCGGGCCACCACCGAGGGGATCGCCGCGCCCACGGCGCGGCTGCGGGTGACGGCAGCCGACGGCGGCGCCGCGCCGGCCGGCTCGGACGGCGAGATCCAGCTCCGCGGCGACCACCTGATGCTCGGCTATCTCGACCCGGAGCTGACCGCCGCGGCGATGACACCCGACGGGTGGCTGCGCACCGGCGACCTCGGCCGCCTCGACGCGGCCGGCTACCTGACCGTCACCGGACGGATCAAGGACGTGATCATCCGGAACATGGAGAACGTCTCGGCCGTGGAGGTGGAGCAGGTGCTGGCGACCCATCCGGGCGTCACCGACGTGTCGGTCATCGGGCTGCCCGACGGGCGGACCGGGGAGCGGGTGTGCGCCGTCATCGTCCCCGCGGCCGCGGACGCCCCGCCCAGCCTCGCGGACCTCACCGGCTGGTGCGCCCGGGCGGGTCTGATGAAGCAGAAGTGGCCGGAGCAGGTGGAACTGGTCGACGAGCTGCCCCGCAACCCGGTCGGCAAGGTCGCCAAGGCCCAGCTCCGCGAGCGTTACCTCCCCGGCGCCGACACGGCCGCGGCGGCACCGCGATGACCGCCGCCGCCGACCCGGCCGGCACCAGCCCCGCCGACACCGACTCGGCCAGCACCGACTCGGCCAGCACCGACCTGCCGGACACGGCCGGCTGGGGGCTGACGGAGGCGGACGACGGGCTGCACCCGTTCCCGCCCGACGAGCCGTTGTGGACGGAGACCGTCTGGTTCACCTGGATGGTGCCCGAACGTCACCTGCTGGGCTACGTGTACCCGGTGTTCCGNCCCAATCTCGGCGTCCAGTTCGGCGGGGTGACCGTCTACGACGCCAGCGCCCACCTGCCCTGGGAGCTTCCCGTGCGCCACTGGCAGCAGCACATCCCGCTGCCGGAGCTGCCGGACCTGCGCAACGCCCGGCTCGCCGACGGCATCACCCTGCGCGCCGTCCGCCCCGGCCACACGTACGACATTGGCTACCGCAGCGACGAGCTCACCCTCGACCTGCGCTACGAGGCCCTCATGCGGCCGCTGGTCTCCGGTGGCGAGTCCGACCTGTTCGCCCAGGGCGGTCATCTCGACCAGCCCGGACGGGTCACCGGGGAGATGGTGCTGCACGGCGAACGGGTCGCCGTCGACTGCCTCGCGATCCGCGACCGGGCGTGGGGGCCGCGGCGCGACCAGCGGCAGCGGCGCGTCGGCTACGCCTACGGCACGGCGTCGGCGACCGAGGCGTTCCTCGCCCTCACCGGCCCGGACCGCCACGGCACGGACCGGGTGTGGACGGGTTACCTCATGCGGGACGGCGTGTGGTCCCCGCTGGTCACCGGCGAGCGCCGGGTGGAACGCGACGGCGAGGGCCGGCCGGCGACCGTACGGATCACCGGCGGCGACGAGCTGGGCCGGGTGCTGTCCGCGACGGGCACGGTGGTCAGCCGGATGGTCTTCACCCCGTACCCGAGCATGCTCGCGTGGTGCAGCATGACCCGCTGGGACCTCGACGGCCAGGAGTGCTGGGGCGAGGACCAGGACGTCTGGAGCCCCCGCCGCTGGCGCCGCGACATGGTCGCCGCCCCGGCGGCCATGCCTGCCGAGGCTGGGTGAGCGGCCGAGCCCATGGCTGCCCGGCCGAAAACCTGTTGCGATGCCGGTTCCATCACCCCTAGAAATCCGAAGCATGGATGAGCAGCCCCTGACCGAGCAGCGCCTGCCCGGCGGCCGGCATGTCGGGGGCGTCCGCATCGGCGACACCGTGCACCGCCCGGCCAATCCCTGGACCCCGGCGGTGCACGGGCTGCTGCGCCATCTCGACGCGGTCGGGTTCAGCGGTGCGCCGCGGGTGCTCGGCTTCGATGAGCGGGGTCGGGAGGTGCTGTCCTGGCTTGCCGGCGACACGATCGGCGAGCGGCGGCCGTGGCCGGCATGGGCGTTCTCCGACGAGGCGCTGGGCCAGGTCGGGGCGTGGCTGCGCCGGCTGCACGACCTCACCGCCGGCTACGTGCCGCCGACCGGCGCCGTCTGGCTGTCCGGGCGGCCGTGGCAGCCGGGCCTGGTCGTCGGCCACCACGACGCCTCGCCGTTCAACGCGGTGTGGGACGCCGCTGCCAACCGGCTTGTCGGGTTCGTCGACTGGGACACCGCCGGGCCGTCGTCCCGCGAGCTCGACCTCGCCTTCACCGCGCTGACCTGGGTGCCCCTGCACGCCCGCGCCGTCGTCGAAGCGCAGGGCTTCACCGCCTTCGACGACCGGCCCCGGCGGCTGCGCCTGCTGCTGGACGCCTACGACTACGACGGCGACCGGGCCGCGTTCGGCCCCGCCGTCGCCGCCCGGGCCCGGCTCAACGCCGCGGTCATCGACCGGCTGGGTATCGACGCGCTACGGCCCATCGCCGCCGACTTCGAGCAGGCCGCCCGCGAGATCGAGGCCCTGCCGCCCGCCTTCTGGACCTGACCGCTGCCCGACACCGAACCCTGGGCCTGCGCTCAGGCGGCGCACAGCAACCCCACAGGCTCGGCTCGCACTCTCATCACCAATCGGCGTTCCTCCCACGGAGCGCGGCCGGTGAGAGGGAGACGATGGCCACACGCGAACAGGGGATCCGACGGGTAGGTCCCGTCACGACCGGGCTGGTCGCCGTCGCGGCCGCCGGCGTCATCGGTTTCGGCGTCCTCGCCCACGAGCACACCGCCGCCACGGACGACGACACCTCCGCCACCGCGACGAGCGGCACCACCTCCGACACAGGCAGCACTTCGGGCAGTACCGGCACCGCCTCGGGCAGTACCGACTCTTCGGGTAGCACCGGTTCCTCGGGCAGCACCGGTTCCTCGGACAGCACAAGCTCCTCGGACAGCACAAGCTCCTCGGGCAGCACAAGCTCCTCGGGCAGCGCCTCGGACAGCACGAGCTCCGGCACCTCGTCCTCGAGCGGGACCTCGCCGTGGAGCACCGACGGCCAGGCGCACGCCACCACGGGTGGCTCCTGAGATGGCCGCAACCACGAGACCCCGCCCCGCCGCGGTACCGAACTCCGACCGATCCGAGCCGGCCTCGGCCGCCTGGCCGGTCTGGAGCACCACCGCGCAGGTCGTGGTGACCGACCCGGACCGCCTCGACGCCGCGCGGCGGCTCGTCGCCGACCAGCTCGCGGCCGTCGACGCCGTGGCCAGCCGCTTCCGCGCCGACGCGGAGATCGTCCAGCTCGACGCCGCCGACGGGGCGCCCCAGCAGGTCAGTCCCCTGCTCGCCGAGCTGATCGGCGTGGCGCTGGCCGCCGCCCGCCAGACCGGCGGAGCCGTCGACCCCACCCTCGGCGGCCCGCTCGCCGACCTCGGCTACGACCGGGACATCGCCCAGCTTGCCGCCGGCGGCCCGCCCGTGCGGGTGGTGCGCCGACCGGCGCCGGGCTGGCAGCGGGTCCGCCTGACCGGGCGGTTGCTGACCCTGCCCGCGGACGTCCAGCTCGACCTCGGCGCAACGGCGAAGGCGCACACCGCCGACCGCTGCGCCGCGCTGGTCGCCGACCGGCTGGGCACCGGAGTCCTGGTCAGCCTGGGCGGGGACATCGCCACCGCGGGGCCGCCGCCACCGGGCGGCTGGCGGGTCCGGGTGCTGGACCAGCCGGGCGAGCCGGCGTGCACGGTCGGCCTGCCGCCCGGGACCGCGCTCGCGACGTCGAGCACGCTCGGGCGCCGCTGGCGGCGCGGGCACCAGCTGCTGCACCATGTGCTGGACCCGCGGACCTGCCAGCCGGCGCCGGCGGTGTGGCGAACCGTCACCGTGGCCGCCGCGAGCTGCCTGGCGGCGAACACGGCGAGCACGGCGGCGATCGTGCGCGGCCCGGCGGCGCCCGATGCGCTGCGCCGCGAGGGGCTCGCCGCCCGACTGGTCGACGCGGACGGCACGGTGGTCACCGTGGCCGGCTGGCCGTCCCCGACGCAACGGTCGGCGCCGGCGGCGGTCGCGCCCGAGGCGGTCGCGCCCGAGGCGGAACAGGCGGTGCGATCCGCGGTCGCGCCCGGGATGGAGGAGACCGTCGAGCGAGACTCGACGGAAGCGCGATCGGGGATGCCCGGCCCGCGGGACGCCGGGGCCACCCGATGACCACCGACACGCTCTGGTACACCGCCCGGGGCAGCGGCACCGTGGCGCTGCTGCTGCTCACGCTCACGGTCGTCCTCGGCGTGGTGGCCCGTTCGGGCCGGGGTCTGGCGGGCCTGCCGGGCTTCGCGGTCGCCGCCGTGCACCGCAGCGCGGGCCTGCTCGCCGTCGTGTTCGTCGCCCTCCACGTCGTGACCCTGCTGCTCGACCCGTACGCGCAGCTTGCCCTGCCCGACGTGGTCCTCCCCTTCGGCGCGGGGTACCGCCCGCTGTGGGTCGGCCTGGGGACGGTGGCCCTCGACCTGCTGGCGGCGGTGGCGCTGACCAGCCTGCTGCGCCGGCGCGTCGGCGCCCGGATCTGGCGCGCGGTGCACTGGGCCGCCTACGGCGCCTGGCCGGTGGCCGTGGCGCACGGCCTCGGCGCCGGCAGCGACACGGGCACGCCGTGGCTGTGGGCGGTGGCCGTATGCTGCGTGCTCGCCGTCGCCGGGGCGCTGAGCTGGCGCCTGTCGGTGGGATTCGCCGCGTTCCACCGATCCCGGCCGTTAGCCCCGACCGAGCCCCGGCCGGGCGGGGTCGATGACTCCCCCCTGCGGGCCCTGCGCACCGTCCCCGCGCACGGCCCCGTCCCCGCGCACGGCCCCGTCTCCGCCGTCGGCGGCCACCTCGACCGGCCCGCGACGGCCGCCGCGGCGATCCCGCCCGTCCAGACCATGCGCGGCGCCGCTGGGGACAGCCCCGCGGCAGCCGCCGACCGATGGGACCCGCGATGACCGTCGAGCACACTGTTGAGCCCTGGCCGGCCGGCGTCCACCCGGTCCGCGGCGTCGGGGACGCACCGAGCGTGGCCGGCACCGCCGGCACCACGAACCCGCCGGGCACCGCCGGCACCACAAACCCGCCGGGCATGCCCGGCGCCGCGGACCTGCCGGGCACCGTCCGCGCCATGAACCTGCCGGATACGGTCGGCGTCGGCGGGCACGCCGCCCAGCGGCTGCTGGCCCTCGCCGCCCCCGACCTGCTCGGCCACCACCGCCGGTGCGGGCCGCTGCCCTGGCGCGGCCCCGGCGGGCCGCTGCTGCGCGAGATCCACGACGCGGGGCTGACCGGACGGGGCGGCGCGGCCTTCCCGACCTGGCAGAAGCTGGCCGCCGCCGCGCAGGCCGCGTGCCCGCCCGGCGCGGACCGCCCCGGGCGGCGCCGGGGGGGCACGGGCGGGGGCACCGGACGGCCACGGGCGGGCGGCACGCCCGTCGTCGTCGCCAACGCCGCCGAGGGTGAGCCCGAGAGCGCGAAGGACGCGACCCTGCTCGCCGCCGCGCCGCACCTCGTCCTCGACGGCGTGCAGCTCGCCGCCGAGGCGGTCGGCGCCGGGGAGGCGTTCGTCTACGTCAAGGCCGGCAGCGCCGCCGCGGTAGCCGTGCGGCAGGCGGTGGCCGAACGGCGGGCCGCCGGCTGGGACCGCTGCGGGATCGAGGTCCGCGAGGCGCCGGCGACGTTCCTCGCCGGGGAGGCGTCCGCGGTCGTCGCGGCGCTCGACGGGGCCGCGGCCCGACCCCGCGCGCACTGGCGACCGCTGGCCGACACCGGCCTGCACGGGCGTCCGACGCTGGTGCACAACGTCGAGACCCTCGCCCACCTGGCGACGATCGCGCGCTGGGGCGCCGCCTGGTTCCGCTCCGTCGGGACCGCCGACGAGCCCGGCACGCTCCTGGTCACGGTGACGGGAGCCGTCGCCGCGCCGGGAGTCGTCGAGGTGCCGTACGGAACCCCCCTTGGCGATCTCGTCGGGTCCCGCGGCGGCGCCGTCGAACCGGTCGGCGCCCTGCGGATCGGCGGATTCGCCGGCACCTGGCTGCCCGGCGGCGTGGCGCCCGCGGTGCCGATGTCGCGGGAGGGACTGGCGTCCTGGGGCGCCACGCCGGGACCGGGGATCGTCTCCGTGCTGCCCGCCCGGGCCTGCGGGCTGGCCGAGACCGCCCGCATCGTCGGCTACCTGGCCGCGCAGAACGCCGGCCAGTGCGGCCCGTGCGTCAGCGGGCTGCCGCAGCTCGCCCGGTCGGTCGCCGGCATGGCCGGGGTCGCCGGCCGGGACACGGCGCCGGACGGGGAGAACCCGGCCCAGGCGGCGAGCCGGTCGCTGCGCCTGGCCGCTCTGGTCGCGGGCCGCGGCGCCTGCCACCATCCCGACGGCGTGGCCCGCCTCGTGCACAGCGCGCTGCGCACGTTCGCCGCCGACATCCGCGCGCACGCCCAGGGCCACTGCCTCGGCTCGGCCCACCTGACCTGACCGCGGACGACCCCGCCGGCCACCCGACGCACACGCACAGGCAGGCACGACTCAGGCAGCCACTCAGGCAGGCACAGGAGGAGACAGCATGCCCGGCATACCGCAACGGCGACGGACCGCCCCGGCCGGCGCCCCGAACGGCGACCCGACCGGCGACCCGACCGGCCACCCGGACTCCACGGCGGGCGGCGGCGGACCCGCGGTCGGCCCGGCCCGGCTGTGGATCGACTGGACGGCCTGCGACGCCCGCGGCTGGTGCGCCGAGCTGCTCCCGGAACTGCTCACCCGCGATCCCGACGGCTACCCCCTGGCCCGCGCCCCCGGCGCCCGGACCACCCGGCACGTCACGATCCCCCTGCGGCTCGCCGGCCACGCCCGCCGAGCCGTCGACGCCTGCCCCCGCCTCGCCCTGCGCCTGCTGCCCGACCGGTGAGCGCACGACCGAACACGCCGTCGAACCGTGGATATTTCTCGGGAATCTCCGTGTGAGGGAACGGGATTGCGGGGTACAGCAAGGTCACGACAGTACCGGCCGACGACCGAAGGAGAAGAGGAGTTCCCGTGACGAGGCCCAACACGGTGCACGATGCCGGTACCGAGCAGCTTCCCGTCAATCCGCCTGCCGACCGGCCCTACGGCCAGCCCTACCGTGAGCCGTACCCGCCCCAGAACTCGCCGCAGTACGGCGGATACGGCACCTGGGAAAGCGACCAGACCGGCTATCTTCCATACCCGGACAATAACCAGGCGCAGATGCAGTACGGCTACCAGCAGCCGGTCGGGCCGCGCCCGGAATCGTCCGGGACGCGGGCGCTGTGGATTCTCGCCTTCGTTTTCTCGGCGGTGGCGCTGTTCGTACCGTTCGTCGGTTTCGCCGCCATCGCCTGCGGCGCCGTGGCCTGGGGCAAGGGCAGCCGCCGAGGCAAGCTCGCGACCTTCGTCGCCATCGCGGCCACGACCGTCGGCTGGGTCCTCAGCATCCTGATCTACACCTCCTGACCCACGCCGCGGCCGTCCACAGCACCATCGGACGGCCGGAGCGGGGCCCCGCCGCACCCGGCGGCGAGGCCCTGTTCGTTCGCCGTGCCGCACCGCGGCCGACCCCCCGCCGCGGTGCGGCACCTCCCGACCCGCCCCCGCCCGCATGACCCGACGGTCGGCGGCGCGCCGCCCGATGCATGCCACCGATGCAGCGGGCGCCTGGGATCCGAGCCGGGTGGCGTCGGGCGGGGTCAGCCCACCGGCGGCTCGTCCGGCTCGTCCGGCCCAGCCGGCCCGGCCGGCTCGTCGTCGGCGAGGTCGCCGGGTGGGCCGTTCGGATCGGGACGAGGCCTCACGGGCGCCGAGGGATCCGGGTTCGCGTCGTCGCGTCGTGCGGCGGTGCCACCGCGACCGGCGTCAGGTTCCGTGGTCCGGGAGAGGCCGGGGATCGGTATCCCGTTGCCCAGCGGGATCGACGCGGGCAGCGGCAGATCGCGTTCGACCTGCCGGATCGTGCGCTCGGCCACGAGCAGCGTGAGGCTGACCCGACCGGACCCGGGGTGCGCTCTCGTCAACCGGCCCGCGCGCAGGGCGATGCTCACCTCTGCCAGCGCGAACTCGACGATCAGCCGGATTCTCGTCCTCGACAACAACAGCTCGCCGGCGAGGATGTCGGCCTCGCGGCCATACTCCACGGTCGAGGTGTGGGAGCCCAGGATGAGCGTCTCGGTCGCCTGCGGGGACGCGGCGGAGCGGTGCGCCGCCTCCCGGATCACCGGCCACTCCGCCCACGCGTCGATGATCACGCCAACCAGGTCGATGCGCAGGAACCGGAGAATCTCGGCGGCGAGCTCGCCGGCAACGCGAAGGATCACATCCGGCGAGATCTGCGCCGCCCGAAGGGAATTGCTGACCTCGCTGAGCTCGGTCGCCAACTGGCGACCCAGCCTCGCGACGCTTTGCCCGGCCGCGAACAGCATCCCGCCCGCCTGGAGCAGATCGAATGGCACGGGCTCCCCGTCGGACGTGGCCGGCGGCTCCGGCGGGGCGGCCTGGTCGTCGGGCCGCTGGTCCGCCTGCCCCGGCTCGCCGGCCTGGTCGGCCGGGCGCCCGGTCGGCTGGTCCGACCCGGCGGCGCCATCTCGTTCCGGCGGCTCACCCCGATCCGCCGGCACTCTTCGATCCGGCGGCACGCTCCGATCCGGCGGCACGCTCCAATCCGGCGGCACGCTCCGATCCGGCGGTGAGCGCCGGCCGTCCGGCCGGGCGGCCGGACCATCGGCGCCGGGTGGGCGCGCACCGGGGTTCTCGCCGGTGGGCGGCGTCCGGCGGGGCGCGGGTGGCTCCGGAACCGGGTCCGCGGGGCCGCGGATGACGGGCAGTGGCTGGGTCGTGTCCGGATCCCCGGGGTTCGCGTTCACGGCCGCTCTCCTTCCCGAGTCCCGGCGGAGGCCTGTACCTGCGCCCGCTCAGATCTCCCGCTGCGCGGCGGAACCTCGTCTCGCTCCGGGGACCCGTCGTCGCCCCGCGCGCCGGCGATCGTCCATCGCCCGGAGCGAACGGGGGCAAGGTCGTGGGTTCGCAGGCAGACGGCGGGGCCGGCCGGCCCACCCGGGCCGCCCTCGTCCGCGCTCACGACGACACGGGGTGCAGCCGCGACGGACCAGCGCAGGCGGGGCGATGCCACCGGCGCGCCGTCGGCCGCGGCGGGCGGTCGGACCCGCACCGAGTCGAGGGAGCCGCCGATCACAAGCCGCACCGGTGCAGGCGGTGCCGCGGGGAGGATCCGGCGCACCGCGACCGGCGGCGCCGACGCCGGCCGCACCCACAGATGTGGCGGCACGCCGCCGACCGCGGCCGGCGTCAGGGCGCGCGTCCGCACCCGTACCGGCGGGTTCCCGCTACGGCTCGGCGGCGGATGACCGTCGGTCCGACGCACCACGAGACGCACCGCGGGATAAGGGGGAAGCGGGCTGGGCGGGGTCGACGGCCTGATCGGTGGCGGCCGCCGCGGGGACGACGGTGCCGCGGGGCGTGCCGACGGGCGCGGCGGGTCCGGCGCCCTACCGACCGGCACCCTGTCGGCCAGCACCCGGTCGACTGGCACCCTGTCGGCCCGCGTTGGACGGACCGGTGGGTGACCGACTGGGACCGGTTGCGCGCGCCCGCTCAGCCGCCGTCGCACCCGGGGCGCCACGATCGCCAGTACGACCAAGCTGCTGGCCACGCCCAGGATCGCCGGCCCGGTCACGGGGAGGCCACCGTCGGCGGGCGGATCCTGCACCGAGACGACGGCCGGCGGGACGTTCTTCACCGGTCGCGGGCTGGGCAGGGCGCACAGTCCGTCCTGCCCCCGAGTCGTCCCGTCCGGGCAGCGTGTCGGAACCCGGGCGCACGCCCCGGAGACCGTGCGGACGAGGCCGGCGGGGCACCGCGCCGTGACCGGCGCGCAGAGCCCCGCCGCGGTCCGGTTGGTGCCGGTGGGGCAGGCGGACACCGTTTCTACACAGACGCCGCCGATCGTCCAGGCCGTGCGCGCGGGGCAGGCCGACCCGGTGCACAGCTCGCCGTCCAGCGCGGTCCCGGCGGGGCAGCGTGCCGTCCGCCCGGCCGGGCAACGGCCCCCTGACCTGGAGGGGCTGCCATCGGGGCAGGACCACGACGGCGACACGGCGCAGCGATCCGGCGGCTCGACGGTCCCCCGCGGGCAGGACGGGGTCGCGTCGCCGACGACGCAGGACGTGGTGCCGGCCGGTGCGTCACGGCCGGCGCAGCGGATCTGGACCGGGATGACGCACCGGTCGAGGTCGTCGATGTCGGCCCGGTCGTAACCGGCCGGACAGCCCAGCGTCGGCGGAGTCACGCAGCGGTCCGAGGAGTCGGGGCGCACGCCGTCCGGGCAGCTCGACGCCGCCCGGGTCACGCAGCCCGCCGAGGTGGGCGGGCTGCCCGTCCCCGGACAGGTGGCCGTCGCCGCGTAGGTCGGCGCAACGACGCAACTTCCGTCGGACGTCCCGCCACCGTCGCGCGTCCCGACGCCGTCGCGCGTCCCGACGCCGTCGCGCGTCCCGCCGTCTTCCGCGATCCCGGTGAGGCTGCGCGGCCCAGAGGTGCTCAGGCGCGGATTCGCCTGCGGCGGTGCGGGTGGGCAGGTCGTCTGGGAGCGAAGGCAGGTCGCGCCGGACCGGCTGTCGCCGTCGCGGCAGGTGTAGTCCGGCTCGCGGGTGCAGGTCGTGCCGTCCCTACTCGCGCCGGTGGGACACGTCCACGTCGGGTCGTGCGTGCATTCTCCGGTGCCGTCTCCGCGCCGGTTCCAGCCCTCGGGGCAGGTCACCGTGGCCGCCACGAGGCAGCTCTCGCCGGATCGGTCCCAGCCCCGCGGACAGGTCCGCTCGGGTGGCGTCTGGCATCCGCCGGCGCGCCGGGTCGCGCCCGACGGGCAGGTGAGCTCGGCGGCGGTCGAGCACCGGCCGGCGGTCGAGGTCCAGCCGGCCGGGCAGGACAGCGTCGCCGCGGCCGTGCACCCGCCCGCGGTCCGCGAGCCGCCCGCGCAGGCCACGGTCGGTGCCGCGCTGCACCTGCCGGTCGAGCGGACGAGGCTCGACCCGGGCGGACAGCGCGACGCCGTCGTGGACGCACCGGGGCCCGCGGCGGTGAGACCCACCGGATGGGCTGCCGCACCGGCGCCGCTGTCCACCGCACCGGTGACGCTGAGGGCAGCGGACGCCCGCGAACCGTCCGGCGCCGCCATCAGGACGACAGCGCACGCCGCGGCCAGCACGATGACGCGAAGAAATGTCACCGAAAACCAGCCGGCGGAAACGCCGAACCCGCGCATCATGCCTCACGCTTCCCCCGTCGGCATCTCGGCCCGGCGCCTCCCGCGAGCGCGGACCGATACAAGTGTCTCCCATGGTCACCCGCGAGCAGACATTTACCTGAAAAGGCCCGGCGAATCCGCCGATTTTCATCTTCCCGACAAACTGTCGTCGCTAAAGGCGACCGTCATCTGTCGCTGATGCCGTCATCTGTCGCTGATGCGGTGGGCGAGGTCTTCGGTCCAGAGCCGGTCCAGGTCGCCGGGCCGCAGCCCATATCCGGTGAACCGTTCGACGACGAGCAGGCCCTTGGCGATCCGGTTCCGCCAGCTCGTCAGGTCGATGCCGGCCAGGTAGGACGCCGCCTCGGGCCCGGCCGGATAGTCCTCGGTCAGCTCGCCCGCCGCGACGATGTCGCCGTCACGAGCCAGGGTCAGCCGGGTGACCGCGTTGATGTTCCAGAACATGCTCGCCGCGGGGCCGAGCCGGGACAGCGCGCGCATGGTCGCCGGGTCACTGCCGGCGAACCAGTTGTCCTCGGCGACCACGACCACGCCGGCCTCGGGCACGGCGAGGACCGCTATCCAGCCGGCGCGGTCGGGCAGGTCGATCAGGGAGACCAGCGATCGTCGGTGGCGCGGATCGGCGCCGAAGGCGCGCACCACGTCGTCGCGGTCGGCGCCGGACACGACGGTGATGGTGGCCGCCTCCGCCAGCATGCTGGAGTACACCCACCGCAGGTGGCCCTCGGGCGGAGCGGGCGGCTCCGGCTCGCGGCGCAACCGGTGACCGAGCTGGTCGGTGCGCCGGCGGACGAGTTCTGGCGCGGGTGGCGCGGGCCAGACCCACAGCTCGTAGGACTCGCCGCGGTTGGCGTCGTCCCGGCCGCGCGCGGCCACGCGCAGCCGGTAGTCGCCGGACCATGGCGGCGTCTGCTCCCGCAGGGCCTCCGCGGCAGGGGTGCCGTCCGAGCTGACCACCGACGCGGACCCGACGTCCGCGTGCCAGCTCACCTCGACGACCTCGTCCCAGTCCCGCAGGTTCCAGCCCCCGGGACGCGGCGAGTCGGGGTCCGGCGGCGGCTCGGCCAGGACGCGTAGCCGGATCCGGACGGTGCCCTCGGCCTGGCCGGTCCGGATCACCGCCCCGCCGGGGACCACGGTGACCAGGCCGTTGGCCGAGAATGCCGCGTCCGCGTCCGTGTCGACGCCCGCCGGGAAGGGGCCCTCGACCAGGCCGAACCGGTGGCCGCGCACGTGCACCGACCCGGCGCAGGAACGCGGGAGGCGGTACTCCGACCGACGCTTGGCCAGCAGGGCCTCGCCGTAGCCGGGCGGCATCGGCGCGCTCGCGAGGTAGACCGCGGCGGCGCCGAGCCCGGTGCCGACGATCACCGGGGGCCCGGCGATGAGCGGCGCCAGGGCGGCCGTCGGCAGGACCGCCGCGGCGACGGCGACACCGAGCGCGAGGTGCATCGCGCCGTGGCCCGCCGCGATCGCCGCCTCCGTCTCCGTCTCCGTCTCCGCAGGCTCGATATCGGCGTCGGCGAGCAGGGGCACGATCATGGGATGTCGCGCGAGGACGGTGAGCAGCGTCGAGACCATGGCCGAGGCCTCCGGCAACGCCTGGTCAAGGCGTTGCACCGCGCGCACCGCCGCGCCGTCGGGATCGCCCGTCCCGGCACGCTCCGCGAAGATGACCTGCCGCGGCAGCCGAAGCTCGGGTAGACCGGGCACGGGGGCCAGCCGCAGATCGTCCACCGCGAGCTCCAGCGCGCCGAGCAGCCGCTCGGCGACCGGCACGCCCAGCGCGCGCAGGGCCGCCACCACCGCGGAACCGCCGTGCCCCTGGCGGCGCGCGGCAAAGGACTGCATCTGCCCTGGTGGGGCCGACCGGGGACGGGCCGCTCCAAGGAAAGGCGCAGCCGCGCCGAGGCGGCCGACCACCGCCGCGGGCGCGGCCGGCACCCGGGCGGCGAGCTGCGGCAGCACCTCGGCCACGACCTCGGCGAGTGCCTGCGCCACCTCGCCGCTCACGCCGCCCAGCGGGCCGTCCGGCCAGGCGGGACCCGCCCGGCCAGGACCCACCCGGTCGGAACCCGCCCGGTCGGGCTCAGCCTGCGCCCCCGGCGCCGAACGCCGCAGGCTCTGCTCCTCGTCCACCATCCGCCACTCCCACCGAAATCGTCAGCTCCCGACTCCATCTGGCGAGCAGGCTAGGCAGGGGGTCCGACAGAAATCGGCAGACAGTGGCTGACCAGGTCGTCCAGGCGCGCAGTCGGATCCGGGATGGCCGCGGTGACACCCGTCGGTGCCGGATCCGTTGCCCTGGATGAACCACGCCGTCGGCTGCCGCTCACCGTCCGGCCGGCGCGGCCGCCGTCTCCCACCGCCACACCGACGCCGGTCTCGGTCGGACGCGCCGATCTCGGTCGGACGCGCCGATCTCAGGGGCGCCGCCGGCCGAACCGGCGGCGCCGAGGCGGTTCGGCGGCGGGCTCGTCCTCCACCGCGGGGGTGCCGAAGCCGGCGAGGGCCGCGAGCGGCTGATCCGGATCGAGGCGCAGGTCGTCCGGGACGAGTCCGTCGAGTTCGCCCGGTCCGAAGCGGCGCCGCTTCGCCGTCCACCACAGCGCGCCCTCGGGCCGGCCCACCACCTGGTAGGAGCCGTCCGGCAACAGGATCGCGTGACCGCCGCCGTCAAACAGCACGGCGGTCGCCACGGGAGCCCAGGATCCCGCATCCCAGTAGCGGATCGTGCGATCGGCGCCGGCGACGGCGATCGTGCGACCGTCCGCGGCGAAGACGACGTCGATCACCGGCCCGCATGCACACACGAGTTCGGCGGCGAGCCGGCCCGACGAGACGTCCCAGATCCACAGCCGCCCCTGGCCGTTGCGCTGCCCCCCGGCGGCAAGCAACCGTCCGTCCGGGGAGAAGGCGAGTGCCGCCATCGACCCTTCGGGCAGGGGTTCGATCGTCAGCGCCTCGGCCGTCTCCGCCACCCACACGCCGACGCCGTCACCGCCCGCGGCCACCAGCCATCCCGTCCGCGAGAAGCTCGCCGCGGCAGGGTCGCCGATGACCATCGGACCGGAGCGCCAGTGTTGCTCCTCCATCTGCCACAGGCGCAGAAGGTTGTCTTCGAGGCAGGCGACCTGTTCGTCCGACGGTGCGAAGGCCAACGACCGGACCGCCCCGCCACCGAGGGTGGGCACCGCGCCCTCAGAGCCGAGGACGTACTCGATTGACGTCGATCTGACCAGGGAGAGGGGCCGCAGACCGCCGAGGGCGAGGACCTCCCTGTTCGGGAAGAAGGCCACCACGTGCCCCATGCCCGCAGCGGCAAGCACGTCCGGCAGTGGAAGGCCGCGCGGCAGGGGGCGACGTGCCCAGCCCGGTGGCAGGATCCGCAGAATCCTCACCCAGTGCTTGTACCTGTTGTCCGCGACCGCGACAGTGCGGCCATCTTCGGACAGGACGGCGAGTGGGGCCCTGGGGCCCAGGTCTGGCCGCCACGAGGCCAGAGCGTCCGTCTTCGCCGGATCGCTGTGCGGGCCACCGGCCACGTCGCGGCCGAAGGTGCCGAGGGGATGGGGAATGATCATCTGGCCCGTGCCGAGGTGGTGTGCCGCGAGCTCGCGGCCGGTGCCCCCGAGATTCCTCGATGTGACGATCATGGTGCCGGTGGCGGAGAAGTGGGCGCTGTAGTCGTGGGCGGTGGCGACATGGTCATGGGAGACCGCGCGCCGCTGTCCGGACAGGACGTGATGCACCCCCAGGTACCCGAGGTCGTTGACCACGGCCAGCAGGGTGCCGGACGGCGAGAACACCGGCCGGCTGTCCGGCGCTGCCTCCCATTCCGTCACCGCTCTTTCGACGAGCGGTTTCGAGGTGCCGCCCGTCGGGCGACGACGCATCGGCGGCGGCCACAGCCGCACCGTGCCGGAGCCGACAGTGGCCAGCATTCCGTCTGTCGAGAAGGCCACCGCGGTGCAGCCGGCCGGTTCGACCTGCTGTTCGGCGACCATCCGGTCCGCGGCGGTGTCCCACAGGCGCAGCCAGCCGTCGAGCCAGGCGGTGGCCATCCGTCTCCCACCGTCGAGGACGGCACCGGCGTGGTCGCTGCCCGCGTGGGCGAACAGTTCTGCGGCCAGCCGGCCCGACGCGACCTGCCAGATCCGCGTCCAACCGTCGGCGTCGCGCGACACGAGCAGCGCGCCGGACAGAGCGAACGCCAGCCCCTCGGCCATGCCTGGCGCGATCGCCCACTCCGCCCATCGACGCCCCGTGGCCACCTCCCAGACCCGCAACCGGTGATCGGCGCCGGCCGCGGCCAGCAGGGAGCCGTCGGCAGCGAGCGTCACCGCCCGGTGCGCGGCCGATTCCATCGTCCAGTGAGCGCCCGCCGTGCCGGTCGGAACGTCCCAGGTCCGCACCTCGCCATCGGCACCGACGGTGACCAGCCGGTCGGCAGCGGTGAAGGCCATCGACCGTACCCGGGCCGGGTGCTGCAGGACGGACAGCACCCCGAGGTCGGCCACGTCGAAGATCAGCACCGCCGGTCCGGTGGCCACCGCAAGCAGGCTCTCGTCCGGGGAGAACACGGCGGTCGTGCCGACGGCGCCGACGGGCCGCAGCACGGGTCGCGGGCGGTCGCGGCCGGACAGAACGGCTGGCGCCAGCTCGTCGGCGTCGCGGGCGTCCTCGTCGAGGACGGGGTCGATCAGGACCGCGCGATCCCAGCGACTGCCGGCCAGGCGCGCCGCGGTCAGCCGCGGGCGGACGAGCCAGGCGTCGCGCAGGTCGGCGTCGGTGAGGTCCGCGCCGGTCAGGTCGACGTCGTGCAGGCGCAGCCCGGACAGGTTCGCCCGGGTGAGGTCGGCGTAGCGGAGATCCTCTCCGGACAGGTCACGGCGGCGCAGGTCCTGGTCGACGAGCTGGAGGGTGCCGAGCCGGAAGCCGAGCCGCCGGCTGAGCGCGAGAGCGTTGTCTCTGCCCGCCTGGACGGGATGCATGGCGCGGCGCACGATAGGTCTCTCCCAGTCGATCCCAAAGTGCTCCCCCTCCTCCAGCAATTGGTCGTACCTGGTCAGCGCGGCGCGGGCCCAGGCCTGCAGGAGGGCGCGGTCGGCTGAGCCGGCGAGAAAGTCGACCATCAGCTCGGACATCTCGCGGCGCTCCAGCAACGCCCCGGCATCGTCGCCGCCGGCGGCGAGCTGGGCGGCGGCGGCCACGGCGACCAGGTACTCCATCACCGAACGGTGCGCGAAACAGAAGCGGTCGTCGTCGCCGCGGCGCAGCAGGCTGCCGGAGCCGACGGCGAACGCCGCCTCGGCGACGCTGAGCCGGGCCGCACTCAGATCGGTCAGCGCGTCCTGCACCGTCTCGGTGAGCTCGCCGAGAGCGATGGCGTCCCCGCCGCTGTCCCACAGCGCGACGGCGAGGGCGTCGACGGCGGTGCGGAGCTGGGTTTCGTTCAGGCTCTGGTGCGACCCGGGGGTCGGCCGGCGGCGGGCGGCCTCGAAGCGCAGCCACCGTTCGATCAGGGCGGCGTACAGGTCGGCGGAGCTGATCGTCCCGTCCGCCGATCGGGCGGCGAGCAGATCCGCCTCCGGCAGTTCGGCGATGAAGGACAACATCCGCGGGTTCGCCGAGAGCCCAAGCAGGTCGCGGATGTCGTGGATGAGGCGCAGCCGCGCGTCGGCTCGCCGCTCGGCCTGCCGGCGGCGGACGGCCTGGGCAGCGACGTTGTCCGCGGCGGTGGCGTCGGCGAGGGTGAACAGGCGGATGAGGAACTCGCGGATCTGGGGCTCGTCGAAGTCGGCGAGGCGGATCAGCCGGCTGCCGGCGAGCTGGCTGACCCGTTCCCCGAACGCGGTGCGCCACTGGTCGTCGGAGGCGAAGTGCTGGGTGCGGCTGGTCAGCACCACCTTCGCCCGGCCGGACACCGCGTCGAGGATCATCCGCAGATGCTCGGCGGCGCGGTCGAACGTGACCCGCTGGGCGAGCTCGTCGAAGCCGTCGAAGAGCAGCACCACCCGGCCGCGGTCCAGCATGCGCCGCACCGCGGGGACCTTCGCGTCCGGCTCGCCGACCTTCGACAGGTGCAGCGCCAGCAGGTCGTCGACGTGATGGCTCTTCTCCAGCGCGCGCAGCTCGACGAGCATCGGCACGACCTTCGGCAGCTCCGCGGGCAGCCGCCTGGCCAGCTCACGCAGCAGGAAACTCTTGCCGTGGCCGAACTCGCCGAGGACGAGCAGCAGCCGCGCCGACTCCACATCCAGCCAGTCGACCATCGCGGTGAACACGTCGGCGGCGGGGCGGTCCGCGGGGGCGTCGTCGAGCAGGACGTAGCGTTGCGGCACGTACAGCTCGGGCGGATAGCTCGGATCCGCCGCCAGCCGCCGCGACTGGCGCATCAGGTAGCCGCGCGGATCCCAACGGCCCTCGAACTCCGCCAGGCTCCGCAGCCGGATTCCCCTCGTCCGCCTGGCCCACCGGCGCAGCTCCGGTTCGGCGAATCCCGCGCCGTAGACCAGGTCCGACTCGAGGTAGGTGTCGCGTGCCTCGTACCGGAGGTGGACGAGCCGGTGGAACGCGTCCACCATGTCCCGATCCGGCCGGCCGGGGCACAGCCCGACCGGCCACACGCCACGTTCGCCGTCGCGCTCCCCCTCGACCTCGAGATGGACGAGCGGGACGGTACGCCGCCCGATCCGCGCCGTGACAGCAGCCATCGGCCGCACCGACGCCCCCGGGTAACGGTCGGCGCAGGCGTCGCGCACCCAGGTCAGGAACGCCGCCGGCGGGTCCAGCCCGGGAAAGTCGGGCGGCGGGGTGCCCGTGCCGCCGACGGCCGGCGGGAACGGCGGCTGCTCGGCCGGGACGAGATGGCCGTCGCGGGCGCCACGCAGGCCACGCAGCAGCGCCCGGCGGGCATCCTGCTCGTCGACGTCGAACAGGTCGACGCGGACCAGCGGACGCAGCAGCCCCGGCGGCTCGCACGCCTCGACCCGGACCGGAACGACAACCCGCTCCCCCGGCTCGTAACGGGCCTGCCACTCGGCGCCCGCCCAGGTGGAACGCAGGAACGCCGCGGACAGGACGAGCAGCACATGGTCGGCGCGGGCCAGGCAGTCGTCCATCCACGCCACGACGTTCGTGCCCGGCACCGAATGCCAGGCCTGCACATCGACCTGCCAGCCGGCGGCCCGAAGCTGCCAGGCGATCCACTCCGCCCACGCCTCGTCGGCCGNCGCATAGCCGACAAAGACGGTCCGAACCTCCGCGTCCGGCCCGTCACTCCCCGAAGCCACCCGAACAGGGTCTCACCGGCGTCCACCCGCGACGCCTCGCGGTCCGGAATCGGGCGTGCGGCGGGAGGGTGCCAGGTCCACCCGCCGCACGCCGTGCATCCGCCGCCGTCAGCGGTGACGGGGGACGGGGCGCTTCAGGACGACGCGGTCGAACTCGGTGCCATGCTCGTCGACGCCGCGCACGGTCAGCGTGGACGCGCCGCCGGGCAGCCCCGGCGCCGAGTCGACGGCGACGAACGCGTAGTTGTCGAAACGGGTCCGCGACCAGGAGATGGCCTCGGGGGTCTTCGTGCCGTCGGGCGACCAGACGTAGCTGTTCGGCACGATGTTCGATCCCGCCGGGGCCGGCTTGCCGCGGTAGTTCTCCACCTCACCGGTCTGGAACTGGTAACGCGGACGGCCGGCGCTGCCCGCGGTGATGTAGATGGTGCCGTCCTTGGCCGGCTCGACGGTCGACCCGTCGGGCGCCTCGCGGGTCGGGGCGTTGCCGCGGATCGGGTCGGAACGCTCGAAGAGGTGGTTGTGCCCCTGGAGCACCAGGTCGACCTGGTACTTGTCGAACAGGGGCGCCCACGCGCCGCGGACCCCGCCGTCGCTGGCGTGCTGCGACGTCGTCGAGTAGGCGCAGTGGTGGAAGAAGCAGACGATGAAGTCGATGTCGGGGTCGTTGCGGTAGCCCTGGAGCGTCCGCTCCACCCAGGACGTCTGCGCGCCGCCGGAGTAGCCGGTGTTCGTCTTGATCTCGAAGCTGACGTCGTTGGCGTCCAGCGAGAGCACCGCGACGTTGCCGTAGACGAACGAGTACACGCTCGGGCAGCCCTTGGGCCCGTCGCCGGGCAGGTCCAGGCGGGCGGCGTGGCCGCCGTAGCCGTGCGGCGAGTACAGCGCCTCCATGTCGTGGTTGCCGGTGGCGAACATCCACGGGCTGCGGGCGCTGGAGACCTCGATGTCGGCCAGGTAGACGTCCCAGACCGTCGGGTCGTAGTTGTCGAAGCCCGCCGGCGGCTGGCCGGTGGTGGTCCGCTTCGGCGGCTTGCCCGCGCCGGACGGGTCGGCGTAGCAGATGTCGCCGGCGAGCAGGTGGAACGCCGGGTCCTGGCGGGCGATCGCCGCGGTGATGGCGGAGGCGTGCGCGACGGTCGGCTCGTTGTCCGGCTTGTAGTAGTCGTCGTCGAAGACGCCCTTCGGGTCACCCGGCGGGGTGGTGTTCGACCCGTGGTCGCCCATCATCGTGAACCGGAACGGCCCGCCGTGGCGGCCCTTCGCGTGCCCGGTGCGCACCGCCTGCACGGGGGTCGTCGCGCCGCCGGGAATGCGGAACCGGTAGTAGTACTCCCGGCCCGGGGCGAGGCGGTCGAACGCCGCGTGCACGTAGAACTGCTCGACGCTCAGGATCGACCCGTCGACCTGCGGCACCTGGGACAGCAGCGGCCGGACCTCGGCCTCCACCGTGCCGCCGAGGTGGGGGGTCGGGCCGATGTCGACGAGGATCCGGCCGCGGCCGGGGTTGCGCGTCAGCTGCGCGGCCAGGCGGAGCTGACGCGCCGGGTCCACGCCGAACGCGGTGTGCCGCCCGCCGATCAGCAGCGGGCTGTCCGCCGCGGTGGCGGCGTAGGCGGCCCGGCCGAACGGGGTGGTGCCCAGCGTCGCGGCGCCCGCGCCGGCCAATCCGCCGAGCAGCATGCCGCGGCGGCTCACCGGCCGGCGGCGCAGAAAGGTCTGGAGCCACTCGTGCTGCTCCGCGATGGTCATGTCCTGGGCGATGTTCGCCGGAACGCCGGAAGCGACCACTTCGTTGGGAGGACTCACTGGCATGGCGCTGAACGTAGGCCCGCCACCTGCGAAGCGCCCCAACGGCAAGGTGGCCGCCGGTCGAAATATGCGTAAACACGTCGAGGCGTTATCGCAGGCCGGCAACGCACGGGTACACGGTTCCCGGTCCGGCGGTCGTCGATGGGCACATCACGTCGGACGGTCGGTGACGGTTGCCCTGAGCTTCACGTTCTTGCCGTCGCGATTGACGGTCAGGGTGACCGTCTGCCCCGGATCGACGCTGCGCAGCTCGGCCGAGAAGTCCTCGACGGAGGTGACCGCCCGGCCGTCGAACGAACGGATGACGTCACCGGGCTGGATGCCGGCCCGGGCCGCGGGACCGCCGTCGACCACCCCGATCACCAGCGCACCGCTGCGGACGGAAAGGCCGAGCTGGTCGGCGATCTGCGGGGTGAGCGTGACGGACTGGATCCCGATGAACGCGTGCCGCACGGTACCGGTGCGCAGGAGCTGGTCGACGGCGTCGACGACGGTCGCCGACGGGATCGCGAACCCGAGCGAGACCGCGCCGCTCTGCGGCGGCACATACGCCTCGGTGACGCCGACGACCCGTCCCTCGGCGTCCAGCAGCGGGCCGCCGGAGTTCCCCGGCGAGATCGCCGCGTCGGTCTGGATGAGGTCGACCCGCGGGCCGGCCGCCGCGCCCTGCTCGCCGGACCCGCCCTGCTCGCCGGACCCGCCCTGGCCGCCGGATCCCCCTTGGCCCCCCTGGCCCCCTTGGCCCCCTTGGCCCCCTTGGCCGTCGACGCCGGGGAGAGTGCGGTTGACACCCGAGATGATCCCGGCGGTGACGCTGTTCTCCAGGCCGAGCGGGCTGCCGATGGCGATCGCGAGCTCACCGAGCCGGGGCTGCTGCTTGCGGAACTTCGCCGCCGGCAGCCCGGTGCGCTCGACCTTCACCACGGCGAGATCGCTGACGGCGTCCGCGGCCTGCACCCGGCCCGGCACGCGGCGCCCGTCCGCGAACGCGACCTCGACCGCTCCGCCGGCGGCCGAGGCCACGACGTGTTGGTTGGTGACGATCACGCCGTCGGAGCGGTAGACGATCCCGCTGCCCAGCCCATCGCCCACCAGGACGGTGACGACGGAGGGCTCGACGTCGGCCACGACGTCCGGCACCACGGACAGCGCCCCCGTGGCGGCCGGCGGCTGGCCCCTGGCCGGCGGCACGCTGGACCGCCCGCCGTGCCCGACGAAGGCGATGAGGGCGACGAGCACCACGATCACGGCCCCCACCCGCGACCACGCTCTGCGCACGACCCGATACACAACAACGCTGTACCCAGCTCACGTCCCCGCAGATCCTGCGGCGGAGAGGGGATCTCCGCCGCAGGTCGGCACGCAGATCGGTATGTACTTGACCACATTCCACGAGCCATGAAGGCTCGTGACGTCAACACGTCAACACGTCAAACGTCCGGGGCTCGGCATCCGACGGGCGCGCGGCGGCGCGGCGGCGCGGGGCCGGCGACGGGTCGCGCTGGAGCCCCCGCGCCGGGCGGGGGGACCGGCGACCGCCAGCGGAGGTCAGCGCCATGAAGTACGTCGCGGAGTTAGTGCTCGACGCGGGATGCCGGCCCGGGGCCTTCTCGGCCCGCCGGCTCGCGCGGATCGCGCGGCGCATCGAGGAGGCGGGCTACGACGCCATCGCCGTCAATGATCACCTCGCCCCCTCCCGCAAGTGGTACGAGGCCGGCGGCCACGACGCCTACGAGCCGTTCGGGCTGATGGCCTACCTGGCCGCCGTCACCGAACGGGTGCGGCTGATGACGTTCGCCGTCGTCGTCCCGCACCGCAACCCGTTCGCGCTGGCCAAGTCGGTGGCGACCACCGACGCCCTGTCCGACGGCCGGCTCGACCTCGGGGTCGCCGTCGGCTACCTGCGCTCGGAGTTCCTGGCCCTCGGCGCGGACTTCGACGAGCGCAACGAGCTGTTCGACGAGGCGCTCGCCGTGCTGCGCGGGGCGTGGACGGCGGGCAGCGTCTCGGCGCGGGGCCGGCACTTCGACGGCCTCGACCAGGTTCTCGCACCCGCCCCCGTGCAGTTGCCGCACCCGCCGCTGTGGATCGCCGGCAACAGCGCCCGTGCCCGACGCCGGGCGGCCGCCTGGGGGCAGGGGTGGGCCCCACTGTCCATCGACGATCTCGGCGCCCGCACGATCCGGTCGGTGTCGATCCCGACCGTCGATGACCTGCGCCGGGCCGCGCGGACGCTGCGCGCCGACACGGTCGTCGCCGGGCGGGACCCGGCCGAGGTCGGCCTGTGGGCGACCACCAGCGACAGCTCCGCCGCGGGCCGCGACGAGCTCGACCACCGCGCGCACCTCGACCACCTCGTCGAGCTCGCCGACCTCGGTGCCAGCCACTTCACGGCGACCTTCCACCTCGACGACACCGACGGCGCCGAGCGCGCCGTCGACGGCTACGCCGAGCACGTCCTCGCCGCCGCCGGACTCCCCCGCTGACCACGACGCTGCCCCGCTGACCACGACGCTGCCCCGCTGACCACGGCGTTGCCCCGCTGACCACAGCGCTCCCCCGACCCGGGCCCATCGCCGATGCCGGGGCATTTCTGCTCTCTCTCGCAACGGTCGAATTTTGCACAACAGCAAGCCAGACCATTCACCGGAATGAGCTCTCCGGAATGCCTGTGATCTGAATCACAGTTGCGATAACGCGGGACGTATCGGCCCGTCCGCCCTAGTCTGCCCGTGTCCTTGATTCCGTCGCCCGTCCACGTGACCGCGACGAGCTTTTGTCGATTCGCGCGGGTGACGCCGATTCACGTGGGTGGCAGCGATTCGCGTGGGTGGCAGCGATTCGCATGGGTGGCGCCGATGTACGGGGGTGGACAGTGTCGGGCACGGAGCTGGCGAACCGCATTGCCGGGAGGGCCAAGGCGACGCTGCGGCAGAACAAGCGGCTGCGGGGCGGCGTCGTCGCGGCGAAGGACGCGTTATGGCAGGCCCGGGTCTCCCTGGAGGCGGCGCGGCGCGGGGCGGTCGTCGTCGAGGACGAGTACGGCATCACCCTGCTGGTCCCCGCCGACGAACGGGCCCACCTGCGCTCGCTCATGCGCCGCCCGGGGGACCGGCCGGCGTTCGCCCTGATGNACCGGCTGCTCGGCGCTGGCGACGTGGTGTTCGACGTGGGCGCCAACATCGGCGTCTACAGCGTGCACGCCCGGCGGCACACCGGCGCGAGCGGCCGGGTGTACGCCTTCGAGGCGGTGCCCGCGACCGCCGACCGGCTCGTCCAGACCCTCGCGCTCAACCGGTCCGCGGACGTCACGGTCGTGCGCGCCGCCGTCACCGACACCCCGGGCACGGCGACGATGAACGTGTTCCCCGACCCCGCGTCCGGGTGGAACTCGCTCGGCAGCCACCCGATGTTCACCTACGACGGCAGGGCGATCCGGCCGAGTGAGGTGGTCGAGGTCCCGGCGGTGACCCTCGACGGGTTCGCCGAGCGGGAGGGGATCGAGCGGGTGGCGCTGTGCAAGGTCGACGTCGAAGGCTTCGAGCGCCAGGTCTTCGCCGGCGCGGCCGGGCTGCTGGCGCAGCGGCGCATCGGCGTCGTGTGCTTCGAGATCAGCGAGGACCCGCTCGTCGGGGAGGGCGGCACTCCGTCGGAGGTCTTCGACGCGCTCGACCGCCACGGCTACCGGACCTTCCGCCACGACGAGGCGAGCGACACCCTCGTCGGCCCGATCGACCCGGCCGTCGAGGACAAACGTCTCGCCGCCGAGTCCGTCCGTCCCTACGTGGCGAACTACTTCTCGGCCACGGAAGAGGCGCTGCTTCGCCCTTGACGACGGCAGCGCCCGCCGGCCGCGGCGCCCACCCCCCACCCGTCCTACTCGGCCACCCGTCCTACTCGGCCATCCGGCCACTCGGCGGCCAGTCGACCGACCGCGCCTCCCAGGCCCTGGAGCCGGCCGGCGGGTCGGACGGGCTCGACCGCGTCCGCTGGTGGGCCCACGCTCCGGTCGAGGATCCACGACCCTCGACGATCGGGAATGGGTGACGGGCCCGGCGGCCCGCGTGTGAGTGCCACGGTCGCCGCGGGCCCGCCGTTCGGCTTGTCTGGATGGGGCGGGTCAACCGGCTCCCGGTCCCCCGCGCGACACGTTAATTGCGTCGACAAATTAATCACCGAGCGCTGTCGTCACCGACACCCATGATTCGGGGGAGAAATCCTTGGCGATGATTTTCTCCAGGTAAGGATCCCGTAATTTTCCGGGATCCTGCAGGTTGATCCATCCGGCTTCGGGCGGCCGACCACGAGCAACACTGCCGAGCCCCTGATATTGCGGATCAACGCGACGAAATGCGCCGTCTTCAAGCCGACAGGGGTACCCTTGGCACAGTTGTGAGATATACACTCGACCGGATGCGCCGTGAGCTACCAGAAGATGCCAAGGGTGAGGTCATGAGCCGTATAGCCAGCCGAGAGCTTGGGGAGTTCCTGCGGGATCGCCGCGAAAACAGGAGTCCACAGCAGGTGGGTATTGCGACCCGCGGGCGCCGTCGAACCCCCGGCCTACGCCGCGAGGAGGTCGCCAACCGGGCCGGGATGAGCACAACCTGGTACACCTGGCTCGAGCAGGGGCGTCCGGTGCGACCGTCGCGGCAGGTACTCGACTCGATCGCCCGCGCCCTGGAGCTGTCCCCGATCGAGACCGCTCACCTTTTCAAGCTCGCCGGCGAGCAGCCGCTCATCAGTCCGCCCTCACCGTTGGAGGTTCCGCCCGCGCACAACCAGCTACTGCATCAGCTTGAACCGAGTCCGTCATACATCGTCAATCGGCGACTGGACCTCCTGTCGTGGAATAGGGGGCTGGCGGCACTGCTGCCCCACCTCAACGTCGTTCCGCCGGAGAACCTCAATATCGTCTGGCTGATGTGTACCGACCCGGCCTTTCACCGCATGATACCGAGCTGGCGGAACGAGGTGGCACGGCTTGCTGCGATTCTGCGCTCCGAGAGTGCAGAGGCCACCGACGACCCCGAATTCCAGCAGCTCATCGTTCGTCTCGAGTCCGCAAGCACCGAATTTCGCCGCGCGTGGGAGACCCGCCGACTGGAGACGTTCCGCTCCGGCGTGCTCACCTGGCGACACCCGCAGATCGGATTGTTCACCGCTCAATACGTCCGGCTCCACATCGCCGACGATCTACGCCTCAGCGTCGTCGTGCAGCTCACGCACACCGCCGGGATACTCGACCGGCTGGCCGACAGCATCGCATCGATGGCAGGCGCGGCCGGCGGTCGACCGGAAGGCGAGCGTCAGCGGGCGCAGAGCCCTCCATCGATGGTGAGGACCGTCCCGCTGGTGTAGCCGGAGCGCACCGAGGCGAGGAAGGCGATCGCATCGGCGACCTCGCGGGTGGTCGCGGCCCGCCCGAACGGAAAGTCGGCCGCAAGCTCAGCGGCGCGGGACTCGTCACCGAAGCGACTGCGCGCGATCGCCTTCGTGAGCGCCTGAATTCGCTCCGTGGCGACCGGTCCAGGGTTGATGCCGACCACCCGGATGTTGTCCCGTGGGCTGCGGCCGCCCAACGCACGAGTGAACGCCACGAGGGCGGCGTTCGCTGTGCTGCNAGCGATGAAGTCGGGGTCATGCCGCTCGCCCGAAGCACCGATGTCGTTCACGATGACTCCGCCGCCGCGCTCCTTCATCTGGTCGTACACCAGCCGCGTCAGGTTGACGTAGCCGAACACCTTCAGGTCCCAGCCATGCCGCCAGACCGCCTCGTCGACGTCCGCGAGTGCGCCGCCCGGGATGTCGCCGGCGTTGTTGACGAGGATGTCCACGTCCACCGCGGCTGCGGCAAGCCGGGCAACGTCCCCGGAGTCACGTAGATCGACCGGGTGGACCGCCACGTCCACCCCATGGTCGGCGCTCACCGCCGCCGCCAGCTTGGCCAGGTCTTCCTCGCCGCGCGCGGCCAACCGCAAGTCGCAGCCCTCCTGCGCCAACACCGCCGCGGTGGCCGCGCCGATGCCCCTCGACGCGCCGGTGATGAGGGCGCGCTTCCCGCGCAGGCCGAGATCCATGGTGTCCCCTCTTCAACCGGGCGCAGCGCCGCACCGCCAGCCCAGGTGTCCTGTTCAACATGTCCAGTACGACATATGCAGGATGCCGGCCACCCTCGTGCGGGTCAAGCGGCCAGCTCAACCCGGCACCGACACGCCGGAGCCACCCGAACCTCAGCGCCGGTTACGGGCGCGACCACGATCACCGGCCCCCCACGCCGGGGTGAGGCCGCAGATCGACCCGGCCGTGNGCGATCCGCTGCCCGAACTCCGTCAACGCCACCTCGACCGGCACCGAGCCGTCGGCCGTGGGTGCACCCGGCCTCGCTGATACGAACAGCGGCGCCTCGAACTCGCCGAAGTCGGCGAAGTCGACCTGAAGTCCCGTCATCGCCGTCGAGGGCGACGCGACGAGGCCCGCGCGGTGCGCTGCCACGATCGCGGCCTGCCGGAACCCCTCCACGAGGAACGGCCCGGGCACGTGGTCGTAGTCGTGGTCGAAGAACGCCGGATGGCTCCGGTCGATCACCACCGGGTGCCCGGCGGGGTCCGCCGGCGCACCGATCACCACGTTCCGCCCGTCGCGTCGGCCGACCTCCTCGGGGTCCAGCGGGGCGGAGCGGGCCGGGAAACGACCGGGCTCGATCGGCTTGCGGGCCCGCTGAAATGCCCGCAGCGCCTCATAGTCATCGCGGGACATGAACACGACGTCCCCGCCCACGGTCATCGCCAGGGTGCCGCCGACCGTCAGATCGCCCGCCAGGGTGAGGCTGCCGAGCTCGCCCCCGCGCATGCGCGGATTCACCACCCGGTAGTGCAGCACCGCGTCCAGCGGGGACCGCTCGTCGTCCCGGAAGGCCGCCAGGTCCACCACGTCGAACGAGAAGCGCTGCATGCTGAAGGGCAACCCCACCGGGATTTCCAGATAGCGGTGCAGCACGACGAACGCGCTCTGTCGGGCGCCCTCGGCCGCGGCGAACGGATCATGCAGGCCCCGCTCGCGGTCGGACCAGAGGCAATGGCCGCGAGGTAGCTGGATCGCGCAGAGGAAGTCGTCGGCCACCTGACGGGAGTCGGTGACGAACACCTCGCCGACCGCCTGTCGATGTGCGATCGCGCGCGGCACCGTTTGGTCGAAGGTCAGGCGCGACGCGGCGGCGCGGCCGGCGTCGAGATCAGAGATGGTCATGGGATCAGCCTTCGTTCGAGACGCGCGGGGAATCCGGGCGGTGGTCGGCGGCGCCGGCAGGCAACCTGCCGTCCGCCGACTCCGCGAACACGGGCCGGCTGGTCATCCGGCGGCGGCGGGCCTGCGCGACCAGCAGCTCGGCGATCTGACGCGCCGCCGGGCCGCGGGGACTACCGGAGGCGGCCAGCACGGCGGCGACGCCGCCGAGCATCCGTCCCGGGGTGAGCAGGTCTGTCGGCGAGACACGGTGGGCGAACATCGCGAGCAGGCTGTCGATGTGGCCGGCCTCGTGGAGCCGCCGGGTGATCGCGGGCAGCACGATCGGCAACCGGCCGACCCTACCCAGGTCGGCCGCCATCCAGTAGTAGGAACTGTACTGTCGGTCACGCCACCGCACGAAGGCGGCCATGGTCCGATCGAGCTCGTCCGGCGACGCCGCCAACCCAGTCATGATCATCGAGGTCAGCGTCTCCACCTGGTGGAACGCGTCGCCGATGCNACGACCGGCCGCAGGGTCCTTGAAGTGCCCGGAGTCGCCGACGAGCACCCAGCCGGGCCCGGACGCCTCCCGGAAGTAGCCCTCGAAACGCATGATCCCGTAGATCTTCGTGGATCGCCTGGCGTCCCGCAGGATGTCCGCGACGGGTTCGCAGCTATTGACGTGGTCCATGACGGAACCGGCCAGATCCCGGCGGAACATCGCCCGCTCGTGCCGCTGCGGGGAGACCCCGACGAGGTAGAGACCNCTGTCCGCAGGCCCGGCGAAGATGTGCCGGTCCCCCCACCGGTGGAAGACGAACGTCGGGGCGGCGGACAGGTCCGCACCCTCGAAGTAGGTCCAGTGGTAGACACGCTCACCGGCGACGACGTTGTACCGGCGCGCGCCGGTCAGGCGGGCCACCGTGGACTCCCGTCCGTCCGCCCCGACGACGAGGCGGGCCCGGATCTCCTCGTCGTGTCCGTCGCGCACGGCCCGCACCCCGACAACTCGCCCACGTTCGGTCAGCAGCCCGGTGACCCGGGTCGCCATCCGCACCTCGGCCCCGGCCTCGGCGGCCGCATCCGCGAGGATGGGGTCGAGCAGATGTCGCCGCACGGCCGCCGCGCCGCCGACATCCCCGGGCCGCAGCGGGAAGTCGGCCGCGAAGCGGAAGTCGTCGAACCGCACCTCGCAGCGGGACATGAACGGGGCCCCGGTCGCCCGCACCCGGTCGATCACCCCGAGACGGGCGAGGAACGCCAGGGCGTCGGCCTGCATGACATGTGACGAGAGCGTGGGGCGGGGGAACGTCGCCTGCTCGAGGACTGCCACCCTGACCCCCTGGCGGGCCAGCAGCGCGCCCAGGGGCGCACCGGCGCACCGCGCACCGACGACCACCACGTCAAAGCGCTCGCCCACGGTGGCTCCCCCCTGCCGCTGGCAGCGGCCGCGGGCGGCCTGCCGGCGTCCTCCACCGGCCGATCGGACGCGCGGTCGCGGCGGGCCCCTCCGCCGCGGCGCGGCGGGACCGCGGCGCGGTCACGATCCGCTCCCCGGACCCCGCCGGACACCACCGGATGCGCCCGGTGGCCCGTCCGTGGCGAGGGCGCCCGCAATCCGGTCGGCAAGATCGACGATCGTGGCCCCGGCCAGCAGTATCTGCAACGGCACCGTCACCAGAAGATCCTGCTCGATCCGGTTCCTGAGATCGACGATCATCAGGGAGCTCAGCGCCAGTTCGACGAGCCGCGCCCGGCTGTCGACCAGCGTCGGGTCGGCCAGGTCCAGCGCGTCAGCCAGGTGCCGCCGCAGGTAGTCGATCGCCGCCTCGCGCGCGTCCGCGACCGGCCCCACCGCCGCCTCGTCGGCAGCCGTCGACAGCCCGCCCCCCACTCGTTGCGTCGGTGGTCCGGCGGGGGTCCGCGCCGGTTCGCGCTCATGCACGGCCAGCCAGTGCCGCCGCCGCTGCCAGGGGTAGAGCGGCAGGTCCACGTGGTGGCCGCGCGCGCGGACCAGGCCGTCCCAGCGGACGTCCAGCCCCGCCTGGTAGAGGTGCGCCACCGAACGGTGCAGGGACTCCCCCGCCGACCGGCCGCGGCGCAGGCTGCCCACGGCCACATGCGGGGCGTCGATCTCCTCCAGGGTCGCCGCGATGTCGCGCAACAGCACCGGATGGGGACCGATCTCAACGAAGACGGTCATCCCATCACGGGCGAGCGCAGTCAGCGCCGATCGGAAGAGCACCGGCGCGCTGAGGTTGCGGGCCCAGTGCCCGCCGTCGAGGTCTGTGGCGGCGATCCGCGCGCCGGAGACGGTTGAGTACAACGCCGGGCCGGCGCCAGCGCGCCGCCCCGTCGGCGCCGTCGCCGCGAGCGCCGTCGCGGCGTCGCCCAGCAGGGGACTGTGGAAGCCGTAGTCGACCCGCAGCGGCCGGGTCACCGCGCCCGCCGCTCGCGCGGCGGCGGTCACCCGTTCCACGGCCGCCCGCTCGCCGGACACGACGGTCGATCCGGGCGCGTTGACCGCCGCGATACCGACGACGCCGCCGTCCGCACGAACGAGCCGGGCCACGTCGGACTCGGGGAGCCCGATGTTCGCCATGCGGCCGCCACGCGCCGCCCGCTCGGTCTGCCGAGCCCGCAGCAGCAGCAGCTCCAGGGTCTCCTCCAGGTCCAGGGCACCGGCGAGCCGGGCGGCGACGACCTCCCCCATGCTGTGTCCGACGACGGCCTGCGGCTCGACGCCCCAGGACCGCCACAGAGCGGCCAGGCCGAGTTCCAGCACGCCGATCGCCACCTGGGCCGTCTCGGTCTCGACGAGGCCGCGCCCGCCGTCCGACCCCGTCAGGGCGGCCAGGACGGACCACCCGGCCCGCTCGCCGATCACCGCTTCGGCGGCCTCGACCTCGGCGCGCACCAACGGGTAGCGGGCCAGCAGCTCACGTCCCATCCCCTCCCACTGCGAGCCCTGGCCGGACAGGACGAACGCCACCCGCCGGTCGCCCGGGTCGGCCGGCCTGACCCGGGCGGCCGGCGCGGCCCGCAACCTGCGGGCGAGGTCGGCCCGGTCCGTGGCGGCGACAGCCAGGCGGTGGGAGTGGTGGGTGCGGGTCAGGGCGGCGGCGGCGCAGATCTCGGCTGCCGCGTCGTCGCCAGCGCCGTCGAGACGGTCGGCAAACCGGCCGACGAGGGCGGCCAGCGCGCCCGGCGAGCGGGCGGACAGCGGCAGCACCAGGGGCTGCGGGGACGCCGCCGCATCGAGCGCCGGGGGCGCCGCCGGGGGCGGCTGCGGGGTGGAGGGCTCAGCCTGCAGGATTACATGGGCGTTCGCCCCACCGAAACCGAAGGAGCTGACCGCGGCGAGCGGCGGGCGCCCGTCCGGCGCAGGCGCCAGGGGCGCGGGCGTGGTCGGCACCCGCAGGCGGGTCCCCGCCAGGTCGATCTCCGGGTTGAGCCGGGTGAGGTGCAGATGAGCAGGGACCTGGCGGTGCTCCAGCGCGAGCATCGCCTTGAGCAGACCCATCACGCCGGCGGCCGCCTCCTGGTGGCCGAAATTGGTCTTCACCGAGCCGAGAGCGCAGGGCAGGTCCCCCGCTCCATACACCTCCCGCAGGGCCTCGACCTCGATCGGGTCGCCGAGCCGCGTACCCGTGCCATGGGCCTCCACATAGCCGACGTCCGCGGCCTCGACGTCGCCGTCGGCCAGCGCCCGGCGCATCAGCTCGACCTGCGGGCGCGGGCTCGGCGCGGTCAACCCGTTGGTCCTGCCGTTGTGGTTGGCGGCCGTACCGCGGATCGTCGCCCGCACCCGGCGGCCGTCCGTCCGCGCGTCCGCGGCCCGCTGCAGCAGGAGCATTCCGCAGCCCTCGGCCCGGACGATGCCGTCGGCTGCGGCGTCGAAGGTTCGGCAGCGCCCGCTCGGCGACAGCGGCAGCACCATCTCCGTCATCACCGTCGCGGCCGCATTGATGATCACGTTGACCCCGCCGACGAGCGCGTGGTCACAGTCGCGGTTTCGCAGCGCCCGGCAGGCCAGGTGGACGGCGATCAGCGACGAGGAGCACGCCGTGTCAACCGCCAGACTCGGGCCATGCAGGTCGAGCAGGTACGACAGCCGGTTCGCGGCGATGCTGTGGGCACCGCCCGGAGCCGTGTAGGTGGTGATGTCGGCGTGCCCGGCAAGCTGAAGGTTGAGGTAGTCGGCGCCGTAGAGGCCGAGGAACACCCCGGTCTCACTCCCGCGGAGACGGTCAAGAGGGAGCCCGGCGTCCTCGACGGCCTCCCAGGCCGTCTCCAGGACGAGTCGCTGCTGGGGATCCAGGTGCGCGGCCTCCGCCGCCGACATGCCGAAGAACTCGGCGTCGAAGCCGTCGACGGAGGGAAGCATGCCTCCTCTGAGGCCGTCGCCGGATCCGCCTTCATCGGGGCGCCCGTACTGCTCGCGGTGGCCGTCGACGTCGTGGACGAGCCGGGACACGACGTCCGCGCCCGTCGCCAGAAGCTGCCACAGGCCGTCGAGGTCGGCGGCGCCGCCGGGGGTCCGCACCCCCGCCCCGATCACGGCGATCGGTTCGCGCCAGGCGCGCTGTGTGTCTCGCAACCGATCCCGGGCATCGCGTAGCTGCAGTAGCGCCCGGGCGAGCAGGGCTCCCTGGCTGGTTCGCTCCGCGGTGCTCATCCGTCCCCATTCAGGTCGAAGGCTTCGAGTTCTCTCTCGAGCTGCTCGGCGATCTCCTCGTCGCTCAGCCGCGACAGGTCGTCCGCGCCGACGGGATCGGCGGGATTGCCGGGATCGGCGGGATCGGCGGGATCGGCGGGATCGGCGGGATCGGCGACGCGGATGGCGGGCTGCGGCGGCGCGGACCGTGACTGTTCCAACCGCGCCAGCACGGCGTCGGCCAGCTCGATGACGGTGGGGTGGGCGTAGACCATCGTGGCGGACAGCCGGACGCCCATCCCCGCCTCGAGACGGTCCCGCAACTCGATCGCCATCAGTGAGTCGAAGCCGAGCTCCTGGAGCGGCACGTGCGCCGCGACGGCGGGCGCCTCGGCGCCGAGGACCCGGGCGACCTCACCCGTGAGCACGCGCCGCATCACCTGCCGGCGTTCGTCGGGCTGCGCCGCAAGCACGAGGTCGCGCCCGGACGGCTCACCCGGAGCCCCCGCCGGCAGCAGCCCGCGGTAAAGCTGCCGGGCCGCCGGGCCCGCCCCGGCGAGGCGCAGTTCGCCCGGATCGAACGCCGCCGCCGCTAGCCACGCCTGCCCGCTGTCCAGGGCCTCGGCGAGCAGCTCCAGCCCAGTGGCGGGTTCCAGCGGCAGCATCCCCCGGGCGGCCAGGCGCGCGACGCCACCGGCCTGCACCGCAAGGCCGGCGCCCGACCAGGTGCCCCAGTCGATGCTCAGTGCCGGCAGGCCGGCCGCCGCCCGGTACCGCGCGAGCGCATCGAGAAACACGTTGCCCGCCGCGTAGGCGGCCTGTCCCGGCGAACCGATCAGGCCGGCAAGCGAGGAGAACAGCACGAAGTGCTCGACCGGCTCGTCGACGGTGAGGCGGTGGAGGTTCCAGGCACCCACCGCCTTACCCGCGAGGGCCCGCAGCACCGCCGGCTCGGACAGGTCGGCGACAAGCGCGTCCTCGAGCACACCGGCCAGGTGGAACACGCCGCCGACCGGGGGGACCTGCGGGTCCGGGCGAAGGGCCGCCCGCAGCCGAGCGGGGTCGGCGACATCGACCGCGGCGACCCGCACGTCGACGCCCTCGTCCCGCAACGCGTCCAGCGCCCGCTGCGCCGCCGCCGACGGCCCCCCTCTTCCGACCAGCACGAGATGTCGAGCGCCGCGGCCGACGAGCCAACGGGCCACCCGCAGTCCCAACACGCCCAGACCGCCGGTGATGACGTAGGCGCGGTCGTGGCGGATCGGCCGGCGACCGGCCCCGGCCAGGGACCCGCCTCCGGCGGACCCACCGGCAGTGGACCCGTCGGCAGTGGACCCGTCGGCGGCGGACCCGTCGGCGGCGGACCCGTCGGCGGCGGACCCGTCGACGACCGTGGCAAGCACCGGGACGAGGACCTCGCCGTCGCGCACCGCCGCCTGGCTCGGTGGGTCCGCGCATCGCAGCAGCGCGCAGAACGCCTCGATGTCGGCGTCGGGGAGATCCGACGCGAGCTCGACGACCCCGCAGCCTGGGCTGGGATGCTCGTTGGCCAGCACCAGGCCGAGTCCCTGCCGGCCCGCGTCGCGCAGGCTGGCCTCGGCGCCGCTCGCGACGGTCAGCCACAGTCGGGGATGCCCGGCCGACCAGGCGCGGCCCAGGTGGGCCTGGGCAAGCCGAAGCGCGGCGATCGTCCCGTTCGCGACCTGCGCCGGCTCGAACCGCGCGGGGCCAGGATCACCGACGCAGGGAACGACCGGCGGGTCGCCGCCGGCTGGCGCGATCCGCGCGTCGACGATGCCGCGGACCGTTCCGAGCAGGTTCTCCGCCTCGGCCAGCAACTCCTGGTAGGCGCGCGGGCCGGCGTCGGCGACCAGCGTGCGCTCGCCCGGTTCTCGGGCGGGGCCCTCGACCGCGACCAGGCAGCGCTCGCCCACCGCACGCAGCCGGCGGCTCACATCTCGCCCCAGCGGCGAGGAGCCGGCGACGACGAGCCAGCCCCCGCCCGCCTGGGGGGTCACCTGCCGAGGCTCCCACCGCACCCGGTAGAGCCGGCCCTGGTTCACCGGCCGGCTCGGACCGGCCATGCGAAGCGTGAAGCCGGTGGCCGCCCACAGGACCCGACAGTCGGGGCCCGAGATCGTGATGTCGCAGCGGACCTCGCGGGTGGAGGTCCCGGTGATCCGGGCATGGCACCACAGCTCGTCCCCGACCGCTGGGCGGACTGCGCTCCAGACCCGCCCCACCCGGACCGGTACCGGTACCGAGCCCTCTCGGATCACGCCGGTGTCCGCCGCGGCGACCACCTGCAGGCAGCCGTCCAGCAGCGCCGGGTGCAATGCGGCGGCCGCGTCGCCGGGGCCGCCGCCGGCCCGCTGCGGCGACACGGCGAGCGGTCGGGCGCGGCCGAGGGCCTGACCGGCGCCGGACCACAGCCGGTCCAGACTCCGCATGCGCGGCCCATAGCGCAGGCCGGCGGCGGCAAGCCGCGCGTAGAAGTCGTCGACGCGCAGTGGGTTGAGCCCCTGGGCCGCCTGTTCTGGCGCGGGCGTGGCAGGAGGCGGCGCGCCGGCCTCACCGCGCAGCACGCCCTGCGCATGCGTCAACGCGGGTTGGCCGGGCGGCCACGACGTGACGGTGAAGGTGGCTGACCCCGCCTCACCGGGATGCAGGGCAAGCTGCGGCTCGTTGGCGGCATCCTGACTGGCCGGACAGGGCTGGGTGAACGTGACGTCCACCAGTTCCACCGCGGAGCCCGGCCGCGCCTCGGCGGCGGCCGCAGCCGCCGCTGCGGTGAGCCAGTAGGCGCCGGGCACCACCGCCGTGCCGTCGACCAGATGATCGGCGATCTCCGGGGCGGCGCCGAGGTCGACCTCGAGCGACCACAGGCGCAGCGACGGTTGCACGCCGACCCGGATGGGCCGACCCAGCGGCCCGGCGCCGGCCGAGGTGCGCGCGGACGGCCGCGGCCCGTCGGGGGCGAGTCGCGCGAGGGGGAACGACTGGTGCTCCCAGCCGTGGCGCGGGACGTCGGCGTGCGCCACCACGCCCGGGTAGAGCGCCTCCCATCGCAACGGAACCCCGGCCGTGTACAACTCCCCCAGCGCGGACAGCAGGCCCGCCGCCTCGGGCCGGCTCCGGCGCATCGAGGACACGACGGTGACCGGTCGGCCGGCGTCGGCGGCGGTCTCACCGATCGGCCGTGCCAGCACCGGATGCGGCGCGATCTCGACGAACGTGTCGTACCCCTCGGTGAGCAGCCGTTGCAGGGTCGGCGCGAACAGGACAGGTGCGCGCACGTTGCGTTCCCAGTACGCCGCGCCGAGATCGATGCCGGGCACCGGGCCGCCGGTGACCGTCGAGTACAGCGGCGTGGTCGCCTCGCCGGGACGCAGTGCGTCGAGCGCCGCCCGCAGCCGCGCCTGGACGGGTTCGACCTGGGGGCCGTGCGCGGCGAAGGCGACATCGATCCGACGCGCGAACACGCCCTGGCCGGACAGGTGCGCGATCAGGTCGTCCAGCGCCGCGATGCGGCCCGACAGCACGGTCGCCCGTGGCCCGTTGACCGCGGCGACGGACAGCTCGTGCTCCCGGCCGCGCACCAACGCGGTGGCCTCGCCCACGCCCAGTTCGACCAGGACCAGGCCGCCCAAGCCGGAGATCTCGTCGAGCAGGCGGCTGCGTTCACAGGCGATCCGCGCGGCGTCGTCGAGGCTGAGGGCACCGGACACACAGGCGGCCGCGATCTCACCCATGCTGTGGCCGATGACCGCCGCCGGCTCGACGCCCCAGGCCCGCCAGGTCTCGGCGAGCGCCACCTGCATCGCGAACAACGCCGGCTGCACGGCGGCCGTGCCCTCGGCCACGAGGCCGGCGTCGTCGTTCCACATCGATCGGCCCGTCCATCGCGCGACCGCCGCGTCGCAGCGGTGGATCGCCGCGCGGAACACCGGCACGGACGCGGCGAGCTGCTGGCACATCCCCGCCCACTGCGGGCCCTGGCCGGGGAAGACGAAGACGACCCGTGGCCGGGTGCGGCCCGCCTCCCGCGGCCCGGCGACCTCGCCGGCCGGCCTGCCCGCGGCCAGCGCCGCCATGCCCGCGGCGAGCTCGTCGCGGTTCGCGGCCACCACTGCTGCCCGGTGCCGGTCATGGCCGGTCCGGCGGGCGGCGGCGGCCACCCGCCGGACCCAGGCATGGTCGTCGGCGGGTTCGCGCAGGGTCCCGGCCCAGGCGGCGGCCCGGCGCCGCAGCGCCGAGGCCGACCGGGCGGACACGGGGACCAGCACGGGCCCTCCCGCACCGATCGGCGAGCCGTCGGCGGCGTCGCGCCGTCCGGCAGGTGCGCCGGACAGCACCAGGTGGGCGTTCGTCCCGCCGAATCCGAAGGAGCTGACGCCGGCGAGGCGAGCCTGCTCGCCCAGTGGCTGGTCGGGCCACGGCGCCCGGTCGCCCGCAACGACTCGCAGGGCGAGGGTGTCGAGGCCGAGCCGCGGGTTGAGCCGCTCGAAGTGCACGGTCGGCGGGATCTCGCCGTGGTGAAGCGCCAGCGCGACCTTGATCAGACCGGTGACACCGGCAGCCGCCTCCAGGTGCCCCAGATTGGACTTCACCGACCCGACAAGCAGCGGTCGGTTGCCGCCACGGCCGGCTGCCAGAACCTGGGCGAGCGCGCCGGCCTCGATCCGGTCCCCAACGGCGGTGCCCGTCCCGTGGGCCTCGACATAGTCGATCTGGGCGGGGTCGACGGCGGCCGCCCCACAGGCCGCGCGCAGCAACGCCGCCTGGGACTGCTCGCTCGGCGCGGTCAGCCCGTTGGTCCGGCCGTCGGAGTTGACCGCGCCACCCCTGACCACCGCATAGATCCGGTCGCCGGCGGCGAGGGCCCCCGACAACGTCCTGAGCACGACAACCCCAGCGCCCTCGGAGCGGACATAGCCGTCCGCCCGATGGTCGAAGGGCTTGCAGCGGCCGTCGGCCGCCATCAGCCCGCCTCGGCTGAAGCTGAGCGCGACCCGAGGGCTGGCGATGACGTTCACCCCGCCGGCGATCGCGAGGTCGGTCTCGCCGCGCTGCAGGGCCTGGCAGGCCAGGTGCACCGCCACCAGCGATGACGAGCAGGCGGTGTCGACGACGAGGCTCGGCCCGCGCAGATTCAGGCAGTAGGACAGGCGGTTGGCGACGATGCTCAGCACACCGCCGGTTCCGTCGTGGGCTTCGGCCCCGTCGAGCCTGCCGAACAGCGCGACCGCATGATCGAAGGTCGATACGCCCATGAACACCCCGGCGCCAGACCCGGACAGCGTGGCCGGCGGCACCCCGGCGTCTTCGAGCGCCTCCCAGGCGACCTCCAGCGCGAGCCGCTGCTGGGGATCCATGCGCGCCGCCTCGCGGGCGGCGATGCCGAAGAAGGCCGCGTCGAAACCCTCGACGTCGTCGAGGAACCCGCCCCACCGGGTGTTCATCCGATCGGGAGCGGCCGGGTCCGGGTCGTACAGCGCGGCGGAGTCCCACCGCCCCGACGGGACGTCGCCCACCGCGTCGGTTCCGTCGCACAGCAGGCGCCAGAAGTCCTGCGGGCCGGCGGCGCCGGGCACCCGGCAGCCGATCCCGACGATCGCGATCGGTTCGGGCCCCTCGGCGGTCACCGGGCGGGGCGCCGCGGCCCGGCCGAGGGAGTCGGGCGTGTCGGCCGCCCCCGTCTGACCGGTCAGGAGGGCGGCCACCGCGTCGACCGTCGGGCAGTCATAGAGCAACGTGGGTGGCAGGGCGGACCCGGTATGACGCTGCAGATCGTCGGAGAGCTCCACGGCCTGCAGCGACGACAGCCCCAGCGTCAGAAACTCGGCGTCGGTTCTGATCGAGCGCGCCTCGACCCCGAGGATCTCGGCGATCCGGGCGACGAGCCAGCTCCCGATCCCGTCGGCATCCGGCATCACTCGACTCCCTCTCTTACGGGCTCGTGCTCCTGCGCGGGCCCGGCCAGCGAAAGGGGAGCCGGCCGCAGCTCGCCCGCCTCGTAGGCCGCTCGGCAGGCGCGGCGGCGGACCTTTCCGCTGGACGTCCTGGGCACCGCGCCCGGCGCGACGAGCACCAGGTCGTCCACGGCGATCCCGTGCTCGACGGAGATCGCCGACCGCACCGCCCGATCGATCTCGGTGCTGCTCGGCACCGCGTCGGCCGCATCCGCGGCCCAGGCCCCCGTGGGCCGGGAGACCTCGGACACGATCACGAGGCGTTCCCCGTCATCCCGGTCGACAGCGAACGCGGCGCAGCCGCCGATCCCCCTGATCCACGGGTGGGCGGCCTCGACGGTGGCCTCCAGGTCCTGCGGATAGTGGTTGCGTCCGCCGACGATGACCAGGTCCTTGAGCCGACCGGTGATGAACAGCTCGCCGTCGTGCAGCACGCCCAGGTCTCCGGTACGCAGGAACGGCCCGTCGTCGTCGGGCGCGATCCGGGCGGCGAACGTGAGTGCGCTCTCCTCCGGCCGGCCCCAGTATCCGGCGGCGACGTCCGGGCCACCGGCCCACACCTCGCCCACCGACCCGGGCGGACACCGGCGGCAGGTATCCGGGTCGACGATCTCGAGACGGCGCTCCGGTGCCGGTATCCCCACTCCGACGATCTCCTGGCTCCCGCCGGGCGTCAGTCGGCCGGCCGCCAGCGCTGCCCGGTCCACCCGCAGCGTCCGCGGCCGGGTACCGGCCGCGGACACGGTAGTGATCAGTGTGTTCTCCGCCAGGCCGTATGCGGCGAACAGGGCTCGGGCCTCGAAGCCGTGCGGCCGATAGGCGTCGGCGAACGCGTCGAGGGTGGCCGGCCGGACCGGCTCGGCGCCGCTGAACGCCACCCGCCAGCTCGACAGGTCCAGCTCGGCCCGCTCCTGCGGATAGACCCGCCGTACGCACAGGTCGAAACCGAAGTTCGGTGCTCCGGCGACGGTGCCGCCGTGGCGGGTGATGGCCGCAAGCCACCGGCTCGGGCGTTGCACGAACGTCATGGGCGGCATGAGGACGGCGCTCGCGCCCAGGTAGAAGGTCTGGAGGACCTTTCCGATCAGTCCCATGTCGTGGAACAGCGGCAGCCATGAGACGACGACGTCGTCCGCGTCGAGCCGCATGCCGTCGGCCTGCAGCCGGGCATTGCGCAGCAGCGCCTCATGGGTGACCATGACGCCCTTCGGGGTCGAGGTGGAACCCGAGGTGTACTGCAGGAACGCCAGGTCATCGGGACGCACGCAGGCGGCCTCGCGGGGAGGGTCGGGCGCGGTGCCGATCGTCCCGCCGGTCGACCCGATCACGATCCAGTGCAGCGCCGCGATCTCCGGCGCGAATCGGGTGACCTGCGCGCGCAGCTCACCGCGGCCGCCGGTGAGCACGACCGTCGCCGCACAGTCCCGGGCGATGGCGCGCAGGGTTGCCACCCGGCTGGCGGAACCGATCGGGGTCGGGGTGGCCAGCGGAACGGCCACCACGCCGGCCCGCTGACAGGCCATGAACGCGACGACGAAGTCGGCGATGTCACTTTCCAGGATGAGCGCGCGATCCCCCGGCGCGCAGGCATCGAGCAGCCGCGCCGCCAGGGCGCGAGCGGCCGCGTCCAGGTCCGCGTAGGTGATCGAAGGACCTTCCTGGCTACCATCGGACAAGATCGTGCAGAATACCTTCGATCCCCGTTCTCGAGCGTGTTCGGACAGCAACTCGGCAATCGTCGACGACTGCGGCGAGGAACGCAATTCAGCTCCTTGGCTAGGCACCGTTCGACGCGGAACGAAGTTCGGGGGCGCGGGTTGACCTGCGGGGCGCTCGGACTCCGCGACGGTGAACCACTCGGCCTGAAATCTGCACCCCGAGGAGGTGACCGGCCGCCTCGGTCGAGGCCTCCGGCCACCCCGAAAATATCCTGAGTTTCAGGGTCGACCAAGAAGATAACGAGCCGAAACCAGAGGGTCAACCCCCGCCCAGCCAACTTTGGTATCGGTATTCCTGGTATCCAGGCTGCTACGATCTTCGCGGCACCCGGCGAATCTCTTTCCTGGTAGCTGGAACACTAGTATGACGGGCCGAGCCGGGAGGTCGGCAGCGGCCGATCTCGACCACACCCCGCACTCCCCCGAGGACGCGGGCCAGCACGCCGGCGCCAGGCCGGCAGGCAAAACCACTGCTCGTAAGCAGCGACCCGGCGACCGGGCCGACTAACATTGCCACCCGCCGAGCACAAATCAATTTCATCCGAGCGCGCCGACACGTCGTCCGCACGACACGGCGGTGATGCTTCCACCGATCCCTGATTGATGTAGTCTAATTGCCCAGCCAGGCAACGTCGTTCGCGTCCCGCCTTACGGATTGCCGCATGCGGAACGGGACGCACGTTCGGAGTTGAGGGGCCGAGGCCACGTGCCGTCATCGGGCCGCAGGGACTCACATCACAGGCTGGAGCACAGATGTCTGTCGGCAGAACAGGGGGATGAGTCATGCCCGACATTGACCGGAGAAGGTTGCTGGGACTCGCGGTCGGCGGTGGTCTCACAGCCGCTGGAACCGCACTGATCGGCAATCCGGCGGCGTTCGCCGGGACGGATGCGAGCACGGTCAAGGCCATCGTGATCGGGTCCGGGTTCGGCGGCTCCGTGGCCGCGCTGCGGCTCGGGCGGGCGGGGATACGGACGCTGGTACTGGAGCGCGGCCAGCGCTACCGCTACAGTCCGACCAAGCCTGTGTTCAGCACCGAACTGAACCCGTCCAGTTCGATGTTCTGGTTCCAGGACAAGATGATCTGGCCGGGCCTCCCCGAATCGCCGATCGACCGCGTGCCCGGCATCATGCAGGTAGTGGTGGCGAACGGGATCGAGGTGGCCTGCGCTGCCGCGGTCGGCGGCGGCTCCGTCGTCTACGCGGGCTGCACGGTCCAGCCACCGCGCAAATACTTCGAGGCGCTTTTCCCCCGCGGCGTGTCGTATCCGGAACTCGATCGCGTCTACTACCCGCGGGTGCGTAAGATGCTCAACACCCAGACGGTGCCGGACGATGTCTATCGTTCGGATCCCTTCACCCACGCCCGGGCCTACGACGACCAGATGCGCGCGGCCGGCTTCCCGACCACCCCGGTCATGACCGACTTCAACTGGGACCGGATCCGAGGTGAGCTTTCCGGCCGGCTGCGCCCGTCGGCAACGGTCGGCGAGTCGAGCTTCGGCAACAGCGACGGCGCCAAGAATGACACCACGCAGAACTACCTGCAGTCGGCCGTGGAGACCGGGAACGTACAGATCAGCCCGCTGACCGAGGTCACGGGAATCCGGACCCGCAAGGGCGGCGGCTACGTGGTGGAATCACGTCGCCTCGCTCCGAACGGAGACGTCGTCAGCAGCGACGAGCTGACTACGGACCTGCTGTTCCTGGCGGCGGGCTCCATCAACACGACGCGGCTGCTGGTCGCGGCCCGCGAGACCGGAGCGCTGCCGAATCTCAGTGACGCCGTCGGCCGGAACTGGGGCACTAACGGTGATGCTTTCACCTTCCGAACCTTCTCCGGCAAGACCGGTTCCACCCAGGCTGCGCCCTGCGTGTCAACCACATTCCTTGATGGGAACTTCGGAGTCCCGGTACGACTCGAGAACTGGTGGCTCATCAACTTCAACGGTACCTCGAACCTGGCCCAGTTCAGCGTCGCGGTGGACATGGACAACCGTGGTAGCTGGACGTTTGACCCGGCGACCAAACAGGTCAACCTGAGTGACTGGGACGCGTCGAAGAACGCGCCGGCCGAGGCGGCCCCTCAGGCGTTCAACCAGATGCTCATCGACCGCGGGATCGCGGGGATGGGACCGCCCCCGCCGAGTGGCATCACCGCGCATCCGCTGGGCGGGTGCGAACTCGGCAAGGCAACCGACCTGTACGGTCGCGTCCGAGGATACCGGGGTCTGTATGCGGTCGACGCCTCGGTCATTCCCGGAAACGCTGGCGGTGCGAATCCCACCTTCACGATCGCCGCACTCGCCGAACGGTCGATGGACAACATCATCGCGGCCGGTATCTGAGGACGATGAGCCCGCGCCGGCCTCCGGGCGCCCGGCGCGGAACGCGCGCCCTACCCGAGTAGGCGGCAGGCAGCGGGCCGCTGCCGTGGCCTCGCAGACGGCAACCCCGGGAGGGGGCCGTCCGCGAGGCCACGGCCGTCACACCGACGTCCGTCTGGCAGAACGCAAGGTGGGCAGGATGGCGGCGCGCATCACCCGAAAGGCCACTGAACGCGGCAGGTAGCGGCCGAGGAACGCCTGTGACTTCGCCGCCGTGCCGGGGACGATGACCCGGCGCCCGTTCTCCAGCGCGTCCAGCGCCTGGCCGGCCACCTGCTGCGGCGCCTTCCAGCCGAACCAGCGGGTGGCCTCGATGTCACCGATGCCACCCACGTCGGAGAACTCGCTGCGTACCGGCCCGGGTGCCAGCAACGTGCAGCCGACGCCGGTACCGACCAACTCGGCGTGCAGCGCCTCGGCGAAGGAGTTCACGAACGCCTTCGACGCCGCGTACGTCGCCGCGGTCGGCACGGGTTGGACACCGGCCGTCGAGCCGGTGAACAGGATGAATCCTCGGCCGCGGGCGATCATCCCCGGTAGGACGGCGAGGGTGAGGTCGTGCACCGCGGCGACGTTGACCTCTATCTCGGCCGCCTCGCGGACCGGATCGTTCGCGGTGAGCTCACCGCAGGTCGGGAAGCCGGCGTTGTTGCACAGGATCATCACCTGCGCGGCGGCGAGCTCGGCGCGCAGCCGGGCCCGCTGCTCCCGGTCGGCCAGATCGCACTCGCTGATCCCCACCTGCACGCCGTGTTCCGCGCGAAGCTCCTTGCCCAGGCGTCCCAGCACGTCACCCCGACGGGCGACGAGCCAGACCGGATGGCCGCGGGCCGCCAGGCCGCGCGCGAGGGCCTCCCCGATCCCCGACGAGGCACCCGTCACCACGGCCCAGGGACGCACCGTCGCCCCCTCGAACGGCCGGTATTCGTCTGACGATCCAGTCATCTGCCGACCCGTGCCGCATCGGGGGCGCCGAGCGCCGCCGCGAGCCGGTCAGCGGCGCTGCGGCCGGTGCGGCAGCAGGACTCCAGGGACGCGCCCATGAGGTAATCGCCGGCGAGTTCCAGACCGGGCACCTCGTCGACGGCCTGGGAAACCTCGCGCAGGAACTCTCCGTGGAAGGGCACGTAGGCGCAGTAGGCCGCGCTCCAGCTTCGCCCTCCGGTGTGCACCCGCTGCGCCCGACTCGCTCCCAGATACCGCACGAGGCGCTCCTCCGTCTCGCCGACCCAGTCGTCGAGGGGGGACTGGTCCTGCTCGTCGATCCGGCCAGGACGACCGCTGTAGGTGTAGCGCACGATATGGCGGGACTCCATCGCGTACGACCCGGCGTTGCTGCACGGACCGCCGTCGTTGATTGCCAGCGCGCGGACCTCCGGCGTGAAGATCGGCCGATCGTATTCGACCAGGACGACGGACGAGCCGAAGTAACGCACCTCGCCCAGGCGCTTGGACAGCGTCGACATCTCCGAACGCACGATCTGGGCCGTCGCGTACGCCGGGGTGGCGATGACGATCCCGTCGTACGACCGCTCGATCTCGGTGCCGCCGTGGGACAGTCGCAGGCCGACTGCCTTGCCCTGCCGCACCACCAGCCCCGTGACCTCGGTGTCGAGGCGGACGGTGACCCTGCGCGCCAGCGCCTCGAGCGCCGGCTCGATCCCCCCGGAGAGCTGGTCGTAGGTGTCCATCAGCAGCGAGAGGTTGGTACCGAACGTGCCCAGGTAGACCTCGTCGGGCTCGGCCCCGTTCATGCGGACGGTGAGGGGCCGCAGCAGATTCTTCGTGACCTTGGCGCTGAAGTGGCTGCTGAGCGGTCGCCGGTCGTACTTGCGCGCCAGCCGGGTGAAGTAGTCCGACCCGAGGAAGCGGCTCGAGTCGTCGAGACGGATCTGCGCGGCGAGCCGCCCGAGCCGGGCCAGGTCGCGCGGCGTCGCCATCTGCCGGATGCTGTTGAGGCTGGAGCTACGCCGAGTGCTGTCCACGGTGAGCACCTCGTCGTCCTTCATGAACGACTGGTTGATCCCGAACTGCTCCCAGGGGTAGCTGCCCAGCGCCGCGGTGAACGACCGGAACGCCGTGTACTTGCGTCCGATGTTCTTCCCGCCCATCATCACCCGCCGGTCACCGAGCCGGCCGACACCGAACCGGCCCCCGAGGACGGAGTCTCGTTCGATCACTTCGACGTCGTGCCCGGACTGCTCCAGCCGCAGCGCGGCCGACAGCCCGGAGATTCCGCTGCCGACGACAGCGACCCGCCGACCCTCGCCTGTTCTTCTCGTCGCCACGATGATCTCCTTCGAGGAATGCGCCTGCGGTGGGCGGGCCCTGCCTCGCCCCTGGCCTGCTTCAGTCGACGAAGTCCGCCGCCGTGCGGGCCTGCCAGGCCGGCAGGCGATCACGGGTGAACTCCGCCAGGTCCTTGCCTGTCTCACGGTGGTGGGCGAGCTGCCGGACGTACCGGCGCATCGCGTTCTGCGCGGGCCGGCGGCTGACCAGGGCGAGGAAGCGGGCCCGTTCCATCGCCATCCCACGCCGAAGGCTGACCGAGCCGCCCACGTAGACCGCCTGCTTGGCCGCCCGTATCGTCATCGGCGGTCGGGTGGCGATTCGCGCGGCCGTCTGGTGGGCCAGCTCCGCCACGTCCTTGCTGTCGACGAGCCGGTGCACGATGCCGGTCGCGAGCGCTGCCTGCGGATCGAGCAGCCGGCCCGCCAGGATCAGCTCCACCGCCCTGGCGGGGCCCAGCGCTCGCGACATGATCTGGGTACCGCCGCCCGCGGGGATAAGGCCCATCAGAGTCTCGTGCAGTCCGATTCCGTAGGACCCGTCGCCGATGATCCGGATGTCGCAGGCGAGCGCGAGCTCGAAGCCGCCGCCGAGTGCAGGTCCGTCGATCGCGGCCACGAACACCGTGTCGCTGTCGCGCATCCGCCGCACGACGCCGTGGAAGCGCAGGAGGGCCGCAATCCCGGCCGCCGGCGTGCGCTCGACGGCGTCACGAAGCATCGGCACCCGCAGCAGGCCGGCGACCAGCCAGAGCGCCGGGTAGGCTGCGCGGGGCGTCACCGGCAGACCCAGACCGTCCGCGACGGCGAGGACCTCTTCAAGATCGTAATGTCCGATGAAGGTGTCAGGTACTGCACTGGCCAGCACCACCGCGCGCACGCCGGGGTCCCGGTCGGCCGCGGCCAAGACGGTGCCCAGCTCAGCCATGGTGGCCGTGGTGAGCAGGTTGAACGGAGGGTTGTTCACTCGCACGGTGAGAACCGCGCCGTCCTTGTCCACCTCTACGAGACTCATCGCGGTTCTCTTTCCGTCGTGGCCCGGCCGGCAGGCATGGCTCGTTGACCTGTGACAGGCGCTGCCGGACTCCCGCGGCGCCGCGAAGGGCGCCGCGGGCAGGCGCCAGTGTGGAGCCGAGTACCCGGGGCTGGTTCTAGGCGAGCTGTTCCAGGGTTGTCGACAGGGCGGCGACGACCTCGCCGGCGGCCCGCTCGCCCGAGGTCAACGCACCGTCCATGCCGCCGTAGTTCGCCAGGGCCGTCTCGGCACCGGCCCAGTGGATGCGGCCGGTCGGCTTCCGCAGATCGCGCACCGGTCCGGTCATCGACCCGGGCGTGGCGATGCCGAAGTAGCAGCCGCGGGTCCATTCCTCCGCCGCCCAGTCCTTCTCCAGGTACCGGCGGGGCTGGGCGGCCGCCCCTCCGAACAGCCGGGCGAAGGAGGCGAGTACCGCGGCCCGCCGCTCGGCGGGCGGTCGGACGGCCAAGGCACGGGCGCGGTCGCCGGGCACGAAGCCCACCAGCACGCCCGGCCGCCCCTCCGGGGGTGAGTTGTCGAAGGTGCCGGTGACCGGCCCCTCCATGCTCAGTGCCCGCCCGGACAGACCTCGGTCCCGCCAGAACGGTGCGTCGTACACGGCGGCGACCTTGATGATGTGCCCCATCGGCAGGGCCGCGATCGCCTGGTGGCGCGCCGCCGGCAGCGGCGGGTCGAAACCGATCCGAGCGACCAGTGCCGGCGGCACGGTGACGATGACCCGCCGGGCCCGGACACGACCGCCGATGGCATCCACCTCGACCCGCTCTCCGAGGTCGCGGATCCCGGTGACGGCGCACTCGCGGACCACGCGCCCGTCGAGCTCGGCGGCGAGGTGGGCGGGCAGCAGATGCGAGCCGCCGGCGACCCGCAGACCGAGGTCCGTGGTCGTCGTCGCGTCGAAGCTTCCGGCCGCCCCGATGTGGGCGAGGGCCTGCAGCATCGTGAGCTGGTGCGCTTCGGCACCCCAGACTGTGGCGATGGCGGTCTGCAGGACCGACCGCCCCTCGGCGGTGCGGGTCGCTCGGTCCAGCCAGGCAGAGACTGTCATGCGCGACCATTCCTCAGCCCGGGCTGCCTGCCACGGCGCGTCGGGCGGAACGGTGCGAGCCTGGCGGTCGAGCCGCAGGCGCGCCAGCCCCACGTCCAGCAGTGCGGCCGGGCGTAGCGGGGGGACCCTGCCCCGTTGCCGGCGGACCTCGCCCGAGACCTCCAGCAGGTCATTGCCCTCGTCGTAGGTCGGGAACAGCTCGATGCCGGCCTCGGCGGCGAGCGCCTGGGCCCGCTTGTTCCGGCCCGCCAGCCACTGGCCGCCCAGCTCGACGTCGATTCCCTCCGCCACCGACTCGCCCACGACCCGTCCGCCGACCCGGTCGCGGGCCTCCAGGACAAGCGGTTCCAGACCGGCCCGCAGCGCGACCCGGGCGGCCGTCAGCCCAGCCAGACCGGCGCCGACCACGACGACGTCGACCTCGTCCGGCAGTGTCCTCGCGCGCGGCGGCGCATCCCCGACCATCGGGTCAGGCCCGCGTGGTGTTGGTCGCGAAGGTGTAATGGATCCCCGTCAGGGCCTCGGAGACCTCCCACAGGCGTGCGGCCGTCTCGGGGTCGCGAGCCCGCCTGCTCGACTTGGCGAAGCCCGGGTATCCCCGGTAACCCATCAACCGGGACGGCCCGACGAACGCGCCGCCGGGCAGGTCGGGCACGGTCGACGCGCACAGGATCGGCAGCGCGCCCATCCTCGGGCTGAGGGCGAAGACCTTGTTGTTGGCGGCCATCATCGCCCGCATCGCACCCTTCTGCCCGCTGAGCTGAAGGTTGGTCGCGGCATACCCCGGGTGTGNGGCGATGCTACGCAGCCTCCCGCCGGCCCGGCGGTCGAGCTCGAAGGCGAACAGCAGGTTGGCGAGCTTGGACTGGAAGTACGCGCCGTAGCGGCGGTACCGTCGCTCGCTCTGTAGATCGTCGAACCTGATGCGGCCGTATGCGTGCAGTGTGCTGCTCACCGTGACGACCCGAGGGTCACGGGAAGCCAGCAGGTTCGGCAGCAGCACTCCGGTGAGGGCGAAGTGGCCGAAGTGGTTGGTGCCGAGCTGCAGCTCGAAGCCGTCGGCGGTCGCCCGCTTGGGCGTGGCCATCACACCGGCGTTGTTGACGAGCACGTCGAGCCGGTCGTGATCCCGGCCGAAGGCGGAGGCGAACTTGCGCACCGAGCCGAGGTCCGCCAGGTCGAGCGCCTGCACCTCGACGTCCGCGCCGGGGGTCGCGGCCCGGATAGCGGCGGCCGATTCCTCGCCACGGCCGGCGTCCCGGCAGGCCAGGACGACCCGGGCGCCCGCCCCCGCCAGCTCACGCGCGGTGACGAGTCCCAGGCCGCCGTTCGCGCCGGTGACAATCACAGTACGACCGGTCTGATCACCGATCGCGTCTTCGCTCCACTTCTTCTGGATGACCCGTGGGTTTCCGCCGTGGTTCGCCATTTTCCTCTCCCTGACTATCCCGATCACCCGACTCGGATGATCACATTTTTAGGTCGCCGGCGAGGTCACCGCATCCGGGCCGCCGGCCATCCGCCGCACCGCGGACTCCAGCTCGCCGATGGTGGCGAGATCGGTCAACACGTCGGCGGGCATTCTGGAGCCGAGCCTCTCCTCGACAGCGGTCGCAATCTCGACGACCGTCAGCGAGTCGAGGTCGAGGTCGGTGAAGGTGGTGGTGCGGTCAATCCCGTCCAGCTCGATCCGGGCGATTTCGCGGACGACTGACCGCAGAATGTCGAGAATGTGGTCCGTGGACATGGTCGCTACCTCCGCAGATGTCGTGAGGGCAGATCAGGACAGTCGGATGATCTGGCCGGCCCAACTGAGGCCAGCGCCGAAGGACAGCAGGAGCACCAGGTCCCCCCTCCTGACCCGCTGCTCCGCGAGAAGACGGGTCACCGCGAGGGGCACCGACGCGGCCGACGTGTTGCCGGCGTTCACGACGTCGGACGCGACGACGGCGTCGGGAGCGGCAACCTGCTTGGCGATGGCGTCGACGATCCGCAGGTTGGCCTGGTGCGGAACGATCGCGGCCAGCTCCGTGGGATCGACCCCGGCCGCCTCGCACACCTGCAGGGCCAGCGGGGCGACGTGGGTGGTCGCCCACCGGTAGACGTTGCGGCCGTCCATCCGAAGGGCCCAGTCGCCTTCGGGGACGGCGATGAAGCCGGCACCGGTCCCGTCGCTGCCCCATACGACCGGCCCGATGTCGGGCGTGTCCGAGGGGCCGACGACGGCCGCGCCGGCACCGTCGCCGAACAGGACGCAGACGCCGGGATCGGCCCAGTCGAGCCACTCGGCGGTGAAGCGCTCCGAGCCGACGACGAGCACATGGCGAGCCGCCCCGCGGCCGAGGAGACCGGCCGCGACCTCGAGCCCGGTGCAGAAGCCGGAGCACGCGGCGTTCAGGTCGAACGCCGCCGGCGAACCGCAGCCGAGCTGCGCGGCGACCGTGGCCGCTCCGCCCGGGATGGCGCGCGGAATCGTGCAGGTCGCGAGGATGACGGCGTCGAGATCACGCGGGCCCAGGCCGCTCGCGGCCAGCGCCTTGCCGCCGGCCTCCACGGCCATGGACACCACGGTGTCATCGGAGCCCGCGACGTGGCGTTGCTCGATCCCGGTCCGCGACTGGATCCACTGGTCGCTCGTGTCGACCGTACGGGACAGCTCCGTGTTGGTCATCACCCTCGGCGGCCGGTAGTCGCCGAAGCCCATCAGACGGGCGTGCGGAGAGCCGCTGCGAACGTTCACGCGCCCGCACCCCGCCGGCCTGCGGCGGGGGCCGCGACCAGCACGCCGTCCAGGTCTGCCGGAAGACGGCCCAGCAGGACCGCGGGTGATTGTCGCCTGCCGGTTACGCGCATAGAACTCCCTTTCCGTCAGCCGCTTGTACCGGCAATACTGACCAGCATCGCCCGCCTCATACAATGGTGGCCGTTGTACTGGTGTCGACGCTGTCAGGAGCCACGGAGATCTCGCCGAAGAATTCACCCCGCCGATGGCGGGGACGGGCTCGGGAGCGGGAGAAACTGTCCTACCATGTCCTCGGTCAGATCCCACATCCGCCGCGCGGCGTCCGCGTCGTACGAGGGCCCGGAGGATGGAGTCACCTGAGTGAGGTCGTAATAGGAGCCGTCGGTGTCCACCGTCGGGTCGGTGGCCAGATACTGGATGGCCTTCGCCGCCCGGCGCGGCGAGGACGCAAACGCCATGACCGACAGCACGTAGGTCCGCGGGAAGTCGCGACCGATCTCCGTGCGGGTCAGTCCGGGGTTCATCGCGTTCACAGTCGCTCGACCGCCGTGACGGCGCGCCAGCTCGTAGACGAAGTAGAGGTTCGCCAGCTTCGACCGGCTGTAGGCGAGAAACGGATCGTAGCCACGCAGGTGGTGCAGGTCGGTGAAGTCGATCCTGGGCTCGACATGCCCGCCCAGGCTGGTGTGGTGGCCGACGCTGTTGACGCAGACCACCCGCGGACGCCCACCGCCCGGTCCCGGCACCTCACCGGCCATCAGCAGCGGCCACAGCCGGGCGGTGAGCGCGAACGGCCCGAGGTGGTGGACGGCCAGGTTGAGCTCCCACCCCTTGCTGGTGAGGATGTGACGCGGCTGGAGTACGCCGGCATTGTGGATCAGAACGTCGACTCGGTCAGCGCCCGCCGCGACCCGGCCCGTCACCTCCTCCCAGCCGGCCGGCTCGGCGACGTCGGCGAGGACCGTCACGACCTCCCCGCTCGAGCGGGCGAGTTCGGCGCGCAGGGACTCGGCCTTGCGCGGATCGCGGCCCACGGCGAAGAGCCGATGGCCCTCGGACGCCAGCCTGTCGGCGAGCACCCGCCCGATCCCGGCGGTAGCACCGGTCAGGACGATGACAAGTGTTGGACTACGCACCATCTTCGGTCTTCCCATCGGCCAATGACATGTCAGACACGACATGTCGCCTTGCACAACCTGCCGGCAATATCGCGTCCTGTCAAGTGCGACATGTACAGTCCAGCCATGTCGTTGCACCACGCCCTGCTGGGGCTGCTCGCCGAGGGGCCAGCCAGCGGGTACGACCTGACGGCGCGCTTCCAGGAGGTGCTCGGCCACGTCTGGCCGGCGAAGCACCCGGCGATCTACGGCGAGCTGGCCCGGCTGGTCGAGGCGGGACTGATCGAGGTCGAGAGCGAGGGGCCGCGACGACGCAAGGCCTACCGGATCACCCCGGAGGGTCTGACCGAGGTGCGAACCTGGCTCACCGCCGGCGAGGTCGACCACACCCTGCGCCTGGAGCCGGTGCTGCGGTCGTGTTTCTTCTGGCTTATGGAGCCGGAGGATCTGCGCGACTACCTGGAGCGCGAGACGGAGTACTTCCGCTCGCTGGTCGCGAAGTACACCGAGTACGCGGAGGCGAAGGACCGAGGCGACTTCGGCGCGGGCGCCCGCGTGCAGTCGCTGCGGGTGACGGTGGAGGCGGGCATTCGGCTCTATCAGGCCCTGGCCGACTGGGCGGACTGGGCGCAGCAGGTGCCACTCGCCCAGTCGGACTAGAACCGACGCCATGCAATGCCGGCCCGGCGGCCAGACCTGCGGCGCCGGGCCGGTGGACTACGGCAGCGCGACCGACTGGGAGTGCCGGAACACGTTTCCGGGGTCCCAGCGGGCTTTCACCTTCCGCAGCCTCGGGTAGTTGTTGCCGTAGTAGAGCGTCGAGAACGGAGCACCCGACTTGTTGATCGACGCGTCGACGATGTCGGGATCGGGATTGTTGATGTAGCAGCCGTCGGTCTGTTCGTTCGGCACCGGGTAGCCGCCAGTGCCCTGGAACGTCTGACTGTAGACGTCGCGCAGCCAGCCGAGGTGGGTCGCATCCTCGGCGGGACTGATCCAGAAGTTCTCGAAAAGGGCGTAGACCACCGCGCTCCGGTGGGCCGTCGCCGTCGCCGTCGGAGCGACGGCGTTGATCTGGCCGCCGAACCCGGATAGCTGCAGCGTCGCGTTCGGGTTGGTGTAGTCCGCGCGCAACATGTTCTTGCGAATCGCCGAGATCTGCTCATCACTGAATGATGTACGCAGGTAGGCCGACTTGACCGCGCTCCGCAGCGTGGGGTCATAGAGGAGGGCGGGATTGCTGGTGCCGACAAGCTTCGTGGACGCGAGCCAGGCCACCGGCCGGGCCGGGAATGGTGTCGTGATTCCGGTGTCGGCCAGCAGGGCCGTCCGGTAGTCGGCGAGCATCGCATTGGCNTCGGGAGCACCCGCGTCGAGCTGGGTGACGAGCTGGACGCCGCCCGAGGCCCCCTGACGGATGAACATGACCCCAGAAAGCGCCGTGTGCGGCGAGGTCGGAGCGCTGTTCTGCTCGTGCCAGCGGCAGAAGTTGCGCACAAGCGTGGTGAATGCCGCCTCGTCCAGGGCGCTCCAGGGCACCGGCACCGAGCTGAGTAGTACCTGGGACGGCGGGCGCGGTAGCGCTGCGGCCGGCGCGGTTCCCGCCGCCGACGCCGAGCGGAACCAGTAGCGCGTGACGACGCCGAAGTTCCCGCCGCCCCCTCCGGTTGTGGCCCACCACAGGTCGTTGTTCGGATCGGATGCGTCGCGCGAGGCGACCACCACACGCGCCGTGTGGCCGTCGTCCACGACCACCATCTCGACCGCCTCGATGTGGTCGGCGACCAGCCCGAACCGCCTGCTCAGCAGCCCGAAACCGCCTCCGCTTGCGTGCCCGCCGATCCCGACCGTCGGGCAGACACCACCCGGGATCGTCACGCCCCACCCGCGGTAGAGCGCCTCGTAGAGGGACTCGAGCTGGGTTCCGGCGCCGACGGCGAAGGCATGTCGTCGATCATCGTAGGACACCCCGTTCAGAGCGGAGAGGTCGAGAAGTATCTTGACCTCGGGATTGCTCACGAAGTCGGCGTAGCAGTGGCCGCCGCTTCGGATCGACAGCCGCCGCCCTGTCTGGACGGCGTCCTGGACGACCTCGACGACCTGCGGGGCGGAGGCGGCCAGGCGGACGGCGTCCGGAGCGGCGACCCACCGCTGGTTCACCCCCCGAACCAGTTCCGGATATCGCGCGTCGGCCGCCGTCACCGAGACAGGTCCGACGGTTTCGCGCCCGGCCGCGGCAGTGGCCACCGTCGTGGTGGCGGCCCGTGCCGTGGCGACCGGAGTCCCGATCCCGGCCGCGGCAGTGGCCGCCGCTCCACCAAGGAGTATTCGTCTCCTACTGACCTCGCTCATTCTTGCCGCCTCTCAGCATGACGGGTTCAGTGATCACGATTTTTGTCCCGCTCCAAAATTCCCGGACCGAGATCATCGAAATTTCCCCAGATGACTTCTGCCCGCGCCACGGACCCGACAAGGAACTGCCACAGGGTTTCCGGGCGGCCCGGCACGGAGCACATTAGCACGTGTCGGTGACGGCGATGAGCGCCCCCGCCATTACTTTGTGGCGGCATCAGCACCTCGGCGGCGAAGCAAAGAGGAAATTGCAAAGGCACGGGTCGCCGCCGCAGTGGACCCGGCCGGAGCGGCATTGCCTGAAAAACTCGACCGACGGACGCGCGCCCGGCGCGTCCGGAAAGGTGACACGCCCGAAGGGACGTGCTCAGGCCGCCACACCACGGCGGCGGAGGGGACACGGCGCACGAGGTGGGCCCCGCACCCGCCAGATCGACTTCACGGCGGGGTAGACGGCTCGTGCTGGACGCGGAGGACCGCGATGACGGCCTGAGCCAGGCGACGTGCCGCGTCGGGCGTCAGGGGCGAGTGGCCCACCAGGATCGAATACCAGAAAACGCCGTAGGCGACGTCGACGCCCAAGTCGAGGTCGGCCTCGGCGGGCAGCTCACCGCGGTCCCGGGCGCGAGCGAGGATCGTCCTCAGCACGCGCCGCCGGGCTGCCGTGAACCGCTGTAGGGCGTCGGCGACCGCGGGGTCGTGCAGCGCCTCGGCCACGATATGGCGCAACAGCGCTGCCGTGGTCGGGTCGGCGCCGAGCGCAAAGGTCGCGGCGAGGAAGACGTCGAGATCGCCCAGCAGGGAACCGGAGTCGGGTTGAGGCACGTCGGCGCGGGCGCGTTCGGCCAGCGCCTCCAGCACGACCGCGCCCTTGGACGGCCACCATCGGTAGATGGTCTGCCGGCCCACCCCGGCCGCCGAGGCGATGCCCTCCATCGTCAGCGGCGGATGGTCGGGCCGGCCGAGCAGATCCAGAACCGCGTCCAGCACGGCGCGGCGCACCGAATCGTTGCGCCGCCGCCCCGTGTGGGGACGGGCCGGGGAGGCTGCGGCAGGCGTCGCCGACGGGTGCGGCGTCGCTTTGATGTCCCTCACGCGGTGGAGTCTAGCGTTTGCCGACACACATCGTCTCGACAAATAGTTCAGATCAGTCCGATGCCGCTCCGGCAGGCCCCTGGCCGGCCTGCCGGATCAGGAGTCGGTCCAGCGAGGCTCGCGCCGTTCGAGGAAGGCGGCCACCGCCTCCGGGTTGTCCGCGGTGGTGGAGGCGAGGACCTGGGTGCGGTTCTCCAGGTTGATCGCCGCGTCCAGGCCGGGGATCTCCAGCGTCGACCACATCACCTGCTTGGTCATGTAGACGCCGAACGGCGAGTTGGCGCGGATGAGCCGCGCGGTCTGCAGCGCGCGCTCCAGCAACGCGTCGTCGGGCACGACGTCGACGACGAGGCCGATGCGCAGCGCCTCCTCGGCGTCGATGATCCGGCCGGTGAGCAGCAGCTCGTGCGCCCGTCCGACGCCGACGACCCGGTTGAGCAGCCAGCCGGTGCCCATGTCGCAGCCGGACAGCCCGACGCGGGCGAACGCCGCGGAGAAGCGCGCCGACGCGGCGGCGAGGCGGACGTCGCAGCCGAGCGTGAACGCCAGACCGCCGCCGGTCGCCGGCCCGTTGACCGCCGCGATCACCGGCTTGGACAGCGCCCGCAGCCGGCTCGTCGTCCGCGAGTACTGCTCCTGGATCTGGAAGGTACCGACGGGGCCTGGCCGCGGCTCGAACGGCTCCGGGAGGTCCGGATCCCCGCCGCGCAGGTCCGCGCCGGCGCAGAAGCCGCGGCCCGCGCCGGTCAGGATCACCACCCGGCAGGACCGGTCTGCGTCGACCTCGTCGAGGCGGCGGTGCAGCGCGTCGACGAGCGCCGGGGTGATGGCGTTGAACCGCGCCGGCCGGTTGAGCCGCAGGAGCTGCACGCCGTCCTCGACGACCTCCCGCTGCACCAGGTCCACCCCGGCCCCGCCAGGCGAGCTCACAGCGTCGCGCCGCTGGTCGCCGGGTCGGCGCCGAGGGCGGGCACGGCGCGCAGCGCACCGACCAGCTCGCGGACCTCGTCGGCACCGAACGACGGCGGCGGGGTGAACGACAGCCGCGTCGCCAGGCCCGCGAAGCGCTCGGCGATGCGGGCGGGGACCTCGGCGGGCGGGGCGACGACGGCGAACGCCTCGACGACGTCGTCGTCGATCAGGGTGGCCATCTCCGCCCACCGGTTCTGCTTCGACAGCACGGTGAGCTCGGCGCCGAGGTCGCCCCAGCCGTGCAGGTCCAGCACCGGCCGGTAGGCGGGCGTCGAGCCGTAGAACGAGATCTGCCCGCGGATCGTCGCCAGGCCCTCGACGATCTCCTGCTCGGTTCCGGTGGCGAGGAAGGCGCCGGCGACGACGTCGAAGCCGGTCAGGTCGAGCCCGGCGCGGCGCCGGCCCTCGGCCAGCGCCGGCAGGGTGTGCTCGCGGATCCAGCGCGCGGTGGTGAAACCGTGGCAGAGGAAACCGTCGGCGACCTCGCCGGCGACCCGGGTCATCACGTCGCCGACGCCGGCCAGCAGCACCCGCGGCGGCCCGTAGGCGTGCGGCGCCGGGACGAACGTCGGCGGCATCAGGGTGTGCCGGTAGTACTCGCCCTCGAACGACAGCGGCGTTCCGTCCGCCCAGCTCGTCCACGCGGCCCGCATCGCCAGGATGAACTCGCGCATCTGCGGCCCGGGGCGGCCCCACGGCATCGAGAACCGCCGGGTGATGTGCGCCTTGACCTGCGACCCCAGCCCCAGCACGAACCGGCCGCCGGAGAACCGCTGCAGGTCGTGCGTGGTGTAGGCCAGCGACATCGGCGAGCGGGAGAGCGCCACCGCGATCGACGTGCCCAGCTCGATGGTCGACGTGGCGTCGGCGGCGAGCGTCAGCGGCAGGAACGGATCCTGGTTGACCTCGGACGCCCACACACCGTCGTAGCCGGCCTCCTGCGCCGCACGGGCATTGCGCGTCGCCTGTTCCAGCGTGCCCAGAGCTCCGTCGATCTTCATGCGTGTCCTTCCGCGGGGCGCGCCCGGCGGCCACCCGGCCGCAGCCGTCCGTCGACCGAGAAGCTAACAGAACCGGTCCGCTGCGGCCATCGGTTGTTATCTGTTGCCGCGCTACCCCGCGCGGGGCCCCACCGCTCCCCCACCGGCCATGGCGCGACCGGTCATACTGATCTTTAACGTGCGGTGCCGGTGGATGGATCATGATGATGGCTCCGCAGTCGGTCCGGTGACGGCGAGGTGCCCTCCGGGCAGATCAGGATGGTGCCAGACCGGCCCGCGGACGGCTGCCGGCCGGCGCACAATCCCGACCCCGACCCCGACCCCGACTGATGATCGAGGTGTTCCGCGGAACCGCGCCACGGCCATCACGCTTCCGTCACCGGGCCGGCGCACGGTTCGGCTGCGCTTCCGCTGGTGCTGGTGCTGTCCCCGTGTGCTGCCGGGACGCGACCGTCACGGTCGCTGCTGTCGCGTCCGCACGGTTCTTTGCCGGTCCGGTCCGGGTCGGGTCCGGTCCGGGTCGGGTCGGGTCGGGTCGACGATTACGTCGCGTGGCCGGCGAGGGGGGCCGGGGGCGGGGGTGTGCAGGGGAACGGCGCCATCCGGTCCTTGTGTAGGGACAAATCGGACGCGGAACCCGCCAGAGCGACCAGGTAGGCGCTCTCCCATGCATCCACCCTGAACACCCCACCGCCGCCGCCACGATCTGTGATCACCACCACGGCCACGGCCGCAGCCACGGAGTACGGTCATTTTCGGATTCCGCGGAACCGGAACCGGGCGGGATCCGCTCCAGTCCGACCCGGTGAATCAAAGATCAGTAGCGGGCCCGGTCTGGACGCGGCCAGACTGGACGCGGCCAGACCGGACGCGGCCAGACCGGACGCGGCCGGTCACGCGATGCCGAGCGTGTGGCGGACCTGTGCGGTCGCGCGCCCGTCGAGGCCGCCGTGGGCGGTCGCGTAGGTGTCGACGACCTGCTCGCGCAGGGCGCGGGCCTCGGCCGGCAGGAACTCGGGTGGCAGCTCCGGGTCCCGGTAGACGAGTTCGCGGTAGTCATGGGTGAGCCGCATCCACCACAGCAGCGCCTCCGGCGGAGTCAGGGCGTCGCGGGAGCCGGCGGCGCGCAGCGGCGCGAAGCGGGCGACGAACGCACTGTAACGCTGGGTGAGCGAGCCGAGATCCCAGCAGCGGTGCAGGATCGCGTCGACGTCGGCGAGCGCCGAGGGGCGGCCGACGAAGACGTCGACCAGTCCGGCCAGGTCAAGCGACTCGACCAGGTCCTTGACCTCGTCCTCGCAGGCCCGCGCGGCGACCCAGGTCGTCTCCCGCAGCCGGCCGAAGCCGAGGTAGGCCAGCGCGCTCTTCATCCGCCGCCGGGTCGAGCGCAGCTCGTCGGGCACCGAGGCGAGCACGATCGTCCACGAGCCGTCCCAGCCCACCGACCGGCCGAAACTCTCCACCCGGCCGCCGACCGAGGTGACCGTCTCGGCCATCTGCCGGCCGAGACGGTAGCTGGTCTGGCGGCCGTCGCGGCGGCGTTCGAGCGAGCCGTCCGCGCACAGCCGCGACAACCCCACCCGGGTCGCCCCCGCCGCGTAACCCGCGGTGGCAAGCAGGTCGACGAGACCCGCACCGGACGCGAACGGGCGCGCCGGCAGCGCGGTGCCGATCAGCAGCGGCACCCAGCTCTGCGCCGACACGCCCGGAAACTCACCGGCCGCCATCACCGCAGTGTACGAACGCCCGCCGCGGTGGCGGATCGATTGACGCGTGGGCGCGGGCGCGCCTAGAACCCGGACATGGACCGTATTCGACGTCACACCCGACGAGGCCAGGAGTCTCGCCATCCGTCCGAGGAGGCGAGGTGAGCGCCGGCACCGGCCGGCTCGCCGGCCGTACCGCGATCGTCACCGGGGCCAGCCGCGGCCTGGGCCGGGCCATCGCGCTGGCCTTCGCCCACGAGGGCGCCGCGGTCGCCGTGGTCGCGCGCACCGAGGCGCAGTGGGACGCGCGTCTGCCCGGCACCGTGCACGAGGTCGTCGAGGAGATCGTCCAGGAGGGCGGTCGGGCGCTGGCCGTCCCGGCCGACCTGTCCCGGCCCGCCGACGTCGAACGCATCGTCGAGGTGACCCGTGCCCACCTCGGCCCCGTCGACCTGCTGGTGAACAACGCCGCCCTGACCGTCCCGGGCCGCCCACCCGCGCAGCCCGAGGCCAAGGCCTCCCCAGGCAAGGCATCCCCAGGCGCCGCCGCCGCATCCGGCGCGCCGACCACCACGGACGCGCCGCGCGACGCCGCTCCGGCAGGGCCCGTCGGGTCGCCGGCACCGTCCGGAGCGCCGGGGCGGATGCCGAACTGGGCGTCGTTCCTGAACTTCCCGCTCAAGGGCCTGCGGATGCATTTCGAGATCGGGCTGTTCGCCTCCTACCGGCTCATGCAGCTCGTGCTCCCCGACATGATCGACCTGGGTCGGGGATCGATCGTGAACATCAGCTCGGTGGCCGGGTTCATCCCCGGCGAGGGGCCCTACGCCGCTCCCGGCACGCCCGGCCCGATCGCCTACGGCGGCAACAAGGCGGCGCTGCACCACCTGACCCAGGCCGTCGCGATCGAGGCGCAGGCCTACGGGATCGCGGTGAACGTCCTCTCGCCGTCGGAGCCCGTCATCACCCCCGGCAACCTGGTCGCCGCCGCCGGGGAGTCCGACTGGGCCAGCCCCGAGGACTTCGCCGAGGCCACCGTCCTGGTCGCGCTCGCCGACCCGGCGACGACCAACGGCCAGCTGCTGTGGAGCGACGACATGCTGCACCCCGACCTGGGCCGCCGCGGCTGGCTGCGCCCCACCTAGCCAGGCGGGTGGCGGCCCGAATCCGCTGGCAACGACGCGCACCCAACCTCGGCGATCATGGTGTTCCGCGGAACCGCGTCCGCGTCCGATCTTGGCGTCGGTCTCGGCCACGAGATCGGTGATCAAGGTGTTCCGCGGAACACCCGCCGCGGTCCTCACGCGAGCGCCGCCGGGCATCCGGTTCGGCCCGGGTCGGGTCAGGTCGATGGTGACGTTCCGTGGCCGGCGAGGGGGTCGGGAGCGGGGGTGTGCGTGGGAACAGCGCCACGTGGTCGTTGGGTATGGACAAACCGGACGCCGAACCCACCAGAAGAACCACGCTGGTCGCTCTCCCACGCACCCACCCCGACCACTCCACCACCGCCGCCACGCTCCGCGATCCCCGCCGCGTGCCGCGGCCCGCCAACCACGGCGTAGCTGAGACCTACCGGTCTAGTTGAAGCCGGCGATGGGGTGGGGGGTGTAGGGCTTCTCGAGCTGGGCCCGCTCGTCCTCGGTGAGCTCCAGCTCCACGGCGGCGACGGCGTCGTCGAGGTGGGACAGCTTCGTCGCCCCGATGATCGGCGCGGCGACCTGGGGGCGGCCGAGCAGCCAGGCGAGCGCCACCTGGGCGCGGGGCACGCCGCGGTCGGCCGCGATGCGCGCCACCTCGTCGACGATGGCCCGGTCGCCCTCGACGTAGAGCGTGCGGCCGAACTCGTCGGTCTCGGTGCGCGCGGTCGTCGCGTCCCAGTCGCGGGTCAGGCGGCCGCGGGCCAGCGGGCTCCACGGGATGACGCCGACGCCCTGGTCGGCGCACAGCGGGAGCATCTCCCGCTCTTCCTCCCGGTAGATCAGGTTGTAGTGGTTCTGCATGGTCGCGAACCGGGTCCAGCCGTGGGAGTCGGCGACGAACAGCGCTTTGGCGAACTGCCAGCCGTACATGGACGAGGCGCCGATGTAGCGGGCCTTGCCGGCCTTCACCACGTCGTGCAGGGCCTCCAGCGTCTCCTCGATCGGGGTGCGCGGATCCCAGCGGTGGATCTGGTAGAGGTCGACGTAGTCGGTGCCGAGCCGCGTCAGGCTCGCGTCGATCTCGCTCATGATCGCCTTGCGGGACAGGCCGCGGCCGTTCGGACCGCGCCGCATCGGCCCGTGGACCTTGGTGGCCAGCACGATCTCGTCCCGGTTGGCGTACTCGGCCAGCGCCCGCCCGGTGATCTCCTCGCTGCTGCCGGCCGAGTAGACGTTCGCCGTGTCGAAGAAGTTGACGCCGGCCTCGATCGCCCGGCGGAAGAACGGCCGGGCGGCGTCCTCGTCCAGCGACCACGGGTGGGCGCCTCGGCCCGGTTCGCCGTAGCTCATGCAGCCCAGACAGATGCGGGACACGTCCAGCCCCGTCGAGCCGAGCTTCGTGTACTTCACCGTGCCTCCTAACAGCCGTCGCCGACCAGCATCCGTCGCCGACCCGGCCTCGTCGCCGGCGTACAGCCTCGTCGCCGGCGTACAGCCTCGTCGCCGGCGCCCGGTCGCGTCCGCGGGGAACGCGACCGGGTGCCGGCGGCCGGTCTACATCCTGCCGGTGGCAGACCGGACCGGGCCCGAACCTCGCCGAGCCCGAACCTCGCCAGGCCCAGACCTCGCCGGGCCCGAACCTCGCCGGGCTCAGACCTCGATGAGGACCGCGCCGCCCTGGCCGCCGCCCGCGCACATCGCGGCCACGCCGATGCCACCGCCGCGGCGGCGCAGGTCGTGCAGCAGCGTGATGATCATGCGGGCGCCGGAGGCGGCCACCGGGTGACCGAGGCTGCAGCCGGAGCCGCTGATGTTGACGGTGTCCTCGTCGAGGCCGAACTCCTTGACCGCGGCCACCGGCACGGACGCGAACGCCTCGTTGATCTCCCAGAGGGCGACGTCCTTGGTGGTCAGCCCGGCGCGGCTGAGCACCTTGGAGATCGCCTCCAGGGCGCCGAAGCCCATCCGGCGCGGCTCGACGCCGGCCGCCGCCCACGCGCGGACCTTCGCCAGCGTCGGCAGGCCCTCGGCGGCGGCGATGTCGGCGCCGACGAGGGTGACCGCGGCGGCCGCGTCGTTGACGCCGCTGGAGTTACCCGCGGTGATGTTGAAGCCGGGAATCTCCGGGTGCAGGACCTTCAGCGATGCCAGCTTCTCCAGCGTGCTGGAGCGGCGCGGGTGCTCGTCGACGGCGAACTCGCGGAACGACCCGTCCGGCGCCTGCACCTTGATCGGCACGATCTCGTCGACGAAGCGGCCCTCATCGATCGCGGCGACGGCGCGCTGGTGGGAGCGGAACGCCCAGGCGTCGAGCTCCTCCCGGGTCAGCCCCGCCTCCTTCGCGGTGTTCCAGCCCACCGAGATGGACATGTCCATGTTCGGGGCCTCGGGAGAGTCCGGGTGGGTCGCGGGGATCCAGTCCTCGAACTGGTCGGCGGTGCCCAGGACGCGGCGGGTCAGCTTCGGCCCCGTGGACGTCGCCTGGACGCCGCCGGCGACGACGATCTTCTCCATCCCGCTGACGATGCCGGCGGAGCCGTTGCCGATCGCGGTGAGGCTGCCGGCACAGTGCCGGTTCACGGCCTGCCCGGGGACGCTCGTCAGGCCGAGGACGACCGCGGCGTAGCGGGCGAGGTCGCCGCCGCCGTACATCGACTCGGCGAAGATGACGTCGTCGATGCGGGCCGGGTCGAGACCCGAGCGGCGCACCGTCTCCCGCAGCACCACCTCCGCCAGCTCCTCGCCGGTGGTGTTGACCAGCGAGCCCTTGAAGGCCGTGCCGATCGCCGTGCGCGCCGCGCTGACGATGACGGGATCTGACATGACGGTCCACCTTTCACAGGGTGAGGGCTTCCAGCGGAACGCCCCCGGACAGGAACTATGGTAAGCATTACCGAGATACCGACAGTAATACAGCGGGATGGAGCCGTGAGTTGACGATAACGTCACCTTGCGGCCGGACGCCCCTGATGACGACCGCCCCCGCCGGCCACCCCTGCGGGACACCGGCGGCCCCGAAGGAGGAACCATGGATCTCACAGGAGCGTCCGCGCTGGTCGTAGGCGGAGCGGGAGGCTTCGGCGAGGCCACCGTGCGCCGGCTCGTCCAGGCCGGCGCCAAGGTCGTCATCGCCGACCTGGCGGCGGACAAGGGCAAGACCCTCGCCGACGAACTCGGCGAACAGGCCGTCTTCGTTCCCACCGACGTCACCAGCGACGAGTCCGTCGAGGCGGCGATCGCCGCCGCCGTCGAGCTCGGCCCGCTGCGCGCGGCGGTCGTCGTGCACGGCGGCCCGGCGGCCGGCAAGCGCCTGGTCAACCGGTCGGGCCAGGCCTACCCGGTGGAGACCTTCCAGCGGACGATCGACATCTTCCTCGTCGGGACGTTCCGGGTGGTCAGCAAGGTCGCGGCGGCGATGTCGCAGAACGAGCCGCTGGACTCCAACCAGCGCGGCGTCATCATCACCACGGCGAGCATCGCCGGGTTCGAGGGCCAGGTCGGCCAGACCGACTACTCGGCGGCCAAGGGCGGCGTCATCGGGTTCAACCTCACCGCGGCCCGCGACCTCGCCCCCACGGGCATCCGGGTCGTCTGCATCGCCCCGGGCACCTTCTTCACCCCCGCCTACCGGATGGAGGAGGCCGAGGCGCAGGCCAAGTGGGGCCCCGGCGTGCCCAACCCCAAGCGGATGGGCCACGCCGACGAGTACGCCAAGCTCGCCCTGTCGATCGTTGACAACGACTACATCAACGGCGAGACCATCCGCATCGACGGGGCGCAGCGCTTCAACATCTGACGCCTTGCGCTGACTGCCCTGTCTGACACCAGTCAGCGCAACAGCGCGTCCACGAGGACGCCGGCCTCGGCCGCGGGTCGCCAGGCATCGACCTGGCCCGGGCCGGCCTCCTCGCCACTCGCGCCGCCGGTGAGCAGGCCGCGGCGTTCGAGGTGCAGCAGGTGGGCGTAGGTCTCGCCGACCGCCGAGCGGCGCACGATCCCCTGCGACTCGCTCCACGGCCGTGACCAGGTCAGCCGCTCGGCGACCGCCATCGTCGTCGGCCCGTCGAGCTCGATCACCGCTTCGACCACCTCGCGCAGCCGCGCCCGGTGATGCTCCTGAAGCTGGCGCACCCGGGCGCCGAGGCCGCGGAAGCGGTACTCGTGGGCGGGCAGCACCTCGTCGACCGGCATGTCCTCGATCGCCGCGAGCGAGCCCAGGTACTCCCCGAGGGAGTCCGCGCGCACCCGCGGCGACGGGCTGATGTTCGGGCTGATCCGCGGCAGTACATGATCCCCGGTCAGCAGCACGTTGTACTCCTCGTGGACGAAGCACAGGTGGCCGGGGGTGTGCCCGGGGGTCCACAGCGCCCGCACCGCGACGGCGTCGCCGAGCGGGCGGTCACCGTCCTGGAGCAGCACGTCGGGCGGATCGCGCCACTCGGGCGGCTCGTCGCCGTCGGGGAACAGCGCGCCGATCTCCGCGGCGGGCATGCCACGGCGGCGCAACCAGATCCGGTCGGCGGCGCGGAACTCGGCGATGCTGGCGAACTGGTGGGAGGCCGCCACCTCCAGTTCGTGAATCATGACGGGGGCGCCGGACTCCCGCCGGATCCGCCGGGCGAGGCCGAAGTGGTCGGCGTGGCCGTGGGTGATCAGGACCGCGCTGACGTCGCCGATCTCGTGGCCGGTGGCGCGCACGCCCGCGACGAGGCCGTCCCAGGCGTCCTCGCTGGGCCACCCGGTGTCGACGAGGACGGGCCCGCGTGGGGTCTCCAGCAGGTAGGCCAGCACGTAGCGCAGCGGGCTCTGCGGGAACGGGGTCGGCACCGACCACAGGCCCGGGCGGACCTGCTCCACCGGCGGCAGGACCCGGTCCCGCCAGGCCTGCTGCTGAACCTGCCCGGTGACGATGATCTTGTCGTCGACCGTCACGCTGGCGCCTCCTAGCGCTGGGATGCCGTCGGGGCCGGCCATGTGCCGAGCCGGCCCCGACGCGCCGCCGGCCGCGGCGCACGGGCGGCACCGCGGCGGTGGCGGGAAAAGATGAGCCTGCCTCAGCGCATGTTGGGTTCCCGGGGCAGGCCCAGGATCCGCTCGGCGATGACGTTGCGGCCGACCTCGGAGGTGCCGCCGGCGATGGTGAGCGCCCGGGCGAACAGGTAGCGGTAGGCGAGGTCGGCCTCGTCGCCGGTCACCCCGGTGGCGCCGGCGATGGTCATGCCGAGCTCGGTGACGTGCTGGGCGTGCTCGGCGGACAGCAGCTTGCTGACGTTGCCCTCGGGCGACGGCTCGCTGCCGGCGACCGCACGCTCGACCTGGCGCAGGTTGATCAGCCCCATGGCGACCTCGACGGCGACGAGCCGGCCGACGCGGCGGGCGAGCTCGACGTCCCCGGCGGCGTAGCGGGCGTGCAGGTCGACGAGGCCGACGGCGGTGCGGCCCTCGTCCGCGCCGCTGCCGGCGCCGATCGTCACCCGCTCGTTGCCCAGCGTCGCGCGGGCCACGATCCAGCCGGCGTTGATCTCCCCGACGACGTCGGCGTCGGGGACGAAGACGTCGTCGAAGAAGACCTCGTTGAACAACGCGTCGCCGGTGATCTCGCGCAGCGGCCGGACCTCGACGCCGGGCGCGGTCAGGTCGATCGCCACCGCCGTGATGCCCTTGTGCTTGGGCGCCGTCGGGTCCGTGCGGACGGTGGCCAGGCCGCGGTTGCAGTTCTGCGCGTCCGACGTCCAGACCTTCTGCCCGTTGATCTTCCAGCCGCCCTCGACCCGCTCGGCGCGGGCCTGCACGGCCGCGGCGTCGGAGCCGGCGTTCGGCTCGCTGAACAACTGGCACCAGCGCAGCTCACCGCGCAGGCTCGGCAGCACCCAGCGCTCGATCTGCTCGGGCGAGCCCTGCTGGGTCAGCGTGAGCAGCACCCAGCCGCCGATGCCGAGGTTCGGCACCTCGACGCCGGTGAACTCCTCCTCGATGACGAGCTGCTCGGCGGCGCTCGCCTCGCGACCCCACGGCTTCTTCCAGTGCGGCACCAGGTAGCCGCTCTCGACGAGCAGCTCGCGGCGCTCGCCCTCGGCGGCGGCGTGGTAGCGCTCCACGAACTCCCGGGCCTCGCGCCGGTACTGCTCGGCCTCGGGCGGCAGCTCGACGGCCAACGCGCGCCGGGCGCCGTCGCGGATGAGCGCGTAGACGTCGTCCTCGGCGCCCTCGACCGGGCCGGCGAGCGCGGCCAGCGTCGCCGCGCGGCGCAGGTACAGGTGGGCGTCGTGCTCCCAGGTGAAGCCGATGCCGCCGTGGATCTGGATGTTCATCCGGGCGTTGTGCTGGTAGGACGACAGCGCCACCGCGGCGGCGACGGCCGCGGCGAGCTCGGCCTCCGCGCCGCCGGCCGCGACCCGGGCGGCGTCCCAGGTGGCGGCGGTGGCGAGCTCGGTGTCGACGAGCATGTTCGCCAGGTGGTGCTTGACGGCCTGGAACCCGCCGATGATGCGGCCGAACTGCTCGCGGACCTTGGCGTAGGCCAGCGCCATGTCCAGGGTGGCCCGGGCGCCGCCGACCGCCTCGGCGGCGGCGACGACCCGCAGGATGCGCACGGCCGCGGCCCGGCCACCGCGCAGCAGGCCGGCGGGGTGCACCGCGACGGCGGACAGGCCGAGGCCGGCGAGCCCGAGCGACGGGTCGAGCGCGTTGGTCGGGCGCAGCGTCAGACCCTCGGCATCGGCGGCGACCACCGCGAGGTCGTCGCCCACCGGCACGAAGTGGAGGCCGGCCCACACCGCGCCGAGCGCCGCGGGCGCCTCGCCGTGCAGCGCGCCCGCGGGGTCCGCGGTGACGGCGCCGACCGAGGAGAACGAGGCGATGACCGAACCGTCGGCGAGCCCGGGGAGCAGCTCCGCCTGCTGCTGCGGCGAGCCGACGGCGGCCACGACGGCGGAGGCGACGACCGTCGGCAGCAGCGGGCCGGCGGCGGCCCGACCGCCGAGACCCTCGGCGACGATCGCGAGCTCCGCCAGACCGAAACCGGAGCCGCCGTGCTCCTCGGGCAGGTGCAGGCCAAGCCAGCCGAGGTCGGCGATCTGCTTCCACTGCGGGCCGACGGCGCCGGGACCGCCGTCGAGCGCCCGCCGGGCCGCCGCGCGCAGGTCGTTCGCGTCGGCGAAGGTGCGGACCACCTCGGCGAGGGCCTTGTGGTCGTCGCTGATCGCCAGGGCCATCGTGTCTCCCTCCAGCGGGCTTTCGTCACCGCACCGCCGAGCGGCGCGCGGCCGTCCCGCCGACCATGATTTGTAAACCTAACCGTAAGCCTTTCAAGCAGGCTCCGTCCACGGATCCCGACGCACCGACCATCCGCAGGGAGTCGACTCGACCTGGGCGGCCGGATGCGGGCACCCGGAACGACACCAGGCACGCTAACCGTGAGCCAGGCCGTGCGTCGATCGATACCGGCCGATGACCAGCCCGGCGTGGCTCGGGTCAGGGTCAGGGCAGGGGTCAGGCGACCTCGCGGTCGTGCGCCTCCTGGGGCAGCAGGCTCCGCAGACCAAGAATGATGTTGGTGATGCCGAACGCGAACTCCTCCGGCGGCCCGGCGATCGGCCGCGACGGTTCCAGCTCTGACGCCAACGCCGCTGTCTGTGTCACCGCCGCCGTTGCCGGCGTCGCCGTTACCTGCGTTGCCGGCGTCGCCGGCGTCGGTGCCGCCGCGGCTGCGGCGACGGCCGGGCGCCGACCGGAGCCGGGCGGAGCCTCGGTCGGCTGCTCGGTGAGGAGGAATCCGCGGGTGTAGGCGGCCAGCGTGACGAAGGCGTGCCAGGCCAGCGACGGGGGGAAGCCTGCCTCGCGCAGCCCGTCGAGCAGCTCCGCGGCCCGTGGCCACGTCGTGACCGCCGCCTGGCGGGTGGCGCCGCCGATGCGCCGGGCAATCAGATCGCAGGTCAGGTCGTCGGCGGCGAGCGCGGTGTAGCAGTCGTCGAAGAACCCGCGGAGCATGTCCTCCCAGCCGCCGGCGCGCAGCGGTGGCATGCTCTCGTAAAAGGCGGCGAGCGCCTCCTCGGTCATCGCGTCGAGAAGGTCACGCTTGTTCTTGTAGTACCAGTAGATGCTGGTGACGCCGACGTCGAGGAATGCCGCGAGCCGCGGCATGCTGAGCTGGTCGACAGGCGTGTCCCGGCAGAATTCGAAGGCCCCCGAAAGAATCCCCGCGGCGTTGATCGAACCCCGAGCACGCCGCGACCGGGACCGCTTGGCGTTCGTGTTCGCTGTGGGGGGCACGCTGCCTCCGCATCGTCAGGCGCGGCCCCGCCCGCCAGGACCACCCCGAGTATCCTACCGGATGGTTCTCCGGATGGGTTTGAGACGTGCGCCGCACCCTGCGGATGCAGGGATTGTCCGCAGGTCGCGGCCCGTCTCACGGAGCCGTCGCGCGGCCGCCTCACCGGGACTTCCCGGCCGCCACACGCCCGGCGGCGACGAGGATCCGAGATCGGCCTCAATGCTCGACGACCGCCGCAGAGCGGGCGAGGGGGACGGGGCGGGATCCTCCGCACAACTCCCCCCGGATCCCCTCAGCACAACTCCCACCGGGTCCCGCCGGACCGACGTGCGCCAATGCCGTCCGGTGAACGGCGGCCGTGGCTCGCGCGTTCCAACTCCGAAACCCCAAAGCCCTATGGGTATACCCTTTTGTGCGGGATGGATCGGACACGGCCGACGTTATCGCGCCCATGCCGCGGATCGCGGCCGGAATCGGCGGGCGGCCGGGCCTGGTGATCGAGGCTGGGAGGAGACGGCGATGAAGCTCGGGATCGTGTCCGACGTGCACTGCGAGGCGGCGCTGCTCGAGACCGCCGCGCGGGAGATGGTCGACGCGGGCGCCGAGGAGATTCTCCTGGCCGGCGACGCGCACTTCGAGTACCGCTTCGCCAACGACGTCACCGAGGTCATCCGGGCGTTCGGGATGCGCTACATCTCCGGCAACCACGAGTGGCGCCTGATGGGCCCGACCGGTCAGCGGGCCCGGGAGGCGCCGCACGTCCGCGCCGCGAACCGCGACTTCGTCGCCGCCATCCCGACCACCATCGACACCGTCGTCGACGGCCGCGCGCTGCGCATGATCCACGGCTGCCCGTGGCCGCCCTACGACCGCTATCTCCATCCGGCCGACCCGGACTTCTCCCGCTGCGGCGACCTCGGCGTGGACATCCTCGTCATGGGCCACACGCACCTGCCGCACATCCAGCGCGTCGGGAAGACCCTCGTGATCAATCCCGGCTCCCTGGCGTTCTCCCAGGATCCCGGCGGCTTCGACCTCATGACCTACGCCCTGCTCGACGCCAGCACCGACGAGGTCACGCTCGTCCGCCGCCCCAAGCCGACCGCCTAGTCTCGGAGAGTGACGAGGCTCGCCGCCCCCCACCCCCGTCGGGGCCCCTCAGTGTGCCGTATATCTTGGCCGAACTAGGGACAGATACCGAGGAAGCGGCATATCTTCACGCCTGAGTCCGCATCCGCGGAGCTCGGTGCAACGGAGCACGTCATGCTCACGCACGGAAGTCGGTCACTTCCCGTGCACGAGGTTTTGCTCGCCCCTTTCGGGCGGCCCGGGTTGGCGCGCGGTCACGCGCCGGGCCCGGGCCGACGGCGTCCGGGCGGTCCGAGGCCAGGACCCGGCCCCTGCGCCGTCGCCGCCCCGGGGTGAGCCCGCCGGCCGAGCTCCGGGTGCGGCGCGCGCGGGCTGCGGTCACCGGGACAGCCGCACCCCGCCGCCACGCAGACCGCGGTCGCGGATCCCCGCACGGCCAGAGCACCGGGTGCCCGGCGCCCATCTGCGCCCTCCCTGTCGGACAACTGTTATGGGGACCACCGAACACATGTCAGCAACAGACCTGCCAGCAACACACCCGTCACCCAGACGCCCGTTCGCCGCCCTGCTCGCGGCCCTGATCGCGGCCCTGATCGCCCTGGTCACGCTCACCGCCTGCGGCAGCGACTCCGCCGGCTCGTCGGGCGCGGCCGCCAAGCCCACCGCGTCGGCCGCGCCGACGACCCACGAGGTCGTCGACATGGGCGGGCGGCACGTCACCGTGCCGACGCACCCGGAGCGGATCGTCACCAACTACCCGGCGGTCACCCAGATCATCTTCATGCTCGGCGGGATCGAGCGGGTCGCCGGCGTGCCGCTGAGCAACCTCACGACCCTGCCGCTGTTCAAGAAGATCTACCCGCCGCTCGCGCAGAAGAAGGCGGTGTTCGGCGCCGACACCACCACCGTCAACACCGAGACCCTGCTCGCCCAGAAGCCGGACCTGGTGGTGCTGACCTCCGGCAACGCGGCGCTCGTGAAGAAGATCACCGATCTCGGTGTGCCCGTGGTCCAGATCGCCTCGTTCCCGAACTACAAAAAGCTCAACGACGGCGTCACGTTCCTCGCCGACGTGCTCGGCGGCGACGCTCCCAAGCGGGCCCAGCAGTACGTCGAATACGTCGACGGCAACGTCGCCCAGATCAACAAGGGCCTCGCGGGCCTGCCGGCGACCGACCGGCCGAAGCTCTACTACACCGCCAACAACCCGCTGAACACCGAGGGTGGCGGCTCGATCATCGACAACTGGTCGACGCTCGCCGGGGGGACGAACGTCGCCACCGTGAACGGCGTCCAGGGCACGATGAAGGACGTCTCGGTCGAGTCGATCGTCCAGTGGGACCCGGAGTACGTCTTCTGCCGTGACGCCTCGTCCTGCACGAAGATCCAGGCGGACCCGCGCTGGTCGTCGGTGGCCGCGGTGCGCGACAAGCACCTGATCGTCAACCCGCGGGGCGTGTTCGTCTGGGCCGCCCGCAGCGCCGAGGAGGCCCTGCAGCCGATCTTCGTCGCCAAGACCCTGCATCCCGCGCAGTTCGCCGACGTCAGCATCGAGCAGGAGATCAAGGACTTCTACAAGACCTTCTACTCCTACGACCTGACCGACGCCGAGGTGACCGGCATCCTCCACCCGACGACCCCCTGACCCGTCCCGACACCCTGGCACCCTGACGTTTCGGCGTCCCGACCTTTCGACGCCCTGACGTTTCGGCGCCCTGACTATCAGTCCCGGCCGGCCCCCACCCGGGCCGGCCGGGAGCCTCTCCCCCGCCGCCGACGGCGAACCGCCCGGGTCAGGCCCCGTTTCGACCGGTTCGTGACCTTCCGTTAGGGTCTCGCCCCAGCGACTTCGGGGGAGCAGACATGGCGGATCGTCGGGCAGCGGTCGACTTTCTGGCGGGACGCGGCGGCAAGATCGCAATCGGCGTGCTCGGCGCCGTCGTAGCCATCGTCATCGTGGTCGGGAGCTTCGGCGGCTCGTCGAAGCCCGCGGGCCTGGCCGACGCCGCCTCCCGAGCCGGGAACTCGACGCCGCCGCCCACCGCGGCGGCAACGCCCCCGTCCGGCCTGTCGGGATCGGCCTCGAGACCGGGGTCGGCATCGGGGTCGCCGTCGCCCGCCGGCTCGCCATCGCCCGGCGGCGGGCGGCCGGGACTGCCGTACTCGGCCGCTCTGGCAGAGGCGTCCGGCACCGGCTCCGGCTTCGTGCTTGACGCAACGACCAGCAGCGGCACGCACGGCGCCGGCACGGCCGGCAGCGGGACTTTCGGCGAGGATGCGCTGGCTCCCGCGGCGGCGGGCGGCCCGACGCAGGCGTCCGGGTCGGTCTACTACGACAACTGCACGGCGGCCCAGGACGCCGGCGTCACTCCCCTGTACCGCGGCGCCCCCGGCTACCGGGCCGGCCTCGACGCGGACGACGACGGCATCGCCTGCGAAGCCACGTCGTCGACGACGACGTTGACGTCGGCCTCGTCGGTACCGGCGGCCTCAAGCGACCCGGCGCCGGTCACCGGGTCGGGATCGACCTACTACGCGAACTGCACGGCGGCCCGCAACGCCGGCGTCACCAACCTGCATCGCGGCGACCCCGGCTACCGGGCCGCCCTCGACGCGGACCGCGACGGCATCGCCTGCCAGACCCCGCCGTCGACGTCGACGAGGTCGACGACGGGGTCGACGTCGACGGTGCAGCAACCGCCGGCGGCGCCCCCCACGACCCCGGTCACCACACCCACTCCCGCCGCCTCCGTCCCACCGCCACCCAGCACGGCTCCGAGCCCGGTCTCTCTCGCGAACCAGGCGTCGCCGNCCACCGAGTCGGCCTCCCAGCCCCCATCGCCCGCCCCGGCACCTGCCCCCACGACCGCCCCGGCACCCGTCCCCACGACCGCCTCGGTGCCCGTGAGCTGACAGTCTGCCGGCGACGCGCATCCAGCGACGAACAATGCACGATGTGCGCTGACAGAGCGGCACGCCGCCCTTACGATGGGGCACCGCGTGTCGGAGGATCGGACGTCCCGTTCAGCGGGGAGCCCGGGCCAGTCGGGAACCGGTGATGATCGTGGTCCATGAGCAGATCGCGCAGTTGGCGTCGCCCGCTCCAGGATCGATCGTCGTCGATGCCGGTGCGGGGTCGGGTCGGACCCTTGCCGCGATCGGCGGGATGGCCCCGCGGGCGCGGCTGATCGCCATCGATCTGGACGGGGAGAAGCTGGCGTCGGCGATGGCGACCGTCCCGAATCTCACCGCGATCCGCGCCGACCTCGCCGGGCCCTTACCAATCGCGGATCGCCAGGTCGACGTCGTCATCTCGACCAACACGCTGGAATGCCTGGTCGACCCGTCCGCGGCGCTCGTCGAGATGGCGCGAATCCTGCGGCCGACCGGGGTGGCCGTGCTGGCACACACCGATTTCGAGACGATCGTGGTCACCGCGTCGGACCGCGAGCTGTCCCGCCGGGTTCTGCGCACCTACGCCGACCTGCCCGTCCCGTACCTCTACATGCAGGCGACCGACGCCCAGTTGGGCCGGCGCCTGTCCGGCCTCGTCCGACGCGGGCCGCTGCGCCACGAGTCGGTCCAGGCCCACACGAGGGTCGTATCGTCGCTAGCCGAGGCTGCGGACCTTCGTCTTCGAGAGGTCGCGACCGCGATCCGTTCCGCCGCCGACCAGGGTCTCGGTGGCGTCACACCGACCGAGGTCGACCGCTGGTGGAGCGACCTGGAAGCGGCCGACGCGGCCGACGAATTCCTCTTCAGCGAGACCGCCTACATCGTCACCGCGCGCCTGCCCGGCTGAGGGGCCGCCCGAAGGTTCCCCGACGCGGCATCGATGATCAGGACACGGCCCGCGCCTCCTCCGCAGGTGCTCCGAAGGCGCGCGTGAGAACGAGTCCGGCTGCGCTAATATTTGACTCCGCGAATGGGGGACGCCGGTAGCGCTGTGCCGTCTCCGGGTTGGCGCGCCGCAGGAGTGCCTCCCCGGCCGCATGGGACCCCGCGTTGATCCTGCCCCGAACTGCCCGTGTCCGCATGGAGGTCTGCGTGAGCAACCGGATCGAGACGCTTGAATTTCAGGCCGAGGCCCGTCAACTTCTGCAGTTGATGGTCCATTCGATCTACTCGGACAAGGACATCTTCCTGCGCGAGCTGATCTCCAACGCGTCCGACGCCCTCGACAAGCTTCGTCTCGAGTCGCTGGTCAACAAAGAACTGCAGGCTGACACGTCCGACCTGCACATCGACATCGAGGTCGACCGGGAGACGCGCACTCTCACGGTGCGCGACAACGGTGTCGGCATGTCCCGGGACGACGTCGTCGAGCTGATCGGCACCATCGCGAAGTCGGGAACGGCCGAGGTGCTCCGCAAGCTGAAGGAGTCGAAGGACGCCGCCGCGTCACAGGACCTCATCGGGCAGTTCGGCGTCGGCTTCTACTCCACGTTCATGGTGGCGGACACGGTCACGCTGCTGACCCGGCGGGCCGGCACGAGCGGCGGCACGCGGTGGGAGTCCAGCGGCGAGGGCACCTACGTCATCGCCGACGTCGACGACGCGCCGCAGGGCACCGCGGTCACCGTGCACCTCAAGCCCGAGGACACCGAGGACCATCTGTTCGACTACACCGCCGAATGGAAGATCCGCGAGATCGTCAAGAAGTACTCCGACTTCATCGCGTGGCCCATCCGGATGGCCGTCGAGCGCACGAACGAGGCCGGCACGAACGATGCCAGCACAGGCGAGGCCGGCGCGGCCACGACCGAAATCCAGACCCTCAACTCGATGAAGGCGTTGTGGGCGCGCCCGCGCGACGAGGTCGACCAGGCCGAGTACCACGAGCTCTACCGCCACCTCAGCCACGACTGGACCGACCCGCTCGAGACCATCCACATGAAGGGCGAGGGGCTCTTCGAGTACGAGGCGCTGCTGTTCCTCCCGTCCCACGCACCGCTCGACCTGTTCGCGCAGGACGGCCGGCGCGGAGTCCAGCTCTACGTCAAGCGCGTGTTCATCATGGACGACTGCCAGGCGCTCATGCCGAACTATCTGCGCTTCGTCAAGGGCGTCGTCGACGCGCACGACCTGTCGCTGAACATCTCGCGTGAGATCCTCCAGCAGGACCGTCAGATCCAGCAGGTTCGCCGCCGGCTGGTCAAGAAGGTGCTCTCCACCGTCAGGCAGTTGCAGACCGACGACGCCGAGCGCTATCGGACCTTCTGGAAGGAGTTCGGCCCCGTCGTCAAGGAAGGGCTGCTCGACGACGTCGACAACCAGGAGGCGATCCTGGACATCGTCTCCGTCGCGTCGACGCGTGACCCGGAGCAGACGACGACCCTGCGGGAATACGTCGAGCGGATGAAGGACGGCCAGGACGACATCTACTACATGACCGGCGAGTCGCGGTTGATGGTCGAGAAGTCGCCCCACATGGAGGCGTTCCAGGCCCGCGGCTACGAGGTCCTGATCCTGACGGACCCGGTCGACGAGGTGTGGGTCGAGCGGGTGGCGCAGTTCGACGGAAAGCCGCTGCGCTCAATCGCCAAGGGCCAGGTCGATCTCGGCACGGCGGACGAGAAGGAGAGCGCCGAACCCGAGCGGGAACAGCAGCAGAAGGATTTCGCCGAGCTGCTGTCCTGGCTGGCAAAGACCCTGCAGGAGNAGGTGAAGGAGGTTCGTCTGTCGTCGCGCCTCACGACGTCACCGGCCTGCCTCGTGGGCGACACCTACGACATCACCCCGACCCTGGAGAAGATGTACCGCGCCATGGGGCAGAACGTGCCGCATCCCAAGCGCATCCTGGAGCTCAATCCCACCCATCCCCTGGTGTCGGGGTTGCGGAAGGCCCATGAGCAGCAGGACGCGGACTCCGACGTTCTCGGCGAGACGGCCGAGCTGCTGTACGGCATGGCCCTGCTCGCCGAGGGCGGCGAACTCCCCGACCCGTCCCGCTTCACTCGCATCCTCGCCGACCGGCTCGCGAACACCCTGTAGCGGGAGGCGCAGAGGTCAGGGCCTGCGGGTGGAAGCCGCACCGACCCAGCGGTGGTAGGCGTCCACGTCGACGTTGCTGCCGCACACGATGGTGACGACATGGCGGCCGGCGAAGCGGTCACGGTCTTCGAGGATTGCCGCGATGCCGAGCGCGGCCGACGGTTCGACGACGAGGCCGGCGTGGTCGAGCAGCATCCGCATCCCGGCGATGATCGACGCCTCCTGGACCAGGACGGCATCGTCCGCGACCAGGAGCAGGTCGGCCAGGACGGCCGGGATCGGACGCCGGCCGGCGACGCCGTCCGCGATGGTGTTCGTCGCGTCGGTGGTGACGACGCGCCGCCCGCGCCACGAGAGGGTCATCGCCGGTGCGCCCAGCGGCTGGACGCAGATCACCTCGACGCCGGGCGCCAGGGCCTTCACCACATGACCCACCCCGGTGGCCAGCGCCCCGCCGCCGAGAGCAATCAGGACGGCGTCGAACGACGGCGCGGTGTCCACCGGTTCCAGGCCTACCGATTCCGGGCCCACCAGTTCCGGGCCCACCAGTTCCGGGCCCACCAGTTCCAGGCCGATGGTCGCCGCGCCCTCGCAGGTCTCGAGGTCCAGGCTGTCCTCGACCAGCCGGATGCCGTCGTGCCGCGCGACGGCCGCCGCCCGCTCCCGAGCCAGGTCGAAGTCGCCGTCCACCAGCTCCACCCTGGCGTCCAGGGCGCGGATGCGATCAAGCTTGGCCGCAGGGGCGAAGCGGGAGGCCACGACGGTGACGTCGAGCCCCCGGCCGCGACCGGACCAGGCGAGGGCCTGGCCAAGGTTGCCCGCGCTGGCGCACACCACGGCTCGCGAGCCATGCTCGGCAAGCTGGCTCGCGACCACCTCGGTACCGCGGGCCTTGAAGCTGCGGACCGGGTTCGCCGTTTCGAGCTTGATGCTCACCGCGCACCCGAGGGCGGGCTCCAGCGCCTCGCAGCGGTACAGCGGCGTGTCGAGAAAAACCGGGTCGATCACCCGGCGAGCCGCCCGGATCCGAGCAGTGTCGAGACGCGTCCCCTGCACGACACAGCAGCGTAGCGCCGCCGGCGATGTTCGGTTTGGGTGAACCCGATCAGCGCGGCCGACGGCGGCAAGTTCGCCGAGCAACGCGCCGGCGAAATCGAGCGAGCCCGCAAGCGGCACGCCGTGAGAAATTGTCAATACCTGTGGATTGAGGGCGGGGAGGGCGGTTAGCCGGTTCCTGAGGGTTGGGGTGCGTCGTTGATAACCATGTCTACGAAGGTCAGCGCTTCGGTCCGTCGGGTGAGGGGGTTGCGGTAGAGGGACCGACGATGATCGGCACGTCGGATGCGTAGGCATTCGTCGATGATGCGATGCCACCGTGGTCCGAAGGTTGAAGCCACCGCCCACAACCTCGGGGTCAGCCTGAACGAGCTTGGCGAGCACAGCACAGCACGCGCCCTGCGCGACGACACCCTCACCCGCCAACGCACCGCCCTCGGCTCCGACCACCCCCACACCCTCGCCACCACCCGCGCGCTCAGGTGGACCTTGGACCAACTTGGAAAGCGGCCCTCAGAGCCACAGCGATCGCCCAGATGGCGCAGAGCGTGGGACAGGCGGTGAACAGCCACGCTGGTGCAGTAAAGCTCTTTCGCGCTTCGTCGAGAAAGATGACGCCGTCGCGTCGGCGGCTGGTGGGGAGACGGAGACAGACGGCCAGGCGTTGATCCATGCGGCTTCAGCCGTGCGGGCTGTCGGGCGGTGGGGTTCACAGGGATCACACAGAGGTCGCACAGGGTCTGCGCAGGCGGGGGGCCGACCGTGAGGGCATGACACTCCTGCCGATTTCCGATGTCTCCCGCACCATCGCCCCGCGCACCATCGCCCCGCGGTCCGACTACCCGCGGTCCTCGAGCCAGCCTTCCGCAGGGCAGGTCGGCCGGGAGGGGCGCGCCGATCAGAGAGTCACACAGCCGAGCCCGCGGCCACCCCGGGCGGATCATCCCGTTCTGGACCTGGTGGTGCCGGTCTACAACGAGGAGCAGGATCTCGCGCCGTCGGTTCGGCGGCTGCACGCCTTTCTCCTCGGCCGGTTCCCGTATCCGTTCCGGATCACGATCGCGGACAACGCCAGCACCGACGGGACCCTGGCGCTGGCCCGGGTCCTGGCCGCCGAGCTGCCCGGCGTCGCCGTCACCCACCTCGACCTCAAGGGACGGGGACGGGCGCTACGGGAGGTGTGGTCGTCCTCGGACGCCGACGTGCTCGCCTACACCGACGTCGACCTGTCGACCGACCTGGGCGCCCTGCTCCCCCTGGTCGCGCCGCTGATCTCCGGGCACTCGGACGTGGCGATCGGTAGCCGGCTCAGCCGCGGGGCACGGGTGGTGCGCGGGCCGAAGCGGGAGTTCATCTCCCGCTGCTACAACCTGCTGCTGCGCCGGACGCTGCGGGTGCGGTTCCGCGACGCGCAGTGCGGCTTCAAGGCGATCCGGTCCGACGTCGCCGCACACCTGCTGCCNCACGTCGCCGACACCGGCTGGTTCTTCGACACCGAGCTGCTTGTCCTGGCCGAACGCTGCGGACTGCGGGTGCACGAGGTGCCCGTGGACTGGGTGGACGATCCCGACAGCCGCGTCGACATCGTCGCCACCGCCCTGGCCGACCTGCGGGGCATCGTGCGGGTCCGCCGGGCGATCGCCAGCGGCGCGGTGCCCGTCGCCCACCTGCGCTCCTGGATCGGACGCCGCCCGCTCACCGCGGCCTGCGCGCTGCCCACCCACCTGACGCCCTACCCGGACGCCCACCCCGACCCCCGCGACCAGCGCGACCTCCACGACCTCCACGACCAGCGCGACCCGCACGACCAGCGACCCACGCAGCCGGACGCCGACCGGCAGGCCGCCCCGGCCGGCACCGGCGCCCCGGCCGGCACCGGCGCCCTGCGCTGAGCCCGCCCGCATCCCGCGGCATCCCGCACTGAACCCGCCCGTCGGGTGGGTGGCCTTGCCGCGACTGACTCTGGAGCTTTCTCGATGACGACCACCGCACCCAACGTCGACCCATCCGACACGATCCGGCTCGCCCCGCGGCCGCGCGGCGGCGGGCGCTGGGCCCAACCGCCGCCTCCGCCGCCGGGCAGGGGACACGGGCGGCTCGGGCGGCTGGCCCGCGGGCCGGCCGGTGATCCGGTCTGGGTCCGGGCGGCGCTGCTGGCCCTGCTGGCCGGCACGGCGCTGCTCTACCTGTGGAACCTCAGCGCCTCCGGCTACGGCAACAGCTTCTACGCGGCGGCGACGCAGGCGGGCTCGCAGAGCTGGAAGGCGCTGCTGTTCGGCTCCCTGGACGCCGGCAACGCCATCACCGTCGACAAGCCGCCGGCGGCGCTGTGGATCTCGGGGCTGTCCGCGCGGGTCTTCGGCTTCTCCTCCTGGTCCGTGCTCGCGCCGCAGGCGGTGGAGGGGGTCGCGGCCGTCGGGCTGCTGTACGCGACGGTCCGGCGCAGCGCCAGCGCCACCGCCGGGCTGCTCGCGGGCGCCGCGTTCGCACTGACGCCGGTCGCCGCCCTGATGTTCCGCTTCAACAACCCGGACGCCCTGCTGGTGCTGCTCCTCGTCGCCGCGGCCTACTGCACGGTCCGGGCGACCGAGCGGGCCAGCGCACGCTGGCTGATGCTCGCCGGGACCTGCCTCGGCTTCGGCTTCCTCACCAAGCTGGCGCAGGCGTTCCTGGTCGTCCCGGCACTCGGCCTGGCGTACCTGGTCGCCGCGCCGACGGGCCTGGGACGCCGGGTGCTGCATCTGGCTGGCGCGGCCGGGGCGATCGTCGTCTCGGCCGGCTGGTACGTCGCCCTGGTCGACCTGTGGCCGGCGTCGTCACGCCCCTACATCGGCGGTTCCACCGACAACAGCCTGCTGCAGCTCGCCCTCGGTTACAACGGTCTCGGCCGCATCCTCGGCTCCTCCGGCGGCGGGGCCGGCGGCGGCGGGGCCGGCGGCGGCGGGGGCGGGATGGGCGGCGGGGGGAACAACGGCTTCGGCGGCGCGACCGGGATCACCCGGCTGTTCGGGTCGAGCATGGGCTCGGAGATCTCCTGGCTGCTGCCCGCGGCGCTGCTCGTGCTGGTCGTCGGACTGTGGCGAACCAGGCGGGCACCCCGCACCGACCCGGCGCGGGCCGCGCTGGTGCTGTGGGGCGGCTGGCTCGTCGTCAGCGGGCTGGTGTTCAGCTTCATGAGCGGGATCATCCATCCCTACTACACCGTGGCCCTGGCGCCGGCGATCGCCGCGCTCGTCGCCGCCGGCGGGACCGCGCTGTGGCGCGACCGCGACCAGTTCCCGGCGCGGGCGGCACTCGCCGCCATGATCGCGCTGACCGGCGGGTGGAGCTTCGTGCTGCTCGACCGGGTGCCGACCTGGCTGCCGGCGCTGCGCTGGATCGTGCTGGTCGCCGCGTTGGCCCTGGCCGCCGCGCTGGTCGCCGGCGCGGCCCGCTTCACCCGGGTGACCGCGGTGCTCGCCACCGCGGCGGTGCTCACCGTCGGCGCCGGCAGCACCGCCTACGCCGTCAGCACCGCCGCGCATCCGCACACCGGCTCGATCCCCACCTCGGGACCGTCCAGCGCCGCCATGGGCGGTGGCCCCGGCGGCAACGGCGGACGCTTCGGTGCCGGCGGCACCCCGCCGACCGGCACCACCCCGCCGACCGGCACCACCCCGACCAGCGGCACCACCACGACCGGCACCACCAGCACGGCGGGCAGCACGTCCACGGCGGGCGGCACCTCGACGGCCGGCAGCACATCCACGACCGGCGGCACCTCGACGGCCGGCAGCACGTCCACGACCGGCGGCACCTCGACGGCCGGGGGGATGGCGGCGGGCGGAGGCGGCGGCGAGCAGTCCGCGAACGCGGCGTTGACGGCGCTGCTGGCGCGGTCGACGACCACGTGGGCCGCGGCCACGACGGGCGGCGCGACCAGCGCGGCGCAGCTCGAACTGGCCAGCGGGCAGTCCGTGATCGCGATCGGCGGCTGGGACGGCAGCGACCCGGCGCCCACCCTGGCCCAGTTCCAGCAGTGGGTCGCCGACGGGAAGATCCACTACTTCCTGGCCGGCGGCGGGGGCATGGGCGGCGGGATGGGCGGCGACCGTGCCACGGGCACCGGCACCGCGATCGCCACCTGGGTTGCGGCGCACTTCACCGCCACCACGGTGGGCGGTCAGACGGTCTACGACCTGACCGCCACCAGCACGAACGGCTGACACGACGATGCCGGGCACGACGATGCCGGGCACGACAACGGCTGACCCTGCCCGCCACGGCGGCGACGGACCTCCCGGGGACCATCGCCGCCGCGGCGGGCGTTTCGGCCCCTCCGCTGCGATCGGCGCGCCCGGATCAGCACGCCGTCCGGATGAGGGCGCGGTCCGGCCCCGACAGTCAGGAGGTTCCGCGGAACCGCACCGCGGGGCGGGCCGGGCCGGGGCGGACCCCCGAGCCCATGCCGATCTCCACCTGGACGAGTGGGCGGGTGGTCAGGGGGTGTCGGGAGCGGCGTGCTGTCTGGCGAGCAGGGCGCGCAGGCCGTCGACGATGAGGGTGTCGGCGAAGGCGGTGAGGTCGCGTCCGTGGACCTGCGACCACATCGCCTCCACCCGGCTCAGCGCCGGCCACTGCGCGGGCCGGTCGCTCGGGACACCGGTACCCGCGCCCTCGCGCAGCCGGCGCTGGATCGACCGGGCCATGCCGTAGTCGTGCAGGACGTTGAAGCCGAGCAGCGCGTTCTTCGGCGTCAGGCCGGCGTCCAGCAGGATCTGGAGGTAACCGTCCATGATCCGCCACCCCTGGGTGGTGGGGGGGCGGCCGTAGACCAGGACGTCGACACCCGGCCACGCCTCCAGGGCCGCGGCGCAGCGCCGGCGCAGCTCGCACAGGCGCACGTCCCAGTCGCCGAGGTCGGGCGGGGGAATCTCGACGCCGGCGAGGACCGCGTCGATGACCAGGTCGACCAGCGCGTCCTTGCTGGCAACGTGGTGGTAGGCCGCCATGGCGGACACCCCGAGCTCCTCGGCGAGCGCGCGCATGGTCAGCGCCTCGAACCCCCGGTGAGTCCCCACCCGCAGGGCGGCGGCGACGATGTCGTCGACCCCCAGGGCCCGCACCGCACCGGCCGGCGCGCCGGACGCCTGCGCGCCGCGCGCCGTAGCCGGACGGGCACCTGCCGCCACCTCACCACCCGAGACACGTCGACGTCGCCGGGCGCCGCCACCCTCCCCGGCACCCCCGGGGAACGCCCCGCGGTCAGTATAAAACCGGCGCCCCCACGGACCGGACGATCGTCCGACCCCGGTCGGTCAGTCGATGCGGCCGGTGGTGACGAGGTGGTCGACGAGGACGGGGACCTCGGCGAGCGCCCGCAGCGCGTCGTTGAGGTGGGTGCAGCCGTCGGTGCCGACGACGAGTCGGATGACCCGGGCCCGCAGGGTCCGCATCGGCTCGCCGAGCAGCAGGTCGACGTTGTCGGCGGCCGACGGGCAGGTCTCGAAGGGCAGCACCCGCGGGTCCGCGCGCAGCCCGACGAGCCGCATGGTGGCCGGGTCGACGGTGGCGTGCACGCCGTACTCGTGGACGACCGTCTCCACCCCCTGCGGGCTCCACATGCTGTCCCGGAACATCGAGTCGACGGTGAGCAGGCCGTGGGGCGTCCCGGGCTCGGGCGCGACCACGTCCACCCGGCGCCGGCGGCGGAACATCGCCGAATCGCCGGACGGCGCCGGCATCCGGTGCCAGGCCAGCGGGTCGTCGGGCTGCTCCAACGGATGGGCGGGCACGAGGTTCTGTTCCAACCCGCCGCCCTGGGCCATCCGCTCCAGCGGGGCGCCGTCAGCCCGCCATCCCGAGCAGACCTCCCGCATCGCCTCGACCCGGCTGGCCGCCGTCGACGCGGCGAACTCCGTCAGTTTCTCCTGCTCGCGGGGCCACAGCCGCCAGGCGATCGGCGCCACGAGGGTCGCGCCGGGCATGTCGTCGAGCAGGAAGTGCAGCGGCGATCCGGTGGCGACGTCCTCGGGGACCAGTTCGCGCAGGCGGGCACGGTAGCCGCGGCCACCACTCTGCCCGATCAGGCCGTCCAGGGCCTTGCGCGGGGGCACACTGGTGACGGAACGCAGCGTCCGGGTGCTGTCGATGGTGACGCGCAGCTGCGCGGAGTCGACCACCGTCGCCTGCCTGTCGCGCCCGGTCACGAGGTCGCGGGCGCCGGCGTGCAGGTGCATCGGGGACCCGAAGCCGTCGGGCCAGGTCACGTTGAGATGGCTGGTGCGGCGCACCGATCCGGGCACGCGCGGCGGGGCGCCCCGGTGTGGACTACCCGGCGGCGGGGTCAGCTCGGCGAGTGCCGGCAGCGGTCGTACGGGAGACGGCATCTGGACCTCCGAGCCCGGTCGGGCGGCACGCCGCAGCGGCGCACCGCCCTTCTGGGCCGCGCCCGCGGCATAACCCGTCACCCTTTACACAGTAAAGCCAGTGGTGAATCTACCCTGCACAATCCCGCTGCGCTGGGTGACATCGACCACGGGCAGGCCGGACACCCGCAGCCCGAGTGGGGGTGCGGGTGCGCTCCCGGTCAGGGTGCGGAGCCGGGCAGGGGCTGGAGTCGGTCCAGGGGCTGGGGCGGTTGGGGGCTGGGGTCGGGCAGGGGCTGGGGTCGGGCAGGGGCTGGGGTCGGGCAGGGGCTGGAGCCGGGCAGGGGCTGGAGTCGGTCAGGCCGGGAAGGCGAAGTCGCGGATCAGGGTGACGAGCTCCAGGGGTCGGTCGCTCTGCACGGCGTGGCCGGCGCCATCGACGAGGGCGTAGCGCAGGGCCGGCAGGCGGCGGCGGAACTCGGCGACGTCGGCGTCGTGGACGTACTTCGACTCGCCGCCCCGCACGAGCAGCGCCGGCACGGTGATCGTGTCGACCTCCTCCCACAGCGAGGTGAAGTCAAGCCAGTCCGGGGTTCCCGGCGGGGGCGGGCCGAACAGGTCGTACCGCCAGGACCAGCGGCCGTCCGGCAGCCGGCGGGCGTTGTGGCGCACCCCGCGGCGCACCCCGGCGGCGGCCCGCAGCGGGCTGAGCGCCACCGCGGCGTCGGCCATCTCCTCGAACGAGGCGTAGGTCGGCGGTCCGGAGACGAGCGCCACCGAGCCGCGTTCGGCCGTCGTCATCGTCCGGCTCGGGTCGTTGACCTGCGGGGTGACGTCGACGATCACCGCGCGGCGACAGAGGTCGGGGCGCGTCGCGGCGAGATGGGTGACGGTCAGGCCGCCGAGCGACATGCCCACCACGACCGCCGCGTTCGGCGCCACGGCCGGCAGCGCCGCCTCCAACGCCTCGACGTTGCGCCACGGACCGTAGTCGCGGTCGGCGCGCCAGGACGACCGGCCGTGGCCGGGCAGGTCGAACGCCACCGCGGGCCGGCCCAGCGCGAGCGCCACGTAGTCCCAGGTGTGGGCGTTCTGCGCGCCGCCGTGCAGGAACACCACCTCGGGATCGGCGGTGCCCCAGCGGATGTAGCTCAGCCGTCGGTCGGCCGCCAGGTCGACGTAGCCGCGGCTGACGTCGGGCCGGCCCGCGAACGGCAGGCCCAGTTCCTCGGCGTTCTCGTGTAGCAGTCCGAACTCGTCGTAGTCGTCGGCCGCCAACGTGCCCTCGACATCGGTCGCCACGTCGCCTCGCTCTCCTCGCGCCGGCCTCGATCCGTCCCGCGAACCTCGATCCGACCCACGAACCTCGATCCGTCCAGCGAGCCTCGATCCGTCCAGCGAGCAATGTAGGACGCTCCGGCGTCGACGTGTGCCGCTTCGAGCCGCAATGCGATCCCAGCGGTGGGAATGCCGATCGACAGGCGCGGTTGTTAGTATGAGTCAAGCAACTATCCGACGTGGACGCGGGGCACACGGTCGACCCGACCAAAGGCATGCGCCAGACGCAGCGGGCACACGCCCGACGCAGAAGGTACCCAGGCCCCTCACCGCAGCGACGAGATGCCTCCCGGCCCCCGGCCGACCCGCCTCGCGCCCATGCCATGCAGCACGCCCGGCACCGCCCGCAGCGGCGGGCCCGGCCCGCATCGGTGATGGAGGGAGCAGCGCCGGATGTCCACGACAGCGGGGACTCCGGTCGACGCAGCGCGCCGGCCACACCAGGACGACCACTCGGGATACCGCTGGATCGCCCTGTCGAACACGACCATCGGGGTACTGATGGCGACGGTCAACAGCTCGATCGTCATCATCTCCCTACCCGCGATCTTCCGCGGGATCCACCTCGATCCCCTGCAGCCGGGCAACGTCAGCTACCTGCTGTGGATGCTGATGGGCTACATGCTCGTCTCCGCCGTGCTGGTGGTGACGCTGGGCCGGCTCGGCGACATGTTCGGCCGGGTCCGGATCTACAACGCCGGCTTCGCCGTGTTCAGCGTCGCCTCGATCGGGCTGGCTCTGACCCCCTGGCAGGGCTCGTCCGGGGCGCTGTGGCTGATCGGCTGGCGGGTCGTCCAGGGCGTGGGCGGCGCGATGCTCATGGCCAACTCGACGGCCATCCTCACCGACGCCTTCCCTACCCGCCAGCGCGGCATGGCGCTGGGCATCAACCAGGTCGCCGCGCTCGCCGGCTCCTTCATCGGGCTGGTCGCCGGCGGACTGCTGTCGGAGTGGAACTGGCGCGCGGTGTTCTGGGTGAGCGTGCCGATCGGCGTGGCCGGCACGATCTGGTCCTACCGCAGCCTGCGCGACACCGGCCGGCGCGCACCCGCGCGGATCGACTGGTGGGGCAACATCACCTTCGCGGTCGGGCTGACCGCGCTGCTCGCCGGCGTCACCTACGGCATCCAGCCCTACGGCGGCCACGACATGGGCTGGCTGAACCCGAAGGTGCTCGCCGCACTGATCGGCGGCGCCGCCGTCCTGGTCGCGTTCGTCCTCATCGAACGGCGCACCGCGCAGCCGATGTTCAACCTGGCGCTGTTCCGGATCCGGGCGTTCACCGCCGGCAACGCAGCGGTCCTGCTGTCCTCGATCGCCCGCGGCGGGATGCAGTTCATGCTGATCATCTGGTTGCAGGGGATCTGGCTGCCGCTGCACGGCTACGACTACGTCGACACGCCACTGTGGGCGGGCATCTACCTGCTGCCGCTGACGATCGGGTTCCTGGTGGCGGGCCCGGTGTCGGGCTTCCTGTCCGACCGGTTCGGCGCCCGCGCCTTCGCCACCGGCGGCCTGACGCTGGTCGCGGCGACCTTCGTCGGCCTGCTGCTGCTGCCGACGGACTTCAGCTACCCGGCGTTCGCGGCGCTGCTGGTCCTCAACGGGATCGGTTCGGGCCTGTTCTCCGCGCCGAACACGACCGCGGTGATGAACGCCGTGCCCGCGGCAGCCCGCGGCGGCGCGTCCGGGATGCGCGCGACCTTCATGAACTCCGGCCAGGTCCTGTCGATCGGCCTGTTCTTCTCCCTGATGATCGCCGGGCTGTCCTCGACGCTGCCGCACTCGCTGCACAGTGGGCTGGCCGCGCAGGGCGTGCCCGCCGACGTCACCGACCGGGTGGCGAACCTGCCGCCGGTCGGCAGCCTGTTCGCCGCCTTCCTCGGCTACAACCCGATGCAGAACCTGCTCGGCGACGGCACCCTGCACCAGCTTCCCGCGGCGAACGCCCAGGCGCTGACCGGCAAGGAGTTCTTCCCGCACCTGATCGCCTCGCCGTTCCACCACGGCCTGATCATCGTGTTCTCGCTGGCCATCGCCATGTCGCTGATCGCAGCCGTCGCCTCCCTGCTGCGCGGCGCGCGGTATGTCCACGTCGAGACGATGCTCGCCGCCGAGGCCGCCGCCGGCCCCACCGCGGACGGCGGCACCATCGGTGGCGGTGCCATCACCGACGGCGGTGCCCACACCGACGGCGCTGCTGTTCCGGCAGGAAGCAGCAGTTCGAGGGAGATCCGCCATCCGGTTGAGAACAGCCACCCGGCCGAGAACAGCCACCCGGCCGAGAACGGCCACCCGGCGGGGAGCGGTCAACCGGCCAGGAGCGTCCTGCCGGCAGGGCGGATGCGGCCGTCCGACCAGGCGGGCGTCGACCTGGACGCGCCGACGGTACGGATCCCCTAGCCGCGCATCCCTAGCCGCGCACTGCCTGTGCCCGGGGGAGGCGGCCGGCCGTCCACCTCCCCCGGCCGCGCCGATGTTCTCCCACCCGCGCCGCCCGCCCGCCTCACCCGCGGCGCCCGCCTTTCCGCGCCGCCTGCCTGCGACGCCTACCCTCCAACGACGCCACCCAGCTCTGCTGCCGCGGACGTCGGCTGCTGCCACGGTCGCCCTTCCTGGGTGGCTGCCGGGAGACTCGGCGCGCCAGTACACCCGTCGAGAGCCGGTACCGCCCACGGACCGCGAAGGGTGTGGCGGCCAGATCCGGTCGTTGTGGTTGGCGTTGTTCGCGCGGGACGTGCAAGTGAGGGTTGGTTCCCGTGCCGTCTCCGCCCACAGCGTACGAACATGTGTTCGACATCCGGGGTGTGTTGTTCTACCGTCGACCCATGGTTTTCGACGACGACCTCGGGGACGGCCCTGACCCGCCNGCCCGCCTCGCGACGATCTCCCGCCACCTCGACGGGCTGCTGGCCGCGCAGGCCTGGCAGCTGTCGGACGGGGAACTGGCAGGACTGATCGAGGGGATGTGCCGGCTGACCGGCCGGGTCGCCGCGGCGCGGGGCCTGCTGTTCGTGGAGGCCCAGGACCGTGGGTTCGCCGTCCGCCACGGCGCCACCGATCTCGCCGGCTGGCTACGGGACCGGCTGCGACTGACCACCCGCGACGCCCGCCGGCAGGTCACCCTCGCCCACGACACCACCAC
>NZ_LJPA01000029.1:0-107449 GCF_001414035.1 Frankia sp. ACN1ag | reverse complement strand
CAACCACGTCGCGTACCCCGTCGGCGTCCCACGCGTACTCGTTCAACAACCGCTGCATCTTCTGCGGCCCGGACTCACGGCTGAACTCCGCCAGCGTCCACCCGTTCTTCCGCTCGGTCCGAGACAACAACCCCGCCACATACGCCCGCGCCTGCGCCCGGGGCTGATCAGACCGGAAACAGCCTTCCACCCGGCCGAACAGCTCCTCCAGCCCCGCCTCCCACATCGCTACATCCACCTCGGATACACTCTGAGCCGCGGCCACCGCGGTCTCTCNCTTTGTTCTCANAAAACATGGAGAAACACACGGTGGCCGCTCTTCCGTCCACACCACGCCGCACTCGAAGCAAGAGATCACACACCGACCACTGTCGCTGTAGTACTAGCCCCAGCGCTGGTAGTCGCCATTGTTGCAACCCTGGGTGTAGACGCGCCCATCGGCGTTGCTGTCCAGGCATTCACCGGTGGCGGCGTTTCGGAAGGTCACTCCAGCACTGTCGCTGGACATGGTCCAGAGCTGCGCGGCCCCGCCGTCGCAGCCGGCGGCGTACACCGTGCCCTGGTATCTGGTTCCGTCCGGCGCGGGATTCACCCTGCTGCCCACGCAGTTATTGGTCTGGAAATTCCTCAGCCGCACCCCACCATTCCCGGCCGCGTACACCCAATGCTGGTAATTACCCTGATTGCAGCCCATCGTGTAGACCTGCCCCTGCTCATTGCTGTCGAGGCAGCTATGGGTCGCGACGTCGGCGTAGGTCCTGCCGAGGCCGCCCTGCGCGGGCGCGGCGGCGGCGGCCGCGGGCGGCGCCGCGGCGACGGGACCGGCCGCGCGCGGCGGGGGCAGGGCCGTCGGGTTCGCCGCGGGCCTGGCGGCCGCCTGTGCCGGTGCCGCCGCGGACCCCGGCGCCAGCCCGGACGCCGGCGCCAGCCCGGACGCCGGCGCCAGTCCGGACGCCGGTACCGGTGCGGACCCCGGTGCCAGTCCGGAGGCCGGTGCCAGTCCGGAGGCCGGTACCGGTGTCGACGCGGATGCCGGCATCGATGTCGGTGCCGGTGGCCCGGCGCCGTCGGCGCGAGCGGAGGCACCGGGACTCGGGCTGGCCGCGGCGGCGGGCTGCCCCGCCATCGCCTGCTGGTCCCTGGCCCGTGCCTGGGTCAGGAGCCGCTTGGACGGGTCGGACGACGAGCCGGTGGTCGACACGACGGCCGCAGCCGTGGCCGCGATCAGCACGACGATGCCGAGGGCGACGACGAAGAGGCGACGTCGGTGCCGCCCGCTCGGCCCGGCGGTGGCATCCCCAGGTCGGTCGGGGCCGGAGCCGCTCGCATCGGCGTCGCCCGGCGGGGGCGATGCGGATGCCGACGGCGGCACTGGCACCTGCTCGTCCGGCACACCGTTGCCGACCGACGGGGGCGGCGTGATGTCAGGCGACGAGGTGGCGGGCGACTCGGCGGCAGGCGACTCGGCGGCAGGCGACTCGGTGCCAGGCGACTCGGTGCCAGGCGACTCGGTGCCAGGCGACTCGGTGCCAGGCGGCAGAGTGGCCGGCGGCAGGCTACCCGGCGTCAGCGTGGCCAGCGGCGGGGTGGCCAGTGGCGGGCTCGCGGGCAACCCGTGCAGGTCCGGCAGGAGAGCCTGTAACTGATCGGCCCCGGTCCGCGCCGCCGGGTCCTTGGCGAGCATGGCGGCGAGGACGGACCACAGTTCGTCGCTGAGGTTCGGCGGGCGGCCGGGCAGGAGGTCGACGTGCGCCCGCAGGATCGCCAGCGGCGCTCGCCCGGTGAACGGCGTGACCCCGCACAGCAGCTCGTAGAGCATGAGCCCCGCGGCATAGATGTCCGCGGGCGGACCGGCGACGCCTTCCTCGATCATCTCGGGTGCCATGTAGAGCGGAGTACCGAGCAGGCCCTGCCCGATGGTCAGCCGCGTCGACGCGTCCGTCAGCCTGGCGATCCCGAAGTCCGAGATCTTCGGGCGATACCCGCCGTCATGCCGGTCGAGCAGCACGTTCTCGGGTTTGAGATCACGATGAATGATGCCGAGCGCGTGTGCGGCATCGAGCCCTGTCAGAATGTCGACAATCGTCGCCACGGCTTCCGAGGGTGGGACCGTTCGGCGCCGTATCAGTTCACGACGCAGGTCGGAACCCTCGATGAAGTCCATGACGATGGCCAGGTCCCCGCGCTCGGCGACGAGATCCCGGACCCGCACGACAAAGGGTGAGTCGACCCGGAGGAGCACCGAGCGTTCCCGCATGAACCGGGCGACGATCTGCGGGTCCACCATGAGCTCCGGCAGCAGGAGTTTGAAGGCGAGCGGCGCGCCGCTCTCGTCGCGGCCCCGCCACACCTCGCCCATCGCACCCCGACCGATCACCTTGTCCAGGGTGTAGGAACTTCCCAGCCTTCTCGCCAACGCCCGCCGCCCTCCCTGCGTTCAGCATCCCAGCGGCGCGATTCTCGCAGACATACCGGTCATATGGCGCACGCAGGTCCGATCGGACGTTAACCAGCGGAAATGCCAATTCACTCACAGCCGAGACGGACAGGCGCCGGTCAGGCGCCGACGTAGGCCGCGAGGTGCTCGCCGGTGCGGGTGGAGCGGGCGGCGACGAGGTCGGCGGGGGTGCCCTCGAAGACGATCCGGCCGCCGTCGTGGCCGGCGCCGGGGCCGAGGTCGATGATCCAGTCGGCGTGGGCCATGACCGCCTGGTGGTGCTCGACGACGATGACCGACCGGCCGGCGTCGACGAGCCGATCGAGCAGGCCGAGCAGGTGCTCGACGTCGGCGAGGTGCAGGCCGGCGGTCGGCTCGTCGAGGACGTAGACACCGCCCTTGGCGGCCAGGTGGGTGGCCAGCTTGAGCCGCTGCCGCTCGCCGCCGGACAGCGTGGTGAGCGGCTGGCCGAGGCCGAGGTAGCCGAGCCCGACGTCGGCGAGCCGGCCGAGGGCGGCGTGCGCGGCCGGCGTGCGCGCCTCGCCGGCGCCGAAGAACTCCGCGGCCTCGGTCACCGACATCGCGAGCACCTCGCTGATGTCGCGGCCGCCGAGGTGGTGGTCCAGCACCGAGGCCTCGAACCGCTTCCCTTCGCACTGCTCGCAGGTGGTGGCGACGCCGGCCATCATCGCCAGATCGGTGTAGATGACGCCGGCGCCGTTGCAGGTGGGGCAGGCGCCCTCGGAGTTGGCGCTGAACAGCGCCGGCTTCACTCCGTTGGCCTTCGCGAACGCCTTGCGGATCGGGTCGAGCAGTCCGGTGTACGTCGCCGGGTTGCTCCGGCGCGAGCCGCGGATCGCGGTCTGGTCGATCGACACCAGCGCACCGACGACCGCCCCGACGACCGCCTCGCCGTCGCCGCCCCGCGTGGACCCGGCCCCCCCGCCCGCGCCGGCCGACCCGAACAGGGCCGGCAGCGACCCGTGCACGAGCGAGCTCTTGCCGGAGCCGGCGACGCCGGTGACGACGACCAGCACCCCGAGCGGGATGTCGACATCGACGTCGCGCAGGTTGTTCGCCGTCGCGCCGCGGATCGCGAGCCGCCCGGTGGGCGTGCGCACCGTCTCCTTGAGGGCGGCCCGGTAGTCGAGATGGCGGCCGGTGAGGGTGCCGCTGGCCCGCAGCCCGGCGACGGTTCCCTCGAAGCAGACGGTGCCGCCCGCCGTGCCGGCGCCGGGGCCGAGGTCGACGACGTGATCGGCGATCGCGATCGTCTCCGGCTTGTGCTCCACGACGAGCACCGTGTTGCCCTTGTCCCGCAGCCGCAGCAGCAGGTCGTTCATCCGCGCGATGTCGTGCGGGTGCAGGCCGATGGTGGGCTCGTCGAAGACGTAGGTGACGTCGGTGAGCGAGGAGCCGAGGTGGCGGATCATCGTGACACGCTGCGCCTCGCCACCCGACAGCGTGCCCGACGGCCGGTCGAGCGCGAGGTAGCCAAGCCCGATCTCCACGAACGAGTCGAGGGTGTGGTGCAGCGCCGCGAGCAGCGGCGCCACCGACGGCTCGGCCAGCTCGCGCACCCACCCGGCGAGGTCGCTGATCTGCATCGCGCAGGCGTCGGCGATGCTGATCCCGTTGATCTTCGATGATCGAGCGGCTTCGCTGAGCCGGCTGCCGCCGCAGTCGGGGCAGGTCGTGAAGATCACCGCCCGCTCCACGAACGCGCGGACGTGCGGCTGCAGCGCGTCGACGTCCTTCGCCAGGAACGACTTCTGGATCTTCGGGATCAGGCCCTCGTAGGTCAGGTTGACGTTGTCGACCTTGATCTTGGTCGGCTCCTTGTACAGCAGGTCGTGCAGCTCCCGCTTGGTGAACCGGCGGATCGGCTTGTCCGGGTCGAAGAAGCCGCAGCCGCCGAAGATGCGCCCGTACCAGCCGTCGACGCTGTAGCCGGGGACGATGAGCGCACCCTCGTTGATCGACCTGCTGTCGTCGTACAACTGCGTCAGGTCGAAGTCGGTGACCGCGCCCCGGCCCTCACAGCGCGGACACATGCCACCGGTGCGGGTGAAGGTCTTCTTCACCGCCTTGGCGGCACCGCGTTCGACCGTGATCGCACCGCTCGCCCGGACCGAGGGGACGTTGAAGGAGTACGCGCCCGGCGGGCCGATGTGCGGCCGCCCGAGCCGGCTGAACAGGATGCGCAGCAGCACGCCCGCATCGGTGACGGTGCCGACCGTGGAGCGGGCGTCGCCGCCCATCCGCCGCTGGTCGACGATGATCGCGGTCGTCAGCCCCTCGAGCACGTCGACCTCGGGACGCGCCAGCGTCGGCATGAAACCCTGCACGAAGGCGCTGTACGTCTCGTTGATCATCCGCTGCGACTCCGCGGCGATCGTGCCGAACACCAGCGAACTCTTGCCCGAGCCGGAGACGCCGGTGAACACCGTCAGCCGGCGTTTCGGGATCTCGATGCTGACGTCCTTGAGATTGTTCTCCCGCGCACCCTGCACGCGGATCAGCTCGTGGCGATCGGCAACGTGCAGCGCGGGCGACTCCGCGCCCGTCCACGTGCCCGTGCCCGTCCCCGGGGCCATGCTCATCCGCGTCTCCATCCGTCGGGCAGCGGTGCCGGCCTGGGTGGCATTCGCTGGGTAGGGNTTACCGTCGACGCCGCACATCGAGCAGCCCTAACGTCGCACCATGGGTTTTCCGTTTGGGTTGACTGTTCCACCTGGGCCGAAACCGCCCGGCACCCCGGGCGACTGCGATGCTCTTGCNGCGATATGCGAAGCGTATGCCNAGGCACTCGGCGACAAGGTTCACGCGGCGGGCAGAGTGCATGCCGTCGTGGGGTCGGAGCTGTGGACGGGTCGGTCCGCCAACTACATAAACAACGCCGTCAGCCGGTGGCAGGACGTGGTCCTGCCCGTCCGCGACGCGCTGTGGGACCTCGCCACCCTGCTGAGCCGTGCGGCCGACGAACTCGCGAGCGACCAGGCGGCGTGGCAGCGCCGCTCGGACGCCTACGAGGATGCCGTCCGGGACCAGAACCGCCGGGGACGGGCATGAGCGAGTACCTCCGGCTCGAGCCACGATCGATGCGCGGCGTCGCCGACGACCTGGACACCGCCACCGAGGTCTCGCACCGGATGGGCGCGACGATACCCACCCTGGCCGACGGTTTCGACCTGCCGCCGGCCGTGGCCCGACAGGTGCACGCCGCCCTGGACCGGCTCGGCGCGGCCATGGGACGGGCGGGCACCGCGGTCCAGGGACTCGGACGGGACGTGCGCGCCCGAGCCGTGCTCGCCGAGCTGGCGGACGCCGCCGGCAAGCCGGGAGGACTGCCGAGCGGGCTGGCCGTGAAGCTGCGGCAGGTCGTGGAGAACTTCGAGTGCCCGCTCGACGACCCGGTGCAGAACCTGATCCACGAGTCCGCGGCCGCCGCAATGGGCGGCGCGAAGGCGGGGCTGAAGCCGATGGAGGAGGCCCTCACCGACATCCTCGACGGGCAGATCGCGGACCAGGTCAGGCAGACCGCCAACGAGCAACTGGACCAGTGCCAGCCGCCGGTCGAAATGCCCGAGCTACCTCCCCCGCCTCCCCCGCCACCGCCGCCACCGCCGAAACCCGGATTTTTCGGGAGAGCCGTCGACGCGTTCACAGACGCGGCCGACTCGGTCCTGGACGGGGCCGAGGACCTTGTGCAGGATCTGCCGTCACCGGGCGCCTCGCACACCGACGGCCCCGCCCCCTGGCTCCCGCTGCCACCGAGCTTGCCGCTCCTGCCCCTGCCCTGAGCGCTTCGCGTTTGGGTTGCGGAATTTTTGGGTTGCGGAATGCGGAATATCGCCCCGCCGGCCCTCGGGCGGTTGCCGCGGCAGTGCGTGGCAACCACCGCCCGAGGGCTGGTGGCACGTCACGGCCAGACGTATCCCAGCGTGAAGTTGTTCCCGCTGGTGTACCCCCGGCCGGCGTAGATGTCGTGTTCGGACGAGGGATCGACAGCCCAGACCCAGGAACTGTCCCCAGGGCTGAACATGGCGGCAATCGACGAGGCACCCGCCGGCGGCTGCGCATAGGCGTAGAAGGCGACCCCGTCGTTGACCCAGCCCGGATTGAAGCTGGCAACATTGCTCATCGAGAAGTAGTAGGTAGTCCCGGATCCGCAGACATTGTCACAGCGGTAACGGTAGACGGCGGTGGTCCCGCCGCCCGGCGACGAGGCGGGGAAGACGTTGCCGAGGCTGCGCTGGTTGCTGTAACCCGCCACGCTTGCCTCCGTGCTCAACAGGTAGAACGGATCCCCCGCCCGCTTGTGCAGATACAGCGGCACCGGCGCGGCATCCTCGTAGACGTACTGCACCTGCGTACCGGACGCCACCGCCGTTGCGGCGGCCGGACTCTGGGAATGGACCACGTTCGGCTGGTTGGTGACCTCGTCCGGCGAAGGGGCGGGTACGAGGCCCTTGCTGGTAAGCGCCGCCTGGGCGGCCGCGGGGCTCATCCCCGTCAGGTCGGGAACAGTGATCTGCGCGGTCCCGTAGTACTGCACGGTGATCGGGCCGGTCGGTGCCGCTCCCGTGCCGACCGCCGGCGTCTGGTTGACGACGGTCGCCGGGGCCTGGCCGGCCGGTGCAGGGCCGATGTCGGTCCCGCTGCAGTTGACGAAGCCCACCGCCTTCGCCTGGTTGCAGGCGTCATCGGCGGCCAGGCCGGTGAGCTGGGGCACCGCGATCTGGTTGGGAAACGTGACGGAGACCTGTCCACCGGTGTCGACCCGCGCACCGGCCGCTGGCGTCTGGGCAGTGACAATGTTGAGCCCGGCCGCACTCGCGGCGAGCCCTGAGGGCGCCTGGACGCAGGTCAGCCCCAGATCGCTCACGGTCCCGCACGCCGCGGCCACGGTGCTCCCGGTGAGGCCCGGCACCGTAATCCGATCCCGGTAGTGGACGACGACGATGTACCTCTCCTGAACCGAGGTCCTGGCCGGTGGGTCGGTGTCGACGACGGACCCGGTGGCGCCACCGCCCTTGCCGTCGGCTTCGGGGCGACAGTCAAGACGCTTCGAGCGCAGCTGGGCGCATGCCTCGGTCTGNCTCAGACCGATGACGTTGGGCACCGCGACCCTCGGCACCCCGCCAGGTCCAGGTCCACCCGGCCCGACGCTGCTCGGCGCCACCGGCCCGGTGGGTCCTACGGCGGGCGACTGTGCCGCGGGCGGCCCCCCGCCGAGCGGCCCCGAGGCGAGCGGTCCCGAGGCGAGCGGTCCCGAGGCGAGCGGTCCCGGGGCGAGCGGCTGCGTTGGCCGGTCGGCCAACGGTCCGCTGGTCGACGGGGCGGCGGGCGGCGGGGCGGCAGGCGGCGGGGCAGCGGCCGGCGGGGCAGCGGTCTGCCGGGCAGTTGCCGACGGGGCGACGGATTCCGGGGCACGGGTCGGCGGGGTGCTCGGGCGGAACGGGTTCGGCACGGTCCGCGGCACCGGTGGGGAGTCGGGCGTGGGTGGAGTCGAAGGCAGCGCGGGGCCGGGCAGTGACGGGGCGCCCTGACCAGGCAGGCCCGCCGCGCCCGCGCCGAGTCCAGGGCCGTCTCCCTTGTCGATGTTGAAGCTGCTGCCGTCCGGGTTGATCGCGGTGGCGACCCTCGCGTACTGATCATTGATCCACAGCCAGCCGCCGTCGACCTTGAGCTCGACGTTCCCTGAACCGTTCGCTGGCAGCGGGAGCGGGTCCGCTTTCGTGAGGGACGCCGCGTCGAACCTCAGGACCTGGTGGTTCGTGTCGTCGGGCGCATAGACCCGGCCGTGCACCTCCAGCGGGTCGCCGTACCGGGGGTCCGCGCTCGGCCCCAGGTCGACCGGATCACCGACGGTCTCGCTGTCGACGTCGACCCGTATGAGCTGCCGGGTCGGGACGATGATCAGCCATACCGCCGTCGCGGATTCGCTCGGCGCCGAGACCTGGATCGGTACGCCGGTCGGCAGCGTGGCCGAGACGCGGTGCTTCGTGCTGTCGGGCCGCACGACGACGAGCTGGTTTGCGTCCGCGCGTACGACCACCGGCCGGTCGTGCAGGAGGGTCAGCAGGAGCCGGGTGTCCCCGCCGACGTCGATGGGGCTGCCGACCAGGCTGGTGCCCCGCACCTGGACCAGGCTTCCGTCCGCGAGCAGGATCCACAGCGTTCCCGCCGAGTCCGCCACCTGGCCGACGATCTTCTTCTCCAGCCTGATGGGTCTGCCCGTACCGTGGCCGGGCCCGAGCAGGGCGACCGAGCCGGTGGTGCCGGTCTTCGACACGACATAGGCGTTCAGGCCGCCGGCCACGAGGGACCTCTCGCCGCGATCCGACGCCTGGTCGACGACGGTGGTCGCCGTCATCCGGGACGTGTCGACCTGCGACACCACCCCGGTGTCCTTGTTGATCGCGTAGAGCAGGCGGCCGGCCTGTACGACTTCGAGCCGCTGCCGCCCGGTCGCCAACGAGCCCTCGAGCTGCGCGTCAGGTTGCCGGGCGGCCGCGTTGGCGTGGGCGATGCCGTGGCCGGCCGGCAGATACGCGCTCCCGTTCCCGAGCACCGACTTCGACACCCGGTACCCGGTGCCGGTCGAGACGCCGGCCACGACCAGGAGCAGCACCGCCGACAGGGCGAGGCGGCTACGGACCAGGCTTCCGCGCGACGCCACCAGCCGGCGGACGGTTCGCGGGACCCGGCGGGCCGCGGCGGGGGTGGCGGTGCGCGATCCGGGGCTCACAGATCTCCTCTCGGGGCTGGCGGCGATGATACGGACACAGCACGCTGCGGCAGAACGGGAAGGGGTTCCCTCAGATGGCCGGTCAGGTGGAGCTCGACGGTCACTCGTATCCGCTTGTCCCGGGGGAGCGGTTCACCTTCGGTCGCTCCCACGACTGCACGGCACGGCTGGCGATCGGTGACGCGGCGATCTCCCGCGTTGCCGGGTCTCTCTGCGACGAGGGCGNCACCTGGTGGCTGTCGAACGACAGCGGCCGGCGCCTGTTCGCGGTCGTCGACGAGTTCGGTTTCCGCAGTGTGGTCCCGCCCGGTCGTCGAGTCGCCGTCGAGGCGCCGGTGCGGGTCGTCCTGGACGGCGCTGCCGGCACCTACTCGCTGCAGGTGACCGTTCCCCGCAAGGACCAGGTGGTGGTCGCGGCCGTGGTCGGGACCTCGACATCGGCCGGCGAGGGCGTGGTGGTGAACAGCGCGGACAGGCTGGCGATGGTCGCGCTGTTCGCGGGGTACCTCGAGGACCCGCCCCGGCATGACCCGTACCCGAAGAGCTACGGCGCGGCGGCGGCCCGGCTCGACTGGCCTCGGACCACGCTGGTGAAGCGGATCGAGCACCTCCGGACCCGGCTGACCAACGCCGGCGTACCGAACCTGACGGGGTGGAACGCGCTCACCAACCTCGCCGAATACGCCATCGCCACGCGCCTGGTCACCAAGGAGGATCTGCACCTGCTGCGGCGCTAGAAACCATGGGAAGGGTTCCCGATTCCCATCGGCCGCCGCTCTCCCTAGCCTCGGCATCGCGCCACAGACCGTCTGTGGAACACGAGTCCGGAGGTGTCGGATGGCAGTCATCGGTGCCGAGATCGGCGATCTCAACAGCCTGAATGTGAGCCTCAAGCGGCAGAGCGGCGCGGTCGACACGCTCCTGTCGGAGCTGACCACCCAGGTGCACAACGCCAACTGGAAGGGCGGCGCCGCGGACCGGTTCCGCGCCTCCTGGGAATCGGAGTACCGGCCGGCCCTTCGCAGCCTGTCCGCGGCGCTCACCTCCGCCGCCGAGGAGGTCCGCCGCCGCGCCGAGGCGCTGACCGCCGCCGGCGCCTGAAGGCGATCAGGCGACGTCTCCACGCGCACAGCCGCCCACCACCATGGACCTCGACCTCGACCTCGAACTCGTCGATCGCGGCGGAGACCGGCAGGTCGTCTCCGTCGCGATCGGTCCGGACACCCGGGTCGGCGACGTCCGGTCGGCGCTGCGGACGTTCCGCGGCGCCACCCACGAAGTACCGGCCCGCCGCGTCGATGTCCGCCGCGTCGGTGCCGGCGAGGCGCTGTACGCGGGTACGGCGCCGTTGGATGACACGCTGACGCTCACCGACGCGGGGCTGCTCCCGGGCTCGGTCGTGGCACTCGGCCGGCCCGTTCCCGCTTCGCCGCCGAACCGGCAAGAACAGTCGACTGAGCAAGGACAGCCGACCGGGCAAGGACAGCCGACCGGGCAAGGGCAGTGGCAGCTCGCCGTGGTCGGCGGGCTGCACGCCGGGTCCACCGCGGCGCTGCCGCTCTCGGGCGAGGTGCGGGTGGGGCGCGACCCGGGCAACGACATCGTGCTGTCCGATCCCGAGGTGAGCCGGGACCACGCGATCCTGACGATCGACTCCGACCGGGTCGAACTGTCCGACGCGGGTTCCCGCAACGGGGTGTCCTGGCATGGCTACCGACTCGACGACCGGGTGGCGCTGCGTGCCGGCGACGTGTTCCAGCTCGGTGAGACGGTGCTCGAGCTGCGTCGATCAGCGCGGGTCAGCGACGTCCTCACCGCCGACCCGCTCGGTCCCGGGTACGTGGTCAACCGACCACCACGAATTCCGGACCTTCGACCGGAGCCCACGTTCGGCGTTCCCGCGGCCCCGGTGGAGCCGCGGGCGTTCCGGTTCCCGTTGGTGTCGGTGGCGATGCCGTTGCTGGTTGCCGGAGCACTGTTCGCGCTGCTGCCGGGCGCCCGCTACTACCTCGTCTTCATGGTGCTGTCACCCGTGATGCTGGTGGCGAACGTCTGGAGCGACCGACGCTCCGGGCGTGCCGACCACCATCGTCAGGTACGGGACCACGCCGACCGGCTCGCCGCCCTGCGGGCCGAGCTCGCGACGCTCGCCCAGGCCGAGGAGCTCCGCCTGCGAGCGCAGCTCCCCGACCCGGCGACGCTCCTGACGACCGTCGTCGCGCCGACCGGCCGGCTGTGGGAACGGCGCGTCGACAGCGACGACTTCCTCCGGCTCCGGTGCGGGCTGGCGACCAGCGCCCTCGACGTCCGGATCGCCGACCCGGACGGGGCGGTCGACGTGCCGATGTGCCGGCTCGTGCCGGTCACGATCGATCTACCGACCGCCGGCGTCGTCGGCCTGGCCGGATGCCGGCCCGCGGTGCTGGCCGCGGCGCGGGCGCTGGTCGTCCAGGTGACCGTCCTGCACGATCCGGACGCCGTGGGTCTGGTGCTGCTGACCGGCGAACCGGACACCGCGACGGACTGGGAGTGGACGACGTGGCTGCCGCATCTACGGCCGTCGTCGACAGCCGCCGAGGCGCCCTGGCGATCGGTCGGGGTCGATGCGGACCAGGCCGAGGCGAGGCTCGCCGAGCTGCGCCGGCTCATCGAGGAGCGGCGTGTCGGGCAGGCCGCCGGCCCGCCCGATCCGCGTCCCGCCGGCCGCCGTTACGTCCTGCTGCTGGACGGCGCTCGGCGACTGCGCGCGCTGCGTGGCCTCACCGAAGTCCTCCGCGACGGGCCCGCCGTCGGGGTGTACGCCGTGTGCCTCGACGCGAACGAAGCGAGTCTGCCCGACGAGTGCCGGGCCACCGTGACGGCCGACGGCCCGGCGGGCAGTCGGCTGCGGATCAGGCGGCCCACCACCGCAACCGTGGACGGTGTCGTCGCCGACGGGATGCCGCGGGAGCTGGCCGAGCACGTCGCCCGGGCGCTGCGGCCGCTGCGGCTGCTCGGTGGCATGGGGCCGGGCGCCGAACTGCCCGAGTCGCTGCGGTACGTCGAACTCGCCGGTCTCACCGAGTCCTCACCCGCCGCCACGCTGGCGCGCTGGGCGGCCGGGGCCAGGCCCGGGCAGGAGGCTGGGGGCGGGGCTGGGGGCGGGGAGCAGTCGACCGAGATGCTGCTCGGCGTCGGTGTGGACGGTCCGCTGACGGCCGACCTCCGCCGCGACGGACCGCACGCGCTCGTCGCGGGCACCAGCGGATCGGGCAAGTCCGAACTGCTCCAGACGATGGTCGCCTCGCTCGCCCTGGGCAACTCCCCGGAGGCCCTGACGTTTCTGCTCGTGGACTACAAGGGTGGCAGCGCCTTCGCCACCGCCGCGGCGCTCCCCCACTGCGTCGGCCTCGTGACCGACCTGGACGGTCACCATGCCGGCCGGGTGCTGGAGTCGCTGAGCGCCGAACTCCGTCGCCGCGAACGGCTGCTGGCGGCGGCCGGCGCCAAGGACGTGGACGAGCTGTGGGTGTCGGGGGCCGGGCGGCTGCCGCGGCTGGTCATCGTCGTCGACGAGTTCGCGACCCTCGTCGAGGAGGTACCCNACTTCGTGCCGGGACTGGTCGGCATCGGCATGCGGGGCCGCAGCCTGGGCGTGCACCTGATCCTCGCCACCCAGCGACCGGCCGGCGTGGTCACCCCGGAGCTGCGGGCCAACGTCAACCTCCGGATCTGCCTGCGGGTCACCAGCCAGGCCGACAGCACCGACGTCGTCGACGTGCCGGACGCGGCCCACCTCTCCAGCCGCACACCTGGCCGGGCCTACCTGCGCACCGGCCATCGCGAGCTGACGGCCTTCCAGACCGCGCGCGTCGGCTGGCCCAGGCCGGCTGCCGCACTCGCCGCCGGGCCAGCGCGGGTCGTGCCCCGGCGACTCGCCGACGCCGGCGGTGCACCATCGCAGCCGCAGCGGGCTGATCAGACCGGCCGGACCGACCTCGACGTGATCATCGACGACGTCCGGGCGGCCGCCCGGCAGACCGGGGCGGCCGAACCGCGACGGCCCTGGTTGCCCCCGCTGCCCGAGCTGCTGACCAGAACCGACCTTGCGGCGGTGCCACGTGGCGACTCGCCGGTTGCCGTGGCGCTGGGGCTCGCGGACCGGCCGGCGGACCAGGTTCAGGACCTCTTTGTCGTCGATCTGGAACGGACCGGCGCGCTGGCTGTCGCCGGGACCGTCCGCAGCGGCAGGTCGACCGTGTTGCGCACGCTGGCCGCGGGCCTCGCCGAGACCGGCAGCCCGGCGGACGTGCACCTCTACGCGATCGACTGCGGGAACGGTGCCATGCGGGGCCTGGCCGCCCTGCCGCACACCGGCGCGGTCGTCGATGGCACCGACCTGGCCCGCCTCGACCGACTCTTCGCCTTCCTCGACCGCGAGATCACCCGCCGGCAGCGCCAGCTCGCCGCCGCCGGGCAGGGATCGCTGGCCGAGCAACGCGCCTGTGCACCTCCGGCCGATCAGCTTCCGTACCTGGTGGTCCTGCTGGACCAGCTCGAGGGGTTTCACGCTCGGTACGCCGACACCGACGGCGGTCGCCTCGTCGACGCCGTCGAGCGGCTGCTGCGTCATGGCCCGTCCGCCGGGGTGTTCGTCGTCCTCAGCACGGACCGCTCCGGGTTCAGCTACCGCATCAGCGGCATGGTCGAGTCCCGGCTGGTGCTGCGCCAGGCCGACCACGAGGACTTCGCCGTCTACGGCCTGGACCGCCGGCGCGTGCCCCGGGGGATGCCCGCCGGCCGCGCGGTGTGGGCGGCCACCGGTGAGCAGGTGCAGGTCGTCTGCTCCGACGCCGCCGCCGTCGTCGACCTCGCCGCCGAGGCCCGCCGTCGCTGGGAGAGCACGCCCGAGCACCGACGACCGCGACGACTCGACCCGTTGCCCGAGCGGATCAGACTGCGCGACGTGGCAACTCCGCTGGTGGCACGGGCGGCGTATGCCACGCCGGCCGCGGGTCACGCCGTCTGCACGCCGGTGGTCGGCGGTGACCATCTCGCGCCGATCGACGTCGATCTCAGCGCGCTCGGCGGCAGCTTCGTCGTGGCGGGTCCGGTGGGATCGGGCCGGAGCAGCGCGCTCGTCTCGATCATCGAGACCCTGCGCGGCCGGGTCGACGGTGAGCTGCCCGTCGTCCTGGCCGCTCCCCGACAGTCGCCGCTGCGGGGCCTTGCCGCGCTGCCCGGGGTGGTGGAGGTCTGCCACCGCGCGGACGATCTGGCCCGGCACGTGGACGAGTGCGCAACGTCGGGAAGGCCGGTAGCGGTGGTCGTGGACGACGCCGAGCTGGTCGGCGACGCAGGCGCGGCGGCCCTCCTCGAACGGTTCCTGCGGACCGCACGCGACAGCGGCTCGATCCTCGTCGCCGCCGGCACCACCGAGGACCTGATCGCGAGCCGCTACCGGGGCTGGGTCGCCGGCGCCCTACGGTCCCGCTCCGGGCTGCTGCTGTGCCCCACGTCGCCGGTGGACGGCGAGGTGTTCGACCTCCGGCTGCCACGTTCGGGGTTCGGGNGGTGGCCTCCCGGTCGGGCCCTGCTGGTGGCCCGAGGAAACCCGGAGCTCGTGCAGGTGCTGGACCCGGTCCGGGAGCCGGCGGTCGACTGGCCCGAGGACCGCGCGGGCACACCCGGGTCGGCCAAAGCCGTGGCGGGACAGTGACGCGGTCGCTCTCCGGCGCCACCCTGCGGCGGTCCGGCGCGGCCACGCTACTTTCTGACTCGCAGCATTCCGCTAGTGCATTCGCCACCGTCGGCGCAGCGTGGCGGGACGGCCGCAGCCAGGACGAGTACCCGGTCGTAGTCACGCGCGCCGACCACCGCCGGGCGCAGTCCGAGCCGATGCGTGGACGGGGGCACGTTTCGACCGTGAGACCACAGGAGACGGCGGCCGCATGCCCGGCGCCCGTACTACCCGGATACCGCGTCGAGAGGACCCTCGCCGCCGGTCGGCTGGGCCCGGTGATCGCCGCCACGCGGCTCGCCGACGACCTCGCCGTGGCGGTACACCTCCTCGGCCGCCTCGACCAACCCGTCCTCGGCCGTTTCCTCGACCAGGCCGAGGATCTTCTGGCACTTCCGGCCCACCCCCACCTCTGGCCCGTGCTGGAGGTCGGGCGCGCCGACGACGGCACCTGCTTTCTGGTCAGCGAGCGGGCGACGGGATCGATCGATGACCGGCTGCGTGCCGAGGGACCGTTGCCCGCGGCCGTGGTGCTGCGCGCCGCGGTCGGCGGCGCGGCCGGCCTCGACGCCCTGCATGCCGACGAGCTGCTGCACGGCAACATCACCCCCGCGAACCTGCTGACCGGGCCCGCGGAGGCTGTCGCGCTGGCACCCCCGCTGCTACCCGCGTTGGCCGACGACGGACCCGGGCCGACGGTCGGCTACCGGCCGCCGGAGGTGCTCGGCGGGGCCGACTGGACCATCGCCTCCGACGTGTACGCCCTCGCCGCGACGGTCTTCACGCTCCTGTCGGGCCGGGTCCCGTACGCGGACCGCGCCGGGGACCAGGACCTTGTGCTGCGGATGCTCACCGGCCCGGCTCCCGATCTCGCGGGGTGCGGCGTCCCCGCCGCGGTCCAGGACGTCGTCCGCCGGGGGATGGCGACCGATCCACGGCAGCGACCGGCGACGGCGGGCGAGTTCGCCGCGCTCCTGGCTCGCGCCTACGACCAGCTCGAGACTCGACCGCCGACCGCGCCGCTGCCGGTGGTCCCGACCCCCGCCGGTGGGCGGGCGCTCGGCAGCAACTACCTGCTTGACAGCAGGATCGGTCGGGGTGCCACCGGCCAGGTGTGGCGGGGACGGCGTCGCGACAACGGCAGGCCCGTCGCGGTGAAGGTGCTGCGCTCCGACCTGGCGGACGAGCCGGAGACCGTCGCCAGATTCCTGCGGGAGCGGACCACGCTGACCAGGGTGCGGCACCGCAATGTGGCCCGGGTCCACGATCTGGTCGCCGAGGGTGAGACGTTGGCGATCGTCATGGATCTCGTCGACGGCGAGGACCTGCGGGGGACGATGGCGGCCGGCGGCCTCGCCGAGGCGGAGGCAGTCGCGCTGCTCGCCCAGGTGGCCGACGGGTTGGCGGCCGTCCACGACGCCGGCATCGTGCACCGCGACGTCAAGCCGGAAAACGTGCTCGTCGAACGCCGCGCCGCGCAGCTGGTGGCACGGCTGACCGACTTCGGGATCGCGCGGGCCGCCGGCGACTCCTCGCTCACCAGAGCCACCCGGCTGATGGGGACGACGGCCTACCTGGCGCCGGAACTGGCGGCCGGACGCCCGGCGACCTCCGCCTCCGACGTCTACTCGTTCGGAGTCATGGCCTACGAACTGCTCGCCGGCCGGCGACCCTTCGACGGCGACAACGATGCGGCTCTCCTTCGGGCGCATCTCGAGCTGCCTCCCACGCGGCCCGCCGACCTGTCCGAACCACTGTGGGCGACGGTCGACAGTTGCCTCGCCAAGGCGCCGGAAGCTCGGCCCACGGCCCACGAGCTGGTCGGCGCGCTGTCCGCCGCCGCCCTGGCACCCGCCCAGCCGACGGCACAGGCGGGCCGGACGAACGGCCCCACCGTGGCGCCCGGCGACAGTTCCCGCCCGCGCCGAGGGGAACCGCTGGCGACCGCGGACGCCACCGTTCCCGCCCCGCCCCGGCCGGCCGCGGATGCGGCCGCCGCCCACGGCCGGCGCCGGCGGCCGTGGCGGCTGCCGGCGGCCGTGCTGGCCGTCGCGATCGTGGGTGCCGGCTCCGGGATTGGGCTGGCGCTGCAGGGCCGGACGCCGGCACCAGCGAGAGCTCCAGCGACGGTTCCGTTCCTCCTGCCGATCCCGTTCGTCGCCGACTCGCCCAGCCCGGGAATCGTCGAGGTGTCCTTCGGCGGCAAAGGGGAACCACTCGGAATCAAAGGGTACCTTGTCTACGTCGATGGCAGCGACAATGGTTTCGAAGTAGAACGGGACCAGAAGTCCTGGCGCTCCGGCAATCTCGACGGCAGTGTGCACTGCTTTTCCGTCGCCGCGCTGGTGACGACCACCGGAACACCGCCCCCGGCCGCTGCGAACTCGCCGCAGTGCCTGGTCGCCGACGGCCACTGAACGCCCCGGACCATATTCACATGAGGGAACGATGACCTATACTTCCCAGCCGGAAGCCGCCTACCCGCCACTCGGTTCGCCTGGCGATATCGCCTATCCGGGCGGCAGCGGGGCGACCTTCGCGCACATACACGACGCCATCGTCGCCAGCGTCGAACGAGTTGTGCACGGCAAGTCGGAGGTGGTCCGACTCGCGGTCGCGTGCCTGCTCGCCGGCGGCCATCTGCTGGTCGAAGACGTCCCGGGCGTCGGCAAGACCTCCCTGGCCAAGGCGCTTGCCGCCACCATCGGCGGCACGTCGCAGCGCGTCCAGTTCACCCCCGACCTGCTTCCCTCGGACATCACCGGAATATCGATGTGGCGATCCGACATCGCCCGCTTCGAGTTCCGCCCGGGCGCGGTCTTCGCCAATGTCGTCATCGGCGACGAGATAAATCGGGCCTCCCCGAAGACACAGTCGGCGCTGCTGGAGGTCATGGAGGAACGGCAGGTGACCGTGGACGCCGAGACCCACCAGGTCCCCTTGCCGTTCATGGTCGTCGCAACCCAGAATCCTATCGACATGGAAGGCACCTACCGGCTGCCCGAGGCGCAGTTGGACCGCTTCCTCATGCGCCTTTCGGTGGGCTACCCTGATCTCGCGACGGAAATGGCGATACTCACCGGAGCCGACTCGGCCGGGGCCGCCGCGTATCTCGAGCCGGTCACCTCGCCCCAGGTGGTGAGCCAGCTCGTCGCGGCGGTCCGGCAGGNACACACCTCGCCCTCGATCGTGCAGTACGTGGCGACCCTCGCCGCGAGGACACGGACACGACCCGAGCTGCGGTTGGGAGTCAGCCCCCGAGGCAGTATCGGCTGGCTGCGAGCCGCGCAGGCGCTCGCCTACGGCCAGGGACGCGGGTACGTCGTCCCCGACGACATCAAGACCGTCGCCCGGCCGGTGCTGGCCCATCGGCTCCTGCTCACGGCCGACGCCGACGTCCGCGGCATCTCCGTGACCGACGTCCTGGACGACGTGCTCGCAAGCGTCCCGGCGCCGACCCGAACCCAGGCGAACTAGCTCGTGGCGACGTCAACGGCCACCCGGGCGGCGGACGCGGCACGGGCGACGGCCGCCGTGGTCACGCCCGTCGGATGGGGATTCCTCGGTGCGGTGGTCGGAACGTATGCGTTGGGGGTCGCGGCGGGATACCCGATGCTCGTCGGCCTCGCCGTGACCGCCGCCACGACTGCGCTGCTCGCCGCCGCGACCGTGCTGGTGCGACCCCAGCTCACGGTCAGCCGCACGGTGCTGCCCGACCGGCTGACGGTCGGCGAGTTCGCGCTCGGCCGGCTGGTCGCCCGCAANGACTCCCGGTGGCCGGCGCCGCGCCTGGTGGCCGTCGAGCGGATCGATGGTGAGCCGCTTGAGCTGGGGATCGAGACGGTGGCTCCCGGCTCCCGGCGAACCGTGCAGTATCCCGTGCCCGGAGCGCGACGCGGCACGCTCGTGCTCGGCCCGGTCACGGTCGAGCGCCGGGATCCGCTCGGCCTGTTTCGCCGGTCCCGTCTGGTCGAGGGCCAGTTGACCGTCTGGGTGCGGCCACGGGTACATCCGCTCCAGCACCCGCCGGCGGGTGTCGTCCTCGACGTCGAAGGACAGGTACGGGGCACGGCCACGGCGGGCACGGCGGCGTTCTCGTCGCTGCGGGCGTACACCCTGGGCGACGACCCGCGCCACATCCACTGGAAGCAGAGCGCACGCACCGGCACGTTGATGGTCAAGGAACACATCGACGCCGACGAGCCCACGGTCACGGTGGTACTCGACGCGCGCGCGTCGGTGCTCGACGAGGCACGCTTCGAGGAGGCCGTCGAGGTCGCCGCCTCGTTCACCCTCGGCGGGGTGCTCGGCGCCGCCTCCCGGGGGCGGCCCGCAACGTTGCGGATCATCGGCGAGAACGACACCGGCGCTCCGGTCGCCGCCGACCCGCTGGACCGTCTCGCCGCGGCCCGCCCGGTCCAGGGCGAGACGGCCCCTGTGGTCCTGCGCGCCGTGGACCGGATCGACCCCGGCGGGTGCGTCGTCGTCGTGACCGGCGATGACGACGGGGTCACTGCCCCGTTGCTGTCCCGGCTTGGCCGGCACGCACTGGTCGTCGTGATCTCACTCCGAGCCGACCTCGAGCGGCCCACCGCCCTGCCACGCCCCGGCGCGGTCGTGCTGCGCGCTCCGACTGCCGTCGACGCCGTCGCGGCATGGCGCCGGTTGGGCGCCTCGTGACCGCCGCCTCCGTTCCTGACTCCGCCTCCCGTGCCAGCTCCGCCTCCCGTGCCAGCTCCGCCTCCCGTGCCGGCTCCGCCTCCCGTGCCGGCTCCGTCCGCGTCCCCGCCGAACAGCGGGGCGGTCGCCTGGACGTCGTGCTCTCGACGGCGCTGTCCGCCGCGCTGTCCCTCCTCAGCGGCCTGGTGTTCGCGCCGGTGTTCGGCGGCTACCGGTCGGACGGCGCCATCGGACGGTTCGACCTGGCGATCCTCGGCGGGGTCGTGGTGCCGGTCGGACTCAGCGGGATCTTGTTCGTCCGCACCCGGCTCACCGCCGCGACCCGCACGGCAACAGCGGCTGCCGGCCTGATCGCCTACGTGCTGGTGGTGCTCACGCCGGGCCGCCACGTCCTCGACGGGCCCCGCCGCTTGCTGACCAGCGGCCTGCCGGTGCAGGCGAAAGGACCGGAGCTCGCCGCGGTCGTCCTGGCCGTGGGGGTCGCAGCCCTGCTCAGCGCCGAACTCGTCCAGCGCCGGCGCAACGCCCTGCTGCCCGCCCTTCCCCCGCTGGTCTGTGCGGTGGTCGGCCTGGCGGTCGGCGCCTCCATCGGCCCCCCCGCGGGCTGGCTCGGACCCGGCTTCGCACTGGTCGTGGCGGCGCAGCTTGCCACCCGACAGATCATGGCGGGCGGCTGGCGCGAGGCGTCGACGACGATGTTCGGCCGGACGCCCGGCCGGACGTCCGGCAGGGGAGGTCGGCGCGGGGTGCCGGCCGGTCCACGCCTCGCCGGCACCCGGCCCGGGCCCGGACCCGGCCGGGCCGTGAAGATCCTTCGGGGTCTCGCTCCGCCGGCGGCCGCCCTCACAGCCATAGTCCTGGCGCTGCTGTTCGTGCCGATCGTGCCCGGTGGCTCGGGCGACACCGCTCGCTTCGACGCCCAGTCGCTCGTCGCCCAGCCCGTGACACCGCGCTCCACCATCAACCCACTCGTCGCGTTCCCGGCCCTGGCGCACGGCAAGGACCCTGACCTTGGTCCGGAGCTGGTTGTCCACTCCGCGACGGCGGTGGACAAGCTGCGTGCCGTCACCCTGACGGACTTCGACGGCGTCTACTGGACGGCCTCCGCCGCGTACCGGCGAGCGGACCAGCGGCTGCCGTCGCCACCGGTCACGGTGCCCAGCCGCGAGGAGGAGATCGGCGTCACCGTTGTGAAGCCAGGGTCTCTCACCTGGCTTCCGGCCCTGGGACGCCCCCTGCGGCTGTCCGTCAGCGGCATGGGGGTGGACCCGTCGACGGGTGACATCGTCGTGCCGTCCGACCGACCCGTGCCCGCCAGCTACTCGGTCGTCGGTGCGGTCCCGGTCGTCGACGACGACGACCGCCTGGCCGTCGATGTTCCGGTCCGGATGACGGAGCGGGCCGACTACGACGTTCCCCGGGCTGTCCGGGACGCCGCCGACCGGGCCGCGGCGTCCGCGCGTACTCCGCTCGCGCAGGTGCAGGCGGTCCGTGACCTGTTTCTCCGCAGCGGTCAGTACCGCTACGACGACAGCGTCGATGCCCCGGCGGGACACGGTCTCTACCAGATCAGCCGGCTCCTCGCCGACCGTCGCGGCACCTCCGAACAGTTCGCCAGCGCGTTCGCGGTCATGGTCCGCTCACTCGGCTACGAGGCCAGGGTGGTCTTCGGGTATCTCGCGCCGCGCCCCGACGCCCAGTCCGGCGAGTTCCGCATCACCGGCCGCGACGTCCACGCCTGGGCGGAAGTGCTGTTCAAGGAGTCCGGCTGGGTGTCGTTCGACCCATCCCCCCGCAACGACCGGGCCGACGCGCAGCCACTACCGCGCCCGGACCCCGACCCGGCCGGCGGTCCGCCGTCCGCGGCGGGAGGTGCCGGCGGAGCATCCCAGGCGGGGCAGGTGCCCGGTTCCCTGCCCCACCGGTCCGGCGGTACCGACGACGCCGAAAACACCGAGGCACGCGACGGTGACTGGCCGCCGGTCCTCGTCGCTCTGCCGGTCGTCGTCGGCGCGGCGCTGCTCGTGGTCGGCGCCGTCCCGGTCGCCAAGACGATCCGGGCCCGCCGGAGACGCGGGAACAGCGACGTTTCCGCGCGCATCGAGGGGGCGCGCCAGGAGATGGTCGACCGGCTGGTCGACGCGGGTATTCCCCTAGTGCGCAGCCACACCGGGAAAGATCTTGTCGCCGCGACGGAAAGCCACGCGTCGTCACGTCTCGCGGAACCGGTCGCGGACCTTGTCGCGGTCCATGAAGCCGCGGTGTTCGCCCCAGGGCCGGCCAGGCCACAGCAGTCCGACAAAGCCTGGACCCTGGTGACCAGGGTCAGCCGGCAACTCCGGGCAGAGATCCCGTGGAGCCGTCGGGTTCGTGCGCACCTGGCACTCACCTCGTTTCGACGAAGGTAGCCCCCGTCCCGCCGCGGCGACCAGCGAGTCTTCGCTGGTCGCCGGCTCCGCCGCCGGCGAATGGGACGAAAGTTTCCCGACGGAGCAACCCGCGGGCCACTCGGCGGGATCTGGGTGGCTGTGGAGGGGCGCATGGATGAGGACAGACACCGGGAATTCCGCGAGTTCTTCGCACCGCGGCTGCCGCGGCTGCTGGGACTGNCCTACCTGCTCTGCGGGGATGCCACGGAGGCGGAGGACCTGACCCAGATCGCGCTCGCGCGGGCGTTTGTGGCGTGGCGTCGGGTCCGCGACAGCGACCATCCGGACGCGTACGTACGCCGCATCCTGGTGAACGCGAACAGGCGGCGGTTCAGCCGGCGACGGGTGGCCGAGGATCTCGTGGCGACGGTGCCGGAGGCGGCCGGGCACGGCGGTGGGTTTACCGCGGTGGAGGACCGGGCCGGGCTGGCCGCGGCGTTGGCCACGCTGCCGCCGGGCCAGCGTGCGGTGGTCGTCCTGCGCTACTGCGACGACCTTTCCGAGGATCAGGTGGCCACGGTGCTCGGCCGGTCGGTCGGGACCGTGAAGAGCCAGGCATCCCGGGGACTGGCGAAGCTGCGGTTGCACCCCGCGCTGCATTCCGAGTGGGCCGAGTCGCCGAAGCCGCCCGATCAGGGGCGTCACCACCAGCAGGTGACATCGGCGCAGGACACCGCGGCGTCCGACGCTGCGGCCCATGGCACCGCGGCACATGAAATTGGATCGATGACGGGAGGTTCCGCATGACAACCGACGAGACCACCGCCGCGTGGCTGCGCGCGGCGGCCGGGGATCTGCGTGCACATCCCTCGGAGCACATCTGGACCAGCGTCGAGGCGCGGGTCTCCGGGGAACGCCGACGCCGGGCAGCGAGGCGGACGATCCTGCTGGTCACGGTGTTCGCGGCCGCCGTGACCAGCGCCGCGGTCGCCTTCGGCGGTACGAGGACGGGCAGCGACGATCACGTGTCGCTGCTCCCGGCCGCGCCACCCCCCAGCCACACGATCACCAGCTCCACGAACACGGCCGTTCACCTCTCCCCGGCCGAGAAGGCTGCGATCCCCCTGGAATGCGCGCAGTCAGGTCCCGGCAAAGCGGATCCGGCCCGGTCCCCCACCTTCGGCCTGATCCCGCGAGCGGCGGTCCGCGACAATGTGGGGATCAGTATGAGTGTGCTGCTGGCCATTGACTCAACAACGACCGAGTGCGAGATCCCGCTCGACGCCGCCGGCCGGCCGGACATCTCACTGGCCTATGGGTTTATGAGCATCACGGCGCCCACTCGCTCCGCCCCTGACCCCGTATCCATCGACGTTTCCGGCAGCCACGAATTTGGCGGGCTGGACAGGCCTGATGACCCACGAAGGGTGCACACCGCCGGTGGACTGGTGAGCACCGAGGTCGCACGGATCACGGCGACCACGCCCGACGGGCAGACGATTCAGGTCCCGATCCAGGACGGCTTCTTCATCATGCGATCCGTTCAGGTGGACGGACCTGAACCGACCGACAAGTACGCGGTCCGGCACTGGCTGCAGTCAAGGGCGCCCGTTCTACGATTTTACGACGGCAGCGGCCGGCTACTCAAAACCGCCACCGCAGGATAACCGCCTCGGCCGGGTCCGGAAGCGGATCGATACAGGGCCGCCACCCGCAGGCAACCGAGCTGTCAGGACGGGACCTGCACCGCGAAGACCTGCTCGTGGTCCGCGGGTGTCCACATCCAGCCGGCGCCCGTTCGCGAGCCCAGCATCTCGGTCGCGTTCACCGGGTACGGCTCGTCGGGATTGGTCATCCCCCAACGTTGCGCGATCGTCTGGGCGGTACTGCGGGCGGTGGCAATGGCTTCCTGCTCGTCCGCATACACTCCGATGATTCTCAGCGCCGGGTCCTCTATCATGCCGCACTCGATGCAGCCGACCTTGCAGACGAGCCAGTTGAGCTTGCTGCTCACGGGAATTTCCTTCCGGAGTATCCGCGGACGCCGGTCACGACCGGACTTCTCGACCGCCGGGCCTCGGCGCTGCCGCCCGCGCGCCGATCCTAGCAAGCAATCCGACGACAACCTTCGGGCTCGGCGATGCTTTTCCACTCTGGTGGCGGGGCCTTATGGCTCCCCGCGAGGTTCCCATTTGTGAAGCACCCGGGGCGGGGCGGCTCGTGGCCGCCGGGTCGACGGCCGGCCCGGGTGGATAGTCTTCGTGGCCCGAGCCCGGGATCCGCGCACCAGGCGATGCGGATCGCGCCACCGGCGCGGTGCGGCCCGGGAGGGGGAGGCGGGCAGGGATGGGTGTGCGGGTACCCGTGATCGCGCTTACCGGCTACCTGGGCGCGGGAAAGACGACGGTGCTCAACCACCTGCTCCAGGCGCCTGGGGCGCGCCTCGGGGTGGTGGTCAACGACTTCGGCGCGATCAACGTCGATGCCGCACTGGTCACCGGCCAGGTGGACGAGCCGGCCTCGATCGCGGGTGGCTGCCTGTGTTGCCTGCCGGACACGGACGGCCTGGACCAGGCGCTGGCGAAACTGACCCATCCGCGGTTGCGGCTGGACGCGGTGATCGTGGAGGCCAGCGGCGTGGCCGACCCGCCGCATCTCGCCAGGCTCATCCGGTTCAGCGGCGTGGACCGCGTACGCCCCGGCGGTCTCGTCGACGTGGTCGACGCCGCCGCCTACTTCGACACCGTCGACACGGGCGGCCTACCGCCGGCCCGGTTCGCGTCGGCCTCACTCGTCCTGATCAACAAGACCGACCGGGTTCCGCCGGCGCACCGCGCCGAGACGATGGCGCGGATCGCCGGCCGGATTCGCGCGAGCAACCCCCACGCCCACGTCGTCGAGACCACCCATGGCCGCATCGACCCGGTCCTCGTGTTCGACGCCGCCAGCCCGCACGACCCGGTCGACGAACTCCCGCTCGCGGCCCTGGCCCGGCACGACCACGACGGCGACCACGACGGCGAGCCGCACCCGCGCGTCAACGCGGTGACCGTTCCCGCTACCGGCCCGGTCGATCCCGGCCGGCTGGTCGACCTGCTTGAGGACCTGCCCGCGGACATGTACCGGCTCAAGGGCACCGTGACCGTGGACACCGGGCGGAGCCTGCGCGGCCACGTCGTGAATGTCGTCGGACGCCAGATCCACGTCGCGGCCAGGCCCGGGACCGGAAATCCCAGCGGTCTGGTCGCGATAGGCATGCATCTCGACCGGTCCACCGTCCGCACCCGGCTCGAGGCGGCCCTGGAGCCCTGCACCGGCCGCCCCGCCGCGGACGGGGTGCGCCGTCTTGCCCGCTACCGCCGCCTGAGCTCCTGAGGACCCGCCCGCACTCGGTGCCATCCGGACCTGGCCGACCCGAGAACCGGCGGCCGGCCAGCGGCGGCCGTCAGAGCGGGACCTTCGGCTCCGCCTGCCAGGAGCGCAGCCGGCGCATCAGGGAGGACTTCTTGTGCTGGTGGGCGCCCATCCGACCGAGCAGGTCGGCAAGCAGGGCGACGGCGTCGGCGACGTAGGGCCCCTTGTTGAGCATCACGCACTCCGCCCGTTCGGACATCGCCGCGTCGGTGATCTCGGCACGGGTGGGCTGGCCGGTGCGGGCGAGCTGGTCGAGAACCTGGGTGGCCCAGATCACCGGGACGTGCGCGGCCTCGCACAGCCAGAGGATCTCCTCCTGCAACTCGGCGAGCCGGCGATAGCCGCATTCGATGGCCAGGTCCCCGCGGGCGATCATCACGCCTACCCGCCGGTCGCGCAGCGCGGTGAGCAGGATCTGGGGCAGGTGCTCGAAGCCCTGCAGGGTCTCGATCTTGATGATGATGCCGAGGTCGTCGCGGCCGAGCGCGGCCAGCCGGGACTGCAGGTCCTCCACGTCGTGTGGTCGACGGACGAAGGACAGCGACACGATGTCGGCGTTCGCCGCGACGAAGCCGAGATCGGCCACGTCCTTGTCGGTGAGCGCGGGGATGGGCAGCGTGCTGTCGGGCAGGTTGATGCCCTTCCCGGCACGCAGTCGTCGTCCCTTCGGAGCGACGTCGGTCACCCGCAGGCGCAGGGCGTCCGATTCGGTCGCGATGACGACGGCGCCGATCTTCCCGTCGTCGAACCACACGCGGTGGCCCACGTGCACGTTCTGCAGCGGGAGGGTGCAGCCCACCCGACGCACCCTGCGACCCGACGCCGACCTCGCCGGCCCCGTCGGCTGCGCTGGCCCCGTCGGCTCCGGATCGCGGGCGAGGAGCAGTTCGTCACCCGCGTGCAGGCGGTGCGGCTCGTCGCCGTCGGCGACCGTGGTACGAGGCTTCGGGCCGGCGAGGTCCATCGCGACCAGGCAGGATCGACCGGTCTCGGCCGCGGCCCGGCGGACATTGTCGATCATCTGATTCCAGGCGGGCGGGCCGTCGTGCGCGGTGTTGATCCGCGCACAGTCCATACCGCGTTCGACGAGCTCGCGGACCAGCCCGTAGTCGTCCGCGGCGGCCGCCGGCAGCGTCACCATGATGCGCGCCGTGCGGCCGACCGGTGGCGGACCGAACAGGGCGTCGGTGTTCGCCGTCAGTAGCTGGCGTCCCTGCGCGAAGGTGAGCCAGTCACCGGTTGGCGGGCTGGTCGCCTCGCCGTCCAGCGCGCGCAGGGCGCGCAGCACCGCCTCGATCGTGGCCCGGACGTGACCCTCCGCGCGGCCGAGAGAGGACAGTCCGGCCTCGGAAAGCCGGACCTGCAGCTCGCGGACGTCGTGCTCCCGCAGAGCCACATAGTGCAGCAGGTTCTCCGCGCTACGCACATGCCCCGGGTACACCCGCGACAGATCCACCGCGTGATCTTCCGAATAACGGATCAGATCGTCCCGCAAGGTCGTGAGGGCGACGGTCAGATCGGCCGAACATTCGGATTCGCCCGCACGTTTGCTATCGACATCACAGGTCATCGCAACGCCCCCTCGGGGTGGCCTGACTCCACGAGCAGATTTTGCTTGTGGCCCGATCCTGCACACCCCGGACGGGATGTGCAGGGAGTCGGACGGCGGGCAAGGGCGAGACGTTCGGCACGGTGCCGTCGCCCGCCGTCGCCCGCCGTCGCCCAGCCGTCCGGTCAGCGCAGCCAGCGGCGCACCGGGGAGCGGCGCAGCTGGCTCCACAGGGCGGCGAAGTCCCGCTCGGCGGCACGGAGCCGACTGATCTGGATACCCAGCAGGACGCCGTAGGTCAGTGGATCGCCGTCGCGTTCGTGGGAGACCTGCGCGGCCCATCGACGCANCAGGCCGGTGGCGACGATCGCGTCCTGATGGTCACCGAGAAGGTTCTGCGCCTGTTCGGCGAAGGCCGCGACGGCGAGGGCGTCGGTGCCGTAGAGCGGGACGAGGGCCTCGGCGGCGTAGCGCACCTGCTTGGCCTGCTTGCGGGCCTGGTGGTAGAGAAGGTCGCGGGCCGGGCCGGGCGGGGTGGCCTCGATGGCGGTGACCCGGCGGGCGAGCTTGTGGCCCGCCCGGTGGGCGAGTGGGAGCAGGACGTCACGGGCGGGCCGGGCCGCGGCGCCTTCGTAGGGTGTGGTGACGAATGCGCGCAGATCGGTGACCAGCCGTAGGTAGGACTCTGCCCGCAGGGCCGCCAGCGTCTCCTCGCGGGAGCGGGCGAGGTCGGCGGTCAGCTGCCCGGCGATGTGTTCGGCGACCGGGCCGACCACCAGGTCGGCGGGCAGCGCGGCGAGCTCGGCGGTGAGGTGCTCGAGCATGACCTCGCGATCACGGCTGCCGGACAGGGCCGAGGCCAGGTCACGCAACCGGCCGGCGAGGTCCTCGGCGACGTCGGGGTCGAACAACGGCGCGAAGGTGCGCAGCGTGCTGCGCAGCCGCCGGCAGGCGACCCGCATCCGGTGGACGGAGTCGGGCTCGTCGAGGCGCACCCGTGGATCGGCCTCGACCAGCGCGTCCACCTGGCTGACCAGGTAGGCGCGGATCACCGCGCCCGCCGGGGACCTGCCCCGCAGCCGCGTGCGGCCGCGGTCGGTGGACGTCGGGCGTGGGCTCGTGCCCAGCACCCGGGCCAGTTTCGACGCGTCCCCCGCCGGGGCGGCACCCGCCTCGATCAGCGTCCGGCCGGCCAGGTCCAGGATCTTGGGGTCGGTGTCGCCGATCAGCTCGGTCTCGATCTCCCGCCACGCCTGTAGTTCGGTGGTCGAACCGAAGGTCGCCGAGTGGACCTGATCGTCGGCGATCTCGACGAGGTCCCGGCCGCCGGCATCACGCAACCGCCACACCGTGCGCTCGGTTGTGATCTTCGCGATGGGCCGCAGGTCGCTCGGGCGCACGTGGATCAGGACCAGGTCGGCCAGGTCGCCGGGAGGGACCGCGGAGTCGTTGAGCGGTCGTTGGACCTCGAGTCGTTCGTCGGAGCGCACCGGCAACTTCAGGTGCCAGCCCGCGTCGTGACCGCCGGTGCGGCGGCGCAAGGTGATCTGGTTACGCGCCAGCCGCAGGTCGTCGGAGTCGTAGTAGACAGCGTCCAACGTCACGGTCCGGGGAGCGGTCNCCTCCGCCNCCCCGGCCAGCCGGTCCCAGGCCGGCGCGCTGAAGGCCGGTCCGACCTCGTACTTGTACTCGACCTCGTGAACTGTCTTGGCGCCCATCCTGCCCTCCGGCGAACACCCGATGTGTCATGTCCAGCTGACGTCGAGCGGGGTCAGCGCTCCGAGACCCGGCTGGGCACCCCGGCACCATCCATGTTCGGCCGATGGACAGGCCCCGGACAGCGGCGAATGTCCCCCTTCACCTGGACGTTCGGCTCTGGCCTGACACAGCGGCCCTGGCCGCGGGAAGGCCTCGCCGCGGGAAGGCCTCGCCGCGCGCATGACGCGCCATCCGGCGAAACGCATCGTGGTTGCCGATCACCAGTCGTCAATGCTAGGTTGCTGTGCACCGGACATGGAACTTCAAGTTCCAAGTTCAGAGTTCAGATTTCAGAGTTCAGAGGTTGCGATGTCTCCGGACGGGACGAGGAGCGGGGCCCAGCCCCGGGAGCTGAGCGGCCTGAGCCGCAGAAGTCGCCGCCGGTCGGGGCAGGAGACCGAACGGCGGATGCTGCGTGCGGCCGTGGACATGGTGAACCGCACCGGGCTGACGGTGAGCCTGGACCACATCAGCATGGAAGACGTCATCCGGGACGCGGGTGTCTCGCGCAGCGCCGTCTACCGTCGCTGGCCGTACAAGGACCTGTTCGTCATCGAGGTGGTGCGCGAGCTGGCCCGGCACGCCACCCCCACGATCGAGCACGACGAGGTGGCCCTGCTGCGACGGGTGCTCGCCGAGCGGCCGAACTGGTTCGAAACACCCGAGCTCCGGCGGGATCTCGTCGTCACGCTGTTCCGCGAGCTGGCTCTTCTCGACTTCCAGATCGTCTACGAGTCCGCGGACTGGCGAACGTATGTCGCGCTGCATGCGACGTTTCTGAGCCTGACCGACAGTGAGCTGCGTGACGAGGTCGGAGCGGCGCTCGCCCAGTCCGAGCGGGACCACACCACCCGGGTCGCGCGGTCCTGGGAGCAGCTTGCGGCGCTGTTCGGCTACCGGCTGCGGCCCGGCCTCGCGGCCACCTTCGAGACGCTCGCAAGCCTGCTCGGCGCCAGCATGCGGGGGCTGTTCCTGATGGCGCTGTCCAACCCGGACATCGCCGCGCAGCGGATGACGGCGCGCCCGTTCGGCGCGTCGGAGCCGGGCGAATGGTCGCTTCCGGCCTTCGGCGTCGCCAGTATCGCCTCCGCCTTCCTGGAGCCCGACCCGGCGGTCGACTGGGGCGAGTCACGGATCATCGACGTCCGTCACGCGCTGGAGCGTTGGACGGTTCCCGACTTACCCGCCGACGACCCGGGAGACGAGGACATGCCAGGCGACCCCAAGGTGACGCGAGAGGAGCGCACATCTTGACGGCACCCGCTATCCGCGCCGTCGGACTCGGCAAGCGTTACGGCGAGTTCCACGCGCTGCGAGATCTCGACCTGGAGGTCGCCCGCGGCGAGGTCCTCGGCTACCTGGGCCCCAACGGGGCCGGGAAGACGACGACGATCCGGCTGCTGCTGGGGTTCGCGCGGCCGACCTCCGGGCGGGCCGAGATCTTCGGGTACGACTGCCAGCGCCGGACCGTGGAGGCCCACCGGCACCTGGCGTACGTTCCCGGCGAGGCCAACCTGTGGCCGTCGCTCACCGGAGCCGAGGCGCTGCACCTGCTGGGACGGGTGCAGGGCAGGGTCGACGCCGCCTACCGCGACGAGCTGATCGAGCGCTTCGCCCTCGACCCGTCGAAGAAGGTGCGGGCCTACTCCAAGGGCAACAAGCAGAAGGTGCTCCTGATCGCCGCCCTGATGAGCCGTCCGGACCTGCTCCTGCTCGACGAACCCACCAGCGGGCTGGATCCGCTCATGGAGCAGGAGTTCCGGCGCAGCGTGCGGGAGGCGCGCGACGCCGGGCAGACGGTGTTCCTGTCGTCGCACATCCTCAGCGAGGTCGAGGCACTGTGCGACCGGGTGAGCATCCTGCGCGAGGGACGCCTCATCGAGATGGGAACACTGGGCGAGATGCGCCACCTGTCCAGCCTGACGGTCGAAGCCACGTTCGACGGTGTGCCCCCCGACCTGACCCGCGTGCCCGGCGTGACCCGGGTGGTGGTGGACGGTCATCGCGCCCGGCTGGACCTGAGGGGGCCGATCCAACCCCTCGTCGACGCCCTCACCGGCTCGGGCGTGCGGGAGCTGCTCAGCCGCGAGCCCTCACTGGAGGAGCTGTTCCTCGCCCATTACGGGCCGGACGGCGCCGCGCCGGACCAGTCCCCGGCGGCCGGGAAGGTCCCGGCCCCCGCGAAGGCCCGGACATGACCGAGCTGACCCTCCCCCGACCCGGCGTTCTGCGACCCGCCGGCGGCGGTCCCCGGCTGGTGGTGGCCGGTCAGGTGTCCCGCCGCGCCGCCCGGTCGGGCGCGCTGTGGGGCCTCGTCTTCGCCCTGTTCATCGTCGTGCAGACCGTCACCTACACCTCGGAGTACGACACCCAGGCAGCACGCGATCAGATGGCCCGCGTCTACGGGACGAACGCCGGCATGAACGCGATTTTCGGCCAGGCGGACGCCATCAACACCATCGACGGATGGGTCACCTGGCGCTTCGTCGGCATCGTGGGCCTGCTCGGGTCGGCGTGGGGTGTGCTGACCGCCACCCGTCTCCTGCGCGGTGACGAGGAGTCCGGGCGCTACGAGCTGCTGTTGGCCGGTCAGACGACGCGCCGCCGTGCCGGCGGTCAGGCGATCGCCGGGCTCGGCGTGGGCCTGGCGGCCATGTTCGTGCTGACCGCGCTGGGGACGATCGCCGTCGGTCGGCGCTCCACCGTCGACTTCGGCCTCGGCCAGTGCCTGTACCTCTCGGTCACACTCGTGGCCGGCGCGGCGATGTTCCTCGCCGTCGGAGCNCTCGCCTGCCAGCTCATGGCCACCCGGCGTTCCGCCGCGGCGATGGCGGGCGGGGTGCTGGGCGTCGCGTACGCCCTGCGGATGGTGGCCGACTCGAACCCGAGCGTGCACTGGCTGGTGTGGCTGAGTCCGCTCGGCTGGCTCGAGCAGGTCCGCCCGCTGACCGAGCCGAATCCGACGGCGCTGCTCCCCGCGCTTGTCCTGCTGGTCGGGGCCGCCGCCCTGGCCCTGCACCTGGTCGGCGTCCGTGACGTCGGGACGGCGGCCCTGCCCGACCGGCACTCCGCACGGCCCCGCCTGGCCCTGCTCGGCGGCCCGACTAGGTTCGCCGCGCGCCTGCAACGGCCGGTGGCGCTCGGCTGGCTGCCCGTGATCACCGCGTTCTCCGTGCTCCTCGGCGCGGTCGCCGAGTCCTCGACGGAGGATGCCACCGGTTCGAAGGACGTCGAGCAGGCGATCGGACGGCTCGGCGGACACGGGTCGTCCGCCGCGCTCTACCTTGGCCTCACCTTCCTCGTCGTCGCGCTCCTGGTCGCGCTGGTCGCCGCCGGGCAGAGCACGGCCATCCGGGCCGAGGAGGCCGAGGGGCATCTGGACAATCTTCTGGTCCGTCCCGTGCGCCGGGCATCGTGGCTCGCCGGACGGCTGGGACTGTCCTGCCTTCTGCTCGTCGCCGCCGGCCTGCTCGCGGGGGTCGGAGCCTGGGTGGGGACGGCCGGTCAGGACGACACGGTGCGTCCAGGTGCGCTGGTCACGGCCGGGCTGAACGTCGTCCCGCCCGGGCTGCTCCTGCTGGGTCTGGGCACCCTGGCGTTCGGTGCCTGGCCACGGCGCACCTCGATGGTCGTCTACGCCTACCTGACCTGGTCGGTCCTCGTCGAGTTCGCGGGAGGCACCGTCCACCTCAGTCACTGGCTGTTGGACACGTCCGTCTTCTTCCACATGGCCCCGGCTCCCGCCGGCGGCCCCGACTGGTCGAGCGCGGCGATCATCACCGGCCTCGGGGTGGTGGGCGCGCTACTCGGCGGTCTGCTGTTCTCCCGTCGTGACCTGAAGGACGAGTGAGGCGCGCGGTAACAGCCCCAGGTCCTGGGCGACCGAAGCCACCAGTCGGGTCGCGGCAGAATGCAGGAAGAAGTGGTCGCCGGGGAACATTTCCAGGCGCGATCCCCGACGTGACAGCCCGTGCCATTCATCGAGTTCCGACGGTGGTACCAGCCGGTCCTCGGTCCCACCGAAGATGGTGATGGGGACGTCGAGCGGCGGCCGCTCACGATACCGATAGGTCTCGACGAGCGAGAAGTCCGCCCGCAGCGTCGGCAGCATCAGCTCCATCAGTTCCCGGTTCTCCAGGAGCACCTGCGGCGTTCCGTTGAGCCGGCGCAGTTCACGGATCATCGCCGCGTCCGAGGCCGCATGGATCGGCGGCCGGCCGGACTGCCGCCCGGGCGCGGACTTCGCCGCGACGAACAGGTGCGCCGGTTGCGCCCCTCCCCGCTCGCGCAGCTCCATGGCCAGCTCGAACGCGATGAGTGCCCCCATACTGTGACCGAAGATCGCGAAGGGGCGGTCGAAAGCGGGCGTGAGCCGATCCGCGAGGGCCCTGACCAGGGGTGCGAGCCGCAGGAAGGGCGGCTCCTGCAGGCGCCGTCCCCGGCCGGGCAGTTCCGGCGCGCAGATGTCGAGCGCCTCGGGGGCGATGTCCGACCAGCCACGGTAGACCGCGGCCCCACCCCCCGCGTAGGGCAGGCAGAAAAGCCGGAACTCAGCGTGCGGGTTCGGCGCCCGTCCGGCTGACAGCCAGCTGTTCATCGGGGTTCTCCTCCTGTCTGATCTGACCCTGGTCCAGCCGGATGACCCGGTCGGCGACGTGGAAATAGCGGTCGTCATGGCTGATCACGATCACCATCCTGCCGCCGGCCTTCAGCTCCGCCAGGAGTTCGGTGTAGAAGAACTCCTTGAACATCGGGTCCTGGTCCGCCGCCCATTCGTCGAACAGGCAGCACGGACGGTCCTCGAGGTAGGCCGCGAGCAGGGCCAGCCGTTTCCGCTGCCCCTGGGACAGCGCCGTCGTGGAGAACCGGTCGCCCACGATGGCCACCTTGTGATCGAGCGCAAGGCGCTTCAGATGGTGGCGCGCCTTCTCGGCACGGCCGCCGTCCGGCAGGCCGAGCAGGCTGTCGAACAGGAAGAAGTCCGCGAACACGGCGGAGAAGTGCTGCCGGTAGGCGTCCCGGTTCGCCGCCGTGACCTCGGTGCCGTCCACCCGGATCGCGCCGCGTTCCGGGGGATACAGCCCCGTGAGGACCTTGCCGAGCGTCGACTTCCCGCTGCCGTTCGCGCCGACCACAAAAACGATCTCTCCGCGCCGGAATTCCAGATCAAGCGGGCCGAGCACGAACTCCTCCCCCGCCGGTCCCGGATAGCGGTGGGACACACCGCACAACTGCAGCCGTGACCAGTCCGGCGACGCCCCGGCACCGGACCGGTTCGCCGACTCCTCCCGAACGCCGTCATCCCGGTCGCCCTCCTCCCGATCGCCGTCCTCCCGATCGCCGTCCCGCAGCAAGCCGATCCGCTCCTCGATCGTGCCCAGCGCCACGGACGCGCGGCCGAGCATGGGCAGCCAGGTGAGGCCCCCCTGCAGGCTCGAGACCAGGAACAGCACGACGAGCACGCTGTCGGTCAGCGTCTTCNCCGAGATCGCCGTGTACGCGGGCAGGACGAACAGCAGCACCCCGATGAGCCCGAAGAACACGGCCTGCCCGCTGGCCGCCGCGCCCTCGAAGACCGACAGGCCCACGACACTGTGCCGGCGGTAGGAGTCCGCCGTCGCGTTCAGTTCGGTCCCGGCCAGCACCTCGCGCCGCCTGCGGTTGAGCTTCAGCTCCTTGATCCCCTCGGTGACGCCGCGAAAGTGCTCGAACAGAAGGTCCTGCTGTTCCCGGGCGGCGGCGAGGGCGCGCAGGCCGGAGGAGGAGAACAGCCGATAGACGACGACCCCGACCACGACCGCCACGAGTGTGGCGAGAGCGGCCGTCGGCGAGACGATCACCAGGTACACCAGGCACACGATGGTGAAGGCGACGCTGGAGCACACGATGGGCAGCCCGGGCAGCGCGTCGGCGATCACGACCACGTCGTCCGACAACGCCGAGTACAGCGGCGCGGTGCCGATCTTCTCGACGGTGCGCAGCCGGGCGCCCAGAATGTCGTCGACGAGCCTGCGGCGCAGGCCGGACAGGACGCCCTGGGACAACCGGAACAGCAGGTGCTGCGAGACGAACCGGGTCACGACGGTGACCAGGCAGAGCGCGGTGAACGCCAGGATCAGCGCCGCCGAGGCGTCCGCCGGATGTCCGAGCGCCTGGTTGACGACCGCGATGAACGCGGCGCCGGTCGCGCCGCTGACCACGCTCGCGGCGACGGCCAGCAGGAAGGCGCGTCGCGACGATCGCAGCAGATAGCTGAAGAGGATCATCGGTCAGACCGTCTCACCGGCCGGGGCGCCCGGGCGGTCCCGGTGAGCGGTGAGCACGGTCGCCCGGAGCAGGTCGCGCAGCTCCCCGACCTCGCGTTCCGGGTCATCCACCACCAGCCCGAGCAGCGGCGCCCATCGGTCCATGAGCACCGCCATCGCCACGGGATCGATGTGCTCGGACGAGTACAGCCACATGCCGCGCAGTTCGTCGCCGTCCTCGCGCATGATCAGCGTCAGGTCGACCGCGGAGGGCTCCATGGTGATGATGACCTCGGAGAAGACGTAGTCGTCGCCGATGTTCAGCTCCAGCGGCGAGGCCGCCAGACCGTGCAGGTCCAGGGCCGGCACCTCGGCGTTGAGCAGGTTGAACGCGATCGCGAACGGGCTGCGGGCGGCGTCGGTGACCTCGTCGAGAGACCAGACCGGGACGTCCTGATGCCCATAGCCGCCGAGCGTCTCGTCGCGGACCTGGCGGACCAGGTCCCGGAACGTGGGGGCGCCGGACAGGTCCGTCCGCACCAGCAGATGGTTGACAAAGAAACCCATCATCTGCTCGGTCTCCGGCCGGTCGCGCCCGGCCACCGGGAAGGCCACGACGATGTCGTCGCTGTCGGCATAGGCGGCCAGCAGCAGGTGGAAGGCCGCCATCAGCACCATGAACAGGCTCGCCTCCTCGGCCTGGGCGAGCTCGGCCAGGCCCCTGGCCGCCGCGGCGTCGAGCACGAAGCCCCGGGTGTGGCCGGAGGTCGCGGCGATCCGCTGGTGGTCCGGCACGGTCAGGTCCAGCGGGGCCGGAAGGCCGGCCAGGCGCCGCCGCCAGTAGCCGATGTGGTCGTCGAGCGCGCCGTCGGCCAGCCGCCGCCGCTGCCAGGCGGCGTAGTCCAGGTACTGCACCTCGATCTCGGGCAGCCGGGACGGCCGGCCGAGCGTGTGCGCCTCGTACAGCTCGCACAGCTCGCGGACCAGCACGCCGTAGGCCCAGTTGTCGGTGACCAGATGGTGGATCACGAAGATCAGCACGCTCTCGTCCGCGGTCAGCCGCACCAGAGCGCCGCGTAGCAGCGGCTCGTCCCCGATCCTGAAGGCGCGGCGCTCCTCGGTCCCGATCAGCCGGCGCAGTTCCTCGAAGCGGGCGGTCTCGTCGTGGTCCCGCAGATCGACGACGGTCAGCGGCCACCCGCCGGTGGGCCTGGCCGTCTGGTACCAGCCGGCCGGGCCGTCGACGACCCGGATCCGCAGCGCCTCGTGCCGCAGCACGATGTCGTCCAGGCTGCGACGCAGCGCCCTGTCGTCGAGTTCGCCCCTGAGCGTCACGGCGGTCAGGACGTTGTGGTACGGATCGTCCGCGGCCACCGGGTGGTTCGCGCACAGCCATTCCTGGGCGAAGGAGAGCGGGACGGCACCGCCGCGGTCGGCGAGCGGCGCGATGGCCTCCATGGCGGGCGCGTGGACCTCCCGCGCCTCGGTCCGCGCGGCCAGCCGGGCGACGGTCGGGTTGTCGAACAGGTCTCGGATCGGCAGGTGGATCCCGTGCACCGAGCGAAGCTGGGACACCAGCCGGGTCGCCAGCAGGGAGTTGCCGCCGAGTTCGAAGAAGTCGTCGTGGACGCCGACCCGGGCAAGGCCGAGGATCTCGGCGAACGCCGCGCACAGCAGTTCCTCGGCGGGGGTGGCCGGGTCGCGCGACTCGGTCGTGGCCGTGCCGTAGTCGGGGGCGGGCAGCGCGGACCGGTCCAGTTTCTCGTTGGGGGTCAGCGGCAGCTCGCCGAGGAGCACGACGGCGGCCGGGACCATGTACTGCGGCAGCCGTTCGGCGAGGAAGTCCCGCAGCTCGGCCGGGTCGACGCCGCCCCGCACCGACTCCGCGGGCACCACGTACCCCACCAGCCGCCTGTCCCCGGGACGGTCCTCGCGGACGACCACGGCGGCCTGTCCCACCGCCGGGTGGGCGGCGAGAACCGCCTCGATCTCGCCCGGCTCGATCCGGAAACCCCGGATCTTCACCTGGTCGTCGGTGCGGCCGACGAACTCCAGTACTCCTTCGGAGGTCCAACGGACCAGATCGCCGGTGCGGTACAACCGGGCGCCCGCCTCGCCGTAGGGATCGGCCAGAAAGCGCTCCCTGGTCAGCTCCGGACGCTCCAGATACCCCTGCGCGACGCCTGCTCCCCCGATGAACAGCTCGCCGGGGACGCCGGGAGGAACCGGCTTCAGCCCGCCGTCAAGCACATACACCCGAGTGTTGTCCATGGGCCGGCCGATCGGCACGGTCGAGTGCACCGGTCCGCGGGTGGGGTGGCAGGTGGCGAAGGTCGTGGTCTCGGTCGGGCCGTAGACGTGCACGAACCTCGTATCCGGGCATGTCCGCAGGGCCCGCTCGAACGCGGCGGGCGAGACGGCCTCGCCGCCGGTCCACACCTGGCGCAGCCCGGCGAGGGCGCGGGGGCGCTGCTCGACGACGAGGTTGAACAGCGCGGTGGTCAGGAACGCCGCGGTGACGCCGTGCTCGCGGACCGTCTGCTCCAGCGTCTCCGGGTCGAGCGCACCGGGTGGCGCCACAACCACCCGGCCGCCGGACAGCAGCGGAACCCACAGTTCGTAGGTCGAGGCGTCGAACGCCGACGGCGAGTGCATCAGCACCCGCGTGTGGTCGCCCTGCCGCCATCTCCGGTCCTGGGCGAGCGCGACCACGTTACGATGTGTGACCACCACGCCCTTCGGGGTGCCGGTCGACCCGGACGTGTACATCACATAGACCGGCTGGTCCGGGTCCGGGTCCGGGTCCGGGTCCGAGGCCGGATCCGGATCCGGATGTGGATGTGGATGTGGATGTGGATCCGTGGCGGGCGGTCCGGCCGCGGCGACGGCGCCCTCGTCGACGGACTCGTCCGCGAGACCGTCCACCGTGATGACGTGGACGTCCTCGTCCACCGGAGGTCTGCGGGCCGAACCGTCCACCAGCAGCACCGAGGCCCGCGTCTCCGCCATGATCATCTGTATCCGGGACGGCGGGTACCTGTCGTCCAGCGGCACGTACACGCCGCCGGCCTTGACGACGGCCAGGACGGACACGACCAGGTCGACCGAGCGTCCCTGCAGGATCGCCACCCGGCTTCCGGCGCGCACCCCGAGTTCCGCCAGCCGCCCGGCCAGCCGGCCGGCCACCGCATCGAGTCGCGCGTAGGTCAGCGTGGTGTCGGCGCCGCGGACCGCGACGCCCCGCGGATCGCGTGCCACCTGGGCCTCGAACAGCTCCCGCAGGGTGGCCCGCGGCAACGGCTGGGCGGTGTCGTTCCACCCGGTCAGCAGCCGGTGCCGCTCGTCCCGGCCGAGCAGGTCGATCCCGGTGATCGGCAGGTCGGGGTCGGCGGTCACCGCCCGCAGAAGCCGGCGCAGCCGGTCCAGCAGGGACTCGACGGTGGTGGGGTCGAAGACATCGGTGTTGAACTCGACCGTGCCGTCGATCCCGCCGTCCCGCGGCCGCTCGGCCAGCGTGAACGCCAGGTCCATCCGGGCGGTGCCGGTGGCCGCGGGCATCGGCTGCACCCGCAGCCCCGGCAGGTCGAGCGCGGCGTCCGGGGTGTTCTGCCAGGCGATCATGACCTGGACGAGCGGGTGGTGCGCCAGGGAGCGGGTGGGGTTGACCGCGTCGACGAGGTACTCGAAGGGGACGTCCTGGTTGGCGTAGGCGTCCAGGCCGGTCTCCCGCACCCGGGCGAGCAGGTCGCGGAAGGTCGGGGCGTCGGCGAGGTCCACCCGCAGGACCAGGGTGTTGACGAAGAAGCCGACGAGGTCCTCGGCGGCGGAGTCGGTGCGCCCGGCGATGGCGGCGCCGATCGGGATGTCCTCGCCGGCGCCCATCCGGCCGAGCAGCGCGGCCAGCGCCGCGTTGACGACCATGAACGTGCTGGACCCACCGGACCGGGCGAGGCTCGTCAGGCCGGCGTGCAGATCGGTGTCCCATTCGAAGGCGAGGGTCCGTCCGCGCAGGGAGGCCTGCGGCGGATGCGGGCGGTCGGTGGGCAGGGCGATCCGCTCCGGCAGCCCCTCCAGCGCCTTGCGCCAGTAGCCGAGCTGGTCGGCCCACCGGCTGCCGGGGCCGTCCTGGTCACCGAGCAGGGCGTGCTGCCACAGCGTGTAGTCGGCGTACTGCACCGACAGCGGCGGCTGGGCCACGGCCCGGCCCTCCCGACGGGCGGCGTAGGCGACGGCCAGGTCACGGCCCAGCGGCGCCAGCGACCACGCGTCGGCCGCGATGTGGTGGACGACCAGCACCAGCACGTGCTCGTCGGGACCGAGCGCGAACAGCCGGGCGTGGATGGGCGCCTCGACGGCCAGGTCGAAGGCGTACCGGGCCGCGGCGCCGACCGCCGCCGCCAGGTCGGCCGCCCCGACGGCGGTCACCTCCAGGCGCGGGCGGCTCTGCTCGGGGCGCAGGATGCGCTGGTACGGCACCCCGTCGGTGTCCGGGAAGACGGTACGCAGCGTCTCGTGCCGGGCGACCACGTCCGCCAGCGCGGCACGCATCGCGTCGACGTCCAGCGGGCCGGTCAGTCGCAGCGCGATCGGAATGTTGTAGGTGGCCGAGGGCCCTTCCAGGTGGTGCAGGAACCACAGGCGGCGCTGGGCGAACGACAGCGGCAGGGGGTCCGGCCGGACCGCCGGACGCAGCGCCGGTCGAGCCGTCCCGGCGCGTCGCAGACACGGGGCCAGACGGGCCACGGTCGGATGCTGGAACAGGGTCCGCACCTGTAGTTCGGCCGCGAAGGCGGTGCGGATCTGGGCGATCAGGCGGGTGGCCAGCAGCGAGTGCCCGCCCAGCTCGAAGAAGTCGTTGTCGATCCCGACCTCGGGCAGGCCGAGCACCCCCGCGAACAGCGTGCACAGCCTCGCCTCGGCCTCGTCGCGGGGCGCGACGTAGTGCGCGCCCAGATCGGTGAGGCCGCCGTCGGGCACGGGCAGCGCCCCGCGGTCGATCTTGTTGTTCGGCGTCAGCGGCAGCGCATCGAGGAACACGAAGACGGACGGGATCATGTAGTCGGGCAGCGTCGCGCCCAGCGCGGCACGCAGCCCGGCAATGACGGCGGGCCGGTCCAGGGCGTCCGCCGTCGGCACGAGGTAGGCCACGAGACGCTGGTCCCCGGAAACATCCTGGCGGATCACCACCGCCGCCTGGCCGACCGCGGGCTGCCTGGCCAGCACGGACTCGATCTCGCCGAGCTCGATCCGGAAGCCCCGCAGCTTCACCTGGTGGTCCAGCCGGCCCAGGAACTCCAGCGAGCCGTCGGACAGCCGGCGGACCAGATCGCCGGTGCGGTACAGCCGGTCGCCCAGACCGGTCTCGAAGGGGTGCGCGACGAACTTCTCCGCGGTCAGCTCGGGCCGCCCCAGGTAGCCCCTGGCCAGACCCGCGCCGCCGATGCACAGCTCGCCGGGCACGCCGAGCGGGGCCGGCCGGTCCAGGTCGTCGAGCACGTGCAGCTCGGTGTTGGCGATCGGTTCGCCGAGCCTGACCGGTCCGGCGTCGATCCGCGCGACGGACGACCAGATGGTGGTCTCGGTCGGCCCGTACATGTTCCACAGGGTCACGCCCGTGGCCAGCAGCCGCTCGGCGAGCTCGGCGGGCAGCGCCTCCCCGCCCGTCAGGACCCGCATCCCGCCTCGGCCCGGCCAGCCGGCATCGAGCAGCATCCGCCACGTGGACGGTGTCGCCTGCATCATGGTGGCGCCGGAGGTCGCCAGCACCGCCGCCAGCCGTTCGCCGTCGGCGGCGACCTCACGGCTGGCCAGGACCACCCGGGCGCCCTCGACGAGCGGAAGCAGAATCTCCAGCATCGAGATGTCGAACGACAGGGTGGTGACGGCGAGCAGCACGTCGTCGGGCTCGATGCCCGGCCGCTCCTTCATTGCCCTCAGGAAGTTCGCGAGCGCCCCGTGCGGGATCTGCACACCCTTGGGACGCCCGGTCGAGCCCGACGTGTAGATGACGTAGGCGAGGTCCGCCGCGGCGACGGGCGCGTGCAGGGGGCCGTCCGACTCCGCGTCGAGCCCGGCCTCGTCCAGGCACAACACCTGCGCCTCGGCCGTCCCCAGTTCGTTCGCCTCGGCCAGCACGCGCCGCCGGGTCACCAGCACCGGCAGCCGGGAGTCCGCCACCATGAACGTCAGCCGGTCCGGCGGGAAGGTCAGGTCCAACGGCACATACGCGCCCCCGGCCTTCAGCACCGCGAGCATCGCCACGACCATTTCGGTCGAGCGCTCCAGGCAGATGCCGACCAGCGTGTCCCGACCGACGCCGAGCCGTTCGAGCCGGTGCGCGAGCCGGTTGGCGCGCCGGTCGAGCTCGCCGTAGGTCAGGACGCCGTCGTCGGCGCGCACCGCCTCGGCGTCCGGCGTCAGCGCGGCCTGGCGGGCGAACCGCTCGTGCGTAAGCAGCGGTTGCGGCCAGTCCCGGCGGGTGTCGTTCCATTCCAGCCGGAGCCGTCGCTCCTGCTCGGCGGTCAGCATCGCAACCCGCGCCACCGGCTCGTCGGGGTCGGCGACGAGCCGGGTCACCAGCAGTTCCAGCTGCTCCGACAGGCGCTGGACGGTGGCCGCGTCGAACAGGTCGCTGTTGTACTCGAGCCAGCCGCGAAGCCCATCCGGCCGGTCGAAGACCTCAAGCGTCAGGTCGAAGCGGGAGGTGACGGTCTCGATCTCGACCGGTTCCACCCGCAGCCCGATCCCGTCGAACTCGGGAAGAGGGATGTTCTGGAAGATGAACGAGACCTGGAAGACCGGGGAGCGCGACAGGTCCCGGCGCGGGTGCAGCTCCTCCACCAGCCGCTCGAACGGCAGCTCCTGGTGCGCGAAGCCGTCGAGGCAGGTCCGCCGGACCCGGGCCACCAGTTCCCGGAAGGTCGGCTCGCCCGACAGGTCGGTCCGCAGGGCGAGCATGTTGACGAACAACCCGATCAGCCGCTCGACCTCCGGCCGGACCCGGCCCGCCACCGGCACCCCGACGACGATGTCGTCCGTGCGGCTGTAGCGGTGCAGCAGCACCCCGAAGGCGGCGAGCAGGGTCATGAACGGGGTCGCACCGGCGCCGCGACTCAGCTCGCGTACGGCGTCCATGGTGTGCGCGGAGAGCCGGAACGGACGCGAGGCCCCGTGGACGCCCTGCACGGCCGGACGGGGACGGTCGGTCGGCAGCTCCAGCGCGGCCGGAGCGCCCTGCAGCGCCTGCGTCCAGTAGGCCAGGTCATCGGCGAGCGCACCGCCGTCGAGCCGCTCACGCTGCCACACCGCGTAGTCGGCGTACTGGACGGGCAGGTCGTCGGGCAGCGCGTTCGCGGCCTCGCCGCCGGCCTGGAAGGCCCCGTACAGCGCGACGAGCTCGGCGAAGGCGACGGAGGTCGACCACAGGTCGCCGACGATGTGATGCATGGTGAGCAGCAGGACATGCTCGTCGGAACGCAGCCGCAGGAACTTCACCCGTAGCAGCGGGCCGGTGCGCAGGTCGAAAGGGCGCGCGAACTCCTCGCGGGCGAGCCTGGTGATCTCGACGTCGCCCTGCGGCCCCGCCAGGTGCCCGCACTCGACGACGTCGAACTCGGGCTCGCCGGTCTCGGCGATCACCTGGACCGGTTCCCCGTCGACCTCCTCGAAGGTGGTGCGCAGCGACTCGTGCCGCCGCACGATCTCGGCGCAGGCCCGCCGCCACAGGTCCAGATCGATCGCACCGTGCAGCCGCAGCGCGCCGGGAATGTTGTAGGCCGCGTTGCCGGGTGTCAGCTGATCCAGGAACCACAGGCGCTGCTGGGCGAACGAGGCGGGGAACCGGCGCAGCGGCCGTTGCCGGCGCTTTCGGTCCTTGAGGCGCTCCGCCAGCAGCGCGCGCTTCTCGGCCGGTGACAGGCCGCCCAGGTCGATGGTGCTCATGCGGTGTCGCCCTGCCGTTTCGTCTCCGCGGCGAGAAGCGCGTGCAGTCGCGCTTCCACCTCCTCGTCGGACAGTCCGTCGATGTCGTCCAGACCGTCCAGACCGTCCAGACCGTCCGGGGCGCCCAGGTCGGTCGTCTCGCCGTCTTCGGGCAGATCGCGGCTGCGCGCGCGGATCCCCTCCTGCGCGGCGTCCTTCGCCGGCCCCGCCGCCGCGAGCGCGGCGACCGTGCCGGCGACCGTGGGCGTGTCGAAGAAGGTCCGCAGGTTCAGCTCGGTGCCGAACCGGCTCTGGATCTTCGCGCCGATCTGGACGGCGGCCAGGGAGTGGCCGCCGAGGGCGAAGAAGTCGTCGTGGACGCCGACCCGGTCGATGCCGAGCACCTCCTGCCAGATGCCGGCGACCGCCTCCTCCGGGCCCGTCACCGCAGCCACGTACGGCGTGTCCAGGTCGGGCCGCGGATGCGTCCCGCCGATCGGGACGAGCCGCTCCACCTCGCGGGCCAGCAGCGCGGGCGTGATCGACCGGGCCAGCCGTCGCAGGGACGCGGGGTCGGTGTGGGCGACCACCAACTGCGCGGGCAGGGACGGTGCGGTCAGGATCCGGGCGAACGCGGCCACGGCGTCGGCCTCGCTCATGCCCTCGCCCAGCGCGTGCAGCGCGCCGGGGACGGCGTCCTCGCCCGCCGCGCCGCCGTCCTGCTCGGCCTCGTCCTGCTCGGCCTCGGCCTGCTCCACGGCGCGCTGGATCTGCCCGAGCAGGCCGTCGATGTCGTTGATCCGCTTGATGGTGAACTCGGTGATCCGGACGAGCGACCGGCCCTGCGGGTCGAGAATGTCGAAGTCGCAGGTCAGGGTCTCACCCGAGGCGTCCGCCGCGTCCCTGCGCTCCACCAGGCAGTGGACGGTGCCGGTGAGGCCCGCCGAGACCCGCAGGCTGCGGTAGGTGAAGGGCAGGTAGAAGACGTCCCGCGCGTGGATGCGGGCGGAGGCGCCCGCGACGTCCAGCAGCGCCGGATGNAGGCCGTAGTCGTCGAGGTCGGGCAGGAACTCCTCGTCGAGGGCGAGCGTGACGAGCAGCCGGCCGTCGCCGACCAGGATCCTGCGCAGGCAGCGCCAGCGCGGGCCGAAGGCGAACTCGATCCGACCGCCCTTCTCGACCAGGTCCAGCTTGAACCGGCGCTTGATCTTCTCTTCGGTCTCGATCACCTCGGTGGCACCGAGATCCCGCACGATCGCGTCGAGGTCGCGCACGCGCGCCGCGTCCCGCGCCTGCTCACTGTCCGCGTCGTGGAAGGAGACCAGACCGCTCGCGTGCTCCTGCCAGGCCGGGCCGGTCCCGGTGTCGGCGAGGCTGCGCACGGTGAAACGCAGCCCGCCCTCGTGCGCGGAGACCGTCGTGTAGATCTCCCGGCGCCGCCCGTCCGGCACGATGATCGGCGTCAGGAACAGCACGTCGTGGAGCTCGATGATCCGGCCCCGCGCCTGCTCGGCCACGGCCGCCCGCACAAGCTCCAGATAGGTCGTCCCCGGAACGAGACCGTGCCCCATGATGCGGTGGTCGTCGAGGATCCAGCTGTCGGCCGTGCGCAGGACGGTCAGGTAGGTCCGCGCCTGGTCGGTCCTGCGCACCAGCCGCTGGAGCAGCGGGTGACCGGTCGGTTCCCCGGCCGGCCCGCCGCCGTCACCGCCGAACCGTGCGGCCAGGTCGGCGGCCATCCCGACCCCGCGCCAGGTGTCCCACCCGATGGACGTGAAGGGCGCCCCGGTCGTCTGCCGCTTCCACTCGGCGTACGCGTCCAGGAACGTGTTGGCCGCCGCGTAGTCGCTCTGTCCCGGACCGCCGAGCAGGCCGGTCAGCGACGAGCACAGCAGGACGAAGTCGCACTCGCCGGGGTGCTCCTGACGGCCGAGCACCTGTTCCAGGGCCTGGTCGAGCACCAGCGTGCCCCGGGTCTTGGCCGCCAGCACCGCGTCGGCGTCCTCCCGCGACTTACCCGCGATCATGCTCACGGACGGCCGGCCGGCCGCGTGGACGACCCCGTTCAGGGCGCCGAAGCCCGTGCGCAGGTCCCGCACCGCCCGGACGGTCTGCTCCAGGTCGGTCACATCCGCCTGCAGCACGCGCACGGTGGCGCCCAGCTCCTGCAGGCGGCGCAGCCGGCGGATGCGGACGCTGGTCGGATCCTGCTCGTCATGGGAGTCCAGCCAGGGGACCCACCGCTGCTGTGCGGGGAAGGACGACCGGCCGAGCAGCCCGAGCACGGGGCCGTCGACGGCGCCGGCGATGTGCTCGGCGAGCGCAAGGCCGACCCCGCCCAGACCACCGGTGATCAGGTAGACGCCCCCGTCGCGCAGCCGCGCCGGACCGGAGCCGAGCCGGGCCGGGTCGAAGCCGCGGACCCACCAGTGCCGGCCGCGCAACGCCAGCTCGCCGACCGCCTCGTCGACCGCCTCGTCATCGTCGTCGGCGGCGGCGACCCTGCCGAGGAGCGTGCGCACCGCCAGCACCGCCTCCTGGCGCGGCGCCCGCGGGTCCACGCCCGTCACGTCCAGAGTGCGGCACGTCACGCCCGCGACCTCCTGCGGGATCACCGTGCAGAGCCCGAGCAGCGTCGCGTTCTCCGGCTGCAGGGCCTCCTCGCCGGTCACGCTGTGAACGCCGCGGCAGAGCACGTCGATCGCGATGGGGACCGCCGGGCGGGCGTCGTCGATCCCCTGCGCCAGCGCGAGCAGGCCGTCGAAGCCGAGGGCGCGCGCCGCGGCGAACCGGGCCGGGTCGGGCCGGGCGGCGTCCGGTCCGTCCAGGGGGTCGTGTCCGAGGCTCCACAGGTGCACGATGTGGACGGACTTCGGCTCGCGTTCCGCCGGGACCTCGGTCAGCGCCCGCAACAGCGCCCCGTGGTGGTCCCGGCGGGACGGGTCGAGCGACCACGACCCGCCGTCGCGTCGCGGTTCGGCGCCGGTGCCCGCACTCACCCGGACGACCGTCCGGCCCTCGGCCTCCAGCCGCTCGGCGAGTTCCCGCCCCAGCGCGAGATCGGCGCCCAGCACCAGCCACACCGCGGCATCGTCCTGACCGGCGGGCTCCGTCGGCGCGGGCAGTCGCCGCCAGCCGACGCCGGAGAACCCGGCACCGGAGAACCCGGCACCGGAGGACTCCACACCGGAGGATCGGCCGCCGGGCGCACGGGCCTGTCGCGTACCGGCTTCGATCCAGTAGCGCTGCCGCTGGAAGGCGTAGCCGGGCAGCGGCACGCGCCTGCGGTCCTCGCCCGCATAGTGGGCGGCCCAGTCGACCGGCACCCCCGTGCTCCACAGGGCGCCGAGGCCGTTGCGCAGGTGGTCGCGGTCGTCGCGCCGCTGCTTGGGATGCCGCAGCGAGCCGAGCACCGTCCGGCCGTCGTAGGCCCGGTGCCGGCGGACGAAGTCGCCGAGCGACTGCCCCGGCCCCACCTCCAGCATCACCATGGCGGGATCGGCGAGAAGCACGTCCAGGGCGTCGCCGAACCGCACCGCCTCGCGCAGGTGGGCGCCCCAGTACTCCGGGCTGGTCGCCTCCCGGTCGGTGATCCAGGTTCCGGTCACGTTCGAGCAGAAGGGGATCTGCGGGGCGCGCAGGCGGACCCGGCGGACCAGGTCCACGAACGGCGCGACCGCGTCGTCCATGCTCGGCGAGTGGAACGCGTGCGAGGTGCGCAGCCTGCGGCAGGCCACACCGTCGGCGGTCAGCTCCCGATGGAGGTCGTCCACCGCCCCGGCGGGGCCGGACGCCACGCACAGCCCGGTCGAGTTGACCGCCGCCACGCACAGGTCGTCCCCGAGCCTGGCGGTGAGCTCGCGCTCGGGCAGGAACACCGCGAGCATGGCGCCGGCGGGCATCGCCTGGACCAGGCGGCCGCGCTCGGCGACCAGGCGGACGGCGTCCTCCAGCGAGAACACCCCCGCCAGGCAGGCCGCCGTGTACTCGCCGACGCTGTGCCCGACCATCGCCGCGGGCCGCACGCCCCAGGCGGTCCACAGCCGGGCCAGCGCGTACTCGACCGCGAACATGACCGGCTGGGTGATCGCGGTCTGCTCCAGCCGGCGCGCCGCAGCCTCCCGCGCGTCCGGCTCGTCGTCGGGGACGAACAGCAGGTCACGCAGGTCCGCTCCGAGGTGGCCGGTGAACAGCCGCGCGGTCCGGTCGAGCTCCGCCGCGAACAGCGGCTCGTGGCGGTACAGGTCGCGGGCCATGTCGACGTACTGCGCGCCCTGTCCGGGGAAGAGGAAGGCGACCGGGACCTCGGTTCCGTCGGCCGTGGCGGAGTCGGACCCGCCCGTGCGGTGCAGCCGGCGCAGTGAGGCGACGGCGTCGTCCACGTCCCGGCAGACCACGGCCTGGCGGCGTTCGAAGGCCCTGCGGTTCGCCAGGGTGAAGGCGACATCGCCGAGGTCGGCGTCCGGGTGCGCCGCGAGGTGGTCGGCCAGCCGCCCGGCGTTGGCCGCCAGTGCCGCCGGGGTTCTTCCGGAGATCGGCAGCAGGCGGACCGCCCGCGCCTGGCCAGGGTCGTGAGCCTCGGTCGCGGCGGCCGCACGGCCGGGGGCCTCCTCCAGCACGACGTGCACGTTGGTACCGCCGATGCCGAAGGCGCTGACCCCGGCCCGGCGCGGCGACGTCGCCCGCCGCGGCCACGGCCGCAGGCGCGTGTTGACGAAGAACGGGCTCTTGTCGAGCTCGAGCCCGGGGCTCGGGGCGGTGCAGCCGAGCGTCGCCGGGATGGCCTCGTTGCGCAGCGCGAGAGTGGCCTTGATCAGGGCGGTGACGCCGGCGGCGGCGTCGAGGTGACCGACGTTGCTCTTGACCGATCCGATCGCGCAGAAGCCGGTGTCCTGCGTGTGCTCGCGAAAGGCCCGGGTCAGCGCGGCGATCTCGATGGGGTCGCCGAGCGCCGTGCCGGTGCCGTGGGTCTCGACGTACTCGATGGTGGCGGGATCGACGTCGGCCACGGCCAGCGCCTCCGCGATGACCTCGGTCTGGCCGTCGACGCTGGGGGCGGTGTAGCCGGCCTTGAGCGACCCGTCGTTGTTGACCGCCGTGCCGCGAATGACCGCCCGCACGTCGTCGCCGTTCTCGACGGCCTCGCTGAGCCTGCGCAGCACGACGATGCCCACGCCGTTGCCCGGCACGGTGCCGCCCGCNCCCTCGTCGAACGCGCGGCAGTGCCCGTCCGGCGAGAGGATCCCGCCCGGCTCGTACACGTACCCGCCGCGCAGCGGGACACCGACCGACACGCCGCCGGCGAGGGCGAGGTCGCATTCGCCGTTGAGCAGGCTCTGGCAGGCGAGGTGCACCGCCGTCAGCGAGGTGGAGCAGGCCGTCTGGACGGTGATGCCGGGGCCGCGCAGGTCGAGCTTGTAGGACGTCCGGGTGGCGAGGAAGTCCTTGTCGCTGGCGAGCAGGGTCTGGTAGGCGGCGCTGGACTCCACCGCCCGCGGGTCGGCCATCACGTTGAACAGCAGATAGGAGTTGAGGCTGGCGCCGGCGAACACGCCGATCCGCCCACCGAAGGCGCGGGGGTCGCCGACCGCCGATTCCACCGCCTGCCACGCGCATTCGAGGAACACCCGGTGCTGCGGGTCCAGCAGCTGCGCCTCCCGGGGGGAGAAACCGAAGAAGCCCGCGTCGAACAGGTCCGCGTCCTCCAGCACTCCCTTGGCCCTGACGTAGTTGGGCAGTTCCAGCAGGGCGGGATCGACGCCCGAGGCGAGCAGCTCCTCGTCGGACAGGACGGCGATGCTCTCCCGACCCTGCGTGAGGTTGGTCCAGAAGGCGTCGACGTCGGGGGCCGCGGGGAAGCGCCCGGCCATCCCGACGATCGCGACCTGTTCCAGGTCCTGGGCTGCGTCTGACACGTGGTCACCTGCCGTTTCGTGGGCGCGCCCGGCGAGCGGCCGATTGCTGGCGTTGGATCTGGGAGCGGCGACGGCTCTCCGCGTGGTCGCGTGCGGCGTCCGTCGCGCCGTCCCGCGGGGCGGCCGGCCGCCGGAGGTGGTCGGCCAGGGAACCGACCGTCGGGTGCTGGAAGAGCTCGACCATCGACAGCTCCCGACCGACGGCGGCGGTGAGCCTGGTCCTGAGCTCGGCCATCAGCAGCGAGTGACCACCCAGGTCGAAGAAGTTGTCGTTCATCCCGACCCGTTCGACGCCGAGCAGCTCCCGCCACAGCGCGGCGATCGCACGCGGCAGGTCCTCGCGGGGGGCCACAAAGGGGGTCCGCACCCGTGATCGGTCGAGTTCGGGCTCGGGCAGTGCCGCCCGGTCGACCTTGCCGTTGGGGGTCAGCGGCAGCGCGGGCAGGACGACGAACGCCGAGGGCACCATGTACTCGGGCAACCGCCGCTGCAGATGATCGATCAGCTCTCCCGTCCCCTGCGGGCCGAGGTCCGCGGGCTCCCCCGCGGCGGTCAGGTACGCGACCAGACGGGTGTCGCCCGGCCCGTGCTCGCGGGCGACCACGATCGCCTCGCGTACCCGCTCGTGCCCGGCCAGGGCGAACTCGATCTCGCCGAGCTCGATCCGCAGGCCGCGCAGCTTGATCTGATGGTCCAGTCGCCCGAGGTATTCCAGGGCGCCGTCCTCGCGGTGGCGGGCAAGGTCGCCGGTCCGGTAGAGACGCGCGCCCGGGGCCGCGTCGAAGGGGTCCTCGACGAACCGCTCGGCGGTGAGCTCGGGCCTGCCGAGGTAGCCGCGGGCCAGGTTCCGTCCGGCGATGTGCAGCTCGCCCGGCACCCCCACGGGGACCGGCCGCAGCCGCCGGTCGAGCACGTGGATCCGGGTGTTGGCGATCGGGAACCCGATCGGGACCGGACGCGGGTCGTCGTCGCGTTCGCAGGCCCAGGCGGTGACGTCCACGGCGGCCTCGGTCGGGCCGTAGAGGTTGTGCAGCTCGGCGCCCGAGCGCTCCAGGAACCGGTCCTGCAGGTCGCGGGGCAGCGCCTCGCCGCTGCAGATGACCCGGCGCAGCCCGGTGCACTGCGCCACGTCCGGCTCCCGCAGGAACACCTGCAGCATCGAGGGGACGAAGTGCAGGGTGGTGATGCCCTGGTCGCGGATCGTCTCGACGAGGTAGCGGCTGTCCCGGTGCCCGTCCGGCCGGGCCACGACCAGCGTGGCACCGGTCATGAGCGGCCAGAAGAACTCCCAGACCGAGACGTCGAAGGAGAAGGGGGTCTTCTGCAGGACGCGGTCGGCGGTGTCCAGGCCGTAGGCGTCCTGCATCCACAGCAGCCGGTTGCGGATCGCGGCGTGCACGTTCATCACGCCCTTCGGCCTTCCGGTCGACCCCGAGGTGTAGATGACGTAGGCGAGGTCCTCGCCGCCCACGGCGACGCCGGGATCGTGGTCCGGCTCGGCGCGCAGCTCCTGCTGGAGTTCCTCGACGCAGAGCGTCTCGGCGCGCACCGGCGGCAGCCGGTCCAGGACGGCGCGTTGGGTGAGCAGCACCGGGACGGCCGCGTCCTCGAGCATGTACCGCAGGCGTTCCCGCGGATAGCCGGGGTCGAGCGGGACGTAGGCCCCGCCGGNCTTGAGGATCGCGAGCAGGCCGACGACGAGTTCCGGGGACCGTTCCATGGCGACGCCCACCAGGACGTCGCGCCCCACTCCGAGCCGCCGCAGCCGGTGCGCCAGCCGGTTCGCGCGACGGTTCAGCTCCGCGTAGTCCAGGCTCTGTCCCTCGAAGACCAGGGCCGTTGCCCGTGGAGTTCTGCCGACCTGTTCCTCGAAGCACTCGTGGATCAGGCCCGCGCCGGGCCAGTCCCGCCCGGTGTCGTTGAGATGGACGAGAAGGTGCCGTCGCTCGTCGTCGTCCAGCAGCTCGAGGTCGTCGACGGGCGTCTGCGGACGGGCCGCCACCTGCTCCACGACGCGGCGCAGGTGCCCGGCCATCCGGACGATGGTGGCCTCGTCGAACAGATCGCGGTCGTACTCGAACCAACCGCGCAGACCGCCGGCGTTGTCGAAGAACTGCAGTTCCAGGTCGAAGCGGGCGCCCCGAGCCTGCAGCGGGACCCGGGCGAACTCGACCCCGGCGACGGCGAGCCGCGGCATCGGGTCGCTCTGGTACGACAGGCCCACCTGGAAGATCGGCGGCCTGCTCAGGTCCCGGGGCGGCCGCAGGTCCGACACGATCTTCTCGAACGGGATCGCCTGGTGGGCGTACGCGCCGAGGCAGGCGTCCCTGACCCGCTCCAGCGCTGCCACGAACGCCGGGTTCCCGCCCAGGTCCGCCCGGACCGGAAGGGTGTTCACGAAGAACCCGATCAGTGGCTCGACCTCCGCGCGTTCCCGGCCGGCCATCGGGACGCCGACGACGATGTCGTCCTGATCGCTGTAACGGTGCAGCAGGACCTGGAAACAGGCCAGGAGCACCATGTAGACGGTGGCGCCATGGCGTCTGCCGAGCTCGCCGAGCCCGCGCATCAGGGGTTCCGGCAGCTCGAAGGGCACCGACGCGCCGTCGAATCCCTGCACGGCGGGCCGCGGGCGGTCGGTCGCCAGCGCCAGGAAGTCCGGCGCGCCCGCCAGCTGACCACGCCAGTACTCCAGGTCGGCTTCCAGGTTCTCCGCGCGCGTCTCCTGCTGCTGCCAGACGGCGAAGTCCCCGTACTGGATCTCCAGGTCCACAAGCGGGGACGGACGGCCCGCGACGAACGCCGCGTAGAGCACGGACAGTTCGGACAGCAGAATGCCCACCGACCAGCCGTCGGCGACGAGATGGTGCAGCGCCGCCGCGAGCACGTACTCCTCGGGCCCGATCCGCAGCAGCCTCAGCCGCAACAGCGGTCCGGTGGCCAGATCGAACGGCCCGGCGAGCTCCTCGGCGATCCGCGCTTCCAGCGGATCGTCCCCCAGCTCCACCTCGGGCAGGTCGATGGACATCCGCGGGTGGACGATCTGCGCCGGCCTGCCGTCGCGCAGTCCGAACGTGGTCCGCAGGGCCTCGTGCCGCCGGACGGTCTCGGCCAGCGCGTCGCGCAGGGCCCGGACGTCGAGCGGGCCGCGGAGGTGCGCGGCGGCGGGGACGACGTAGGCGGGGTTGCCCGGCCTGATCTGTTCCAGGAACCAGATCCCCTGCTGCAGCACCGACAGCGGGAAGGTGTTCTCGGACCTTCCGCTCTGGGCGAGCAGTTCCTCGAACCGGGCCCGCTTCTCGGGCGACAGGGCGGCGAGCCGCTCGGAAAGCCCGGCCGCATCGGTCAGGTCCGCCAGGTCGGCCATGTCACCGCTCCCCGTCCGTCCCGGTGCCTGCCTCGCCCGCGGGCGTCTGCTCGAGCTGCGCCAGCAGGTCGCTCGCGAGGTCCTGGACCCGCCTGACCCGCCGGATGGCCGTGGTCGCACCGGCCACCGCGCCGTCCGGCCCGGCGGCAGCGTCCCCGGCGGGGGTGTCACCGGTGGCTGGGTCCGCGGCGGCTGCGTCCCCGGTGGGTGCGTCCCCGGTGGGTGCGTCCCCGGTGGGTGCATCGTCTGGGAGGGCGTCCACGATCCGCTCTGCCAGCGCCTGGACGGTCGCTCCCCGGAGGAAGACCGAGATCGGCAGGGAGACGCCGAGCCGTCCCTCCAGTTCGTTGCGCAGCTCCACCGCCATCAGGGAGTCCAGACCGAGTTCGATCAGCGGGCGGTCGAGCCCGACCGCCGACGGTTCCGACCGCAGCGTGACCGCGGTGGCCAGCAGGAGCCTGGTGGCCAGCGCGTCCGCTCGCTGCTGCGCCGGCAGCGCGAGCAGGTCCGCGCGTGCGGGCAGCCGCCGGCCGGGGGCTGCGGTCGCGGCGGCCGCCGGCGCCCCGGCCGGGGCGTCCAGCAGCTCGCTCAGCAAGGCCGACAGGGAGACCGCCTGGTAACGGTGGCCCCATTCCGACCAGTCGACCGGCACGACGGCGACCTGCGCCTCGTCATGTCCCGGCAGGTCATGGCCCAGCAGCCGGTGCAGGACGCGCAGCGCCTGGTCCGGCCGCAGGACACCCATGCCGCGGCTGTGGCCGGGCGTGGCCTGCGCTCCACGGGCGGCCATCCCGGTCCGCTCCCAGATCCCCCAGTTGATGCTGAGGCCGGGTCTACCGGCGTTGCGTCGCTGCAGCGCCAGCGCGTCCAGGAACGCGTTGGCGGCCGCGTAGGCGGCGACGAACGGAGAGCTGAGGATGGAGCTGGTCGAGGAGAACAGGACGAAGAAGTCCAGCGGCCGGTCCGCGAAGAGCCGGTCCAGCACCCAGGCGCCCATCGCCTTGGGCCGCAGGCACCACTCCAGGTCGTCCGGCTCCAGGTCGGTCAGGGGCGCGACGTCCCCGGCCCCGGCGGCGTGAACGACGCCGAGGATCGCCGGCCGGCACTCCCGCTCGTGACGTTCCAGAAAGGCGCGGGCCGCGGCCTCGTCCGACACGTCGAACGACTCGACGGTGACGCTCGCGCCCAGGGACTCCAGTTCGCGCACCGCCGCCACGCGGCGGCCCGGCTCGCCCGCCGGGTCGAGCCCGGCCCACTGCTCGCGCGGCGGGACCGGGGTACGCCCGACCAGGATCAGGCGGCGGGCTCCCCGGCGCGCCAGGGATCGCGCCACCTCGAGCCCGAGACCGCCGAAACCACCGGTGATGAGGTAGCTGCCCTCCCTGCGCAGGACGGCGGGCCGGGGCGGGGCCTGCGGCAGGCGGGTGTGGACGAGTCGCGCGACGTAGCGCCTCCCCTCCCGCAGGGCGATCTGGTCCTCGGCCCGGTGGTCGGCCGCTTCGAGCTCGGCCAGCAGCGATGCCGCGACCGCGGCGGGTTCGGCCGCCGGGTCCAGATCGATGAGCCCGCCCCAGACGGCGGCGGCCTCCTGCTGCAGGGACCGGCCCAGGCCCCACAGGGTCGCCTGACCGACCGCGAGCGGGGTCGTACCCGGCTCGGTCGGCTGGACCGCCCCCCGGGTCACCAGCCACAGCCGCGTCGGCATGGTGCTCCTGGCCTCGACGAGGGCCTGCACGACGCGTACCGCGCTCATGCAGCCGGCGTTCTGCGCGCGCAGCGCGGCCTCGACGGAGTCCGGCTCCGTCGCGGCGCCGGTGAGGCTCCACAGGTGCACTACCTGAAGCTCCTCGCCGACGTCCAGCCCCAGGTCGTCCACGAGCCTGACGAGGTCGGCGCGGTCGGCGAGGCGGACACCGGCCGAGGCCGTGCCGTCGAAGCGGTACTCGGCGGCCCGGACGACCCGCACGACGCGTGCACCGCGGTCGACGAGGGACGCGGTCACCTGGTCGCCGACCTCCCCGTCGTCGGCCAGCACCAGCCAGGTTCGCGGGACGTCCGGTGCGGCCGAGGCCGGGGCGGGCTCGGCGGGCCGCCAGGCGAGCCGGTAGAGCAGCTCGTCGTCCTCGAAGCCGGGCAGCTCCCCTTCGCCGGGCAGCTCCGTGTCACTGGACAGCTCCGTGTCACCGGGCGCAGCGTCGTCGTACTCCGACGGCGACGGCTCGTCGGCGGTGCGGCGGCGCGGCGGCGGGCCGCACCTCGTCCGGTCGAAGGGATAGGTGGGGACGGGGACCTTCGCGCGCGGCCAGCCGCGGTCGAAACCGCGCCAGTCGATGTCCGTACCGTGCGCGTAGAGCAGCGCGACGGTGGACAGCAGGACCTCCCAGTCGTCGTGCTGCGACCGCAGGCTGGGTGCGAGCAGGGCGTCCCGGCCGCCGGGCAGCCCGTCTTTGATCAGGCCCAGCAGGATGGGCGCCGGGCCGAGTTCGACGAAGGTGCGGTAGCCCCCGGCCAGCAGGGTGCCGATCCCCGCGGCGAAGCGCACCGGCTCGCGGGCGTGCCGGCACCAGTAGTCCGCGTCGGGTGCCTTGTCCCACGGCCACAGTGCCCCGTCCACGTTCGACACCAGGGGGATGCGGGGCGGGCTGAACCGCACCCGCTCGGCCGCCCGGCGCAGCGGTTCCAGGATGGGCTCGATCAGCGGGGAGTGCGACGAGGTCGTGATGTGCAGCCGCTTGGTCTCCACCCCGAGCCGCTCGAAGCTCGCGCACAGCGACGCAACGGCCTCACGGTCACCGGAGATCACAATGTTGGCCGGCCCGTTGACGGCCGCGATCGAGACCAGGCCCTCGTGGTCGGCGACCTCCATGGCGACGTCCAGCTCCGGTGCGAACACCGCGGCCATCGCGCCGCGGTCCGCCAGCGTGTTCATCAGCCGGGCGCGTTCGACCACCAGGGTCAGCGCGTCTTCCAGGGACATCGCGCCCGCGACGCAGGCGGCGACGTACTCCCCGAAGCTGTGGCCGAGCACCGCGACCGGCTCGACCCCCCACGACCGCCACATCTGCGCCATGGCGTACTCGACCGAGAACAGCGCCGGCTGGGCGTACGTCGTCACGTTGACCAGGTCCGACCCGGGGTCGCCAGGGTCGAGGAGGTCGGGGTGGAGGACGGCGAGCAGCGGCACCTGCAGCATCGGGCGCAGCAGCTCGTCGCAACGGTCGATCACCTCGCGGAACACCGGCTGCGCCTCGTAGAGCCCGCGGGCCATCCCGGCACGCTGCGGTCCCTGCCCGGTGAAAAGGAAGACGACGTCCGAGTCGCCCGCCTCGCCCACGGCGACCTCGTGATCGGGCCCGCCCCTGACGAAGTCGCCGAGGCGGTCCGCGATCTGCTGACGGGTCGCTCCTTCGACGGCGAGCCGGTGGCGGAAGTGAGTCCGGCCGGTGTTGGCGGAGTAGCACAGGTCCTCCACCGTCTCGGGGCCGTCCCCGTCGAGCCGCTCCTGGTACCGCCGGGCGAGTTCGGTCAGCGCGGTCTGGCTCTTCGCCGACAGCGCCAGGAGCGACCTGGGACGGTGACAGCCGGCAGCCGGTTCCCCGATCTCGCCGGCGGCGGCGGGCTCGGCGGCGGCGGGCTCGGCGGCGGCGGGCTCGGCCCGGGACGGGCCCTCCGCCACGATGAGGTGGGCGTTCGTCCCGCTGAACCCGAACGCGCTCACCCCGGCGATCCGCCGTCCCGCCGCAACCGGCCAGTCCGTCAGTTCTGCGGGCACCGCGAACGTCGTCCCGGCGAAGGACAGATGCGGATTGAGTCGTTCGAAGTGCACGTTGCGCGGGATGGCGCCCCGGCCGAGGGACAGCACCACCTTGATCAGCGCGGCGATCCCGGCGGCGGCCTCGGCGTGCCCGATGTTGGTCTTCGACGAGCCGAGGTAGACGGGCGTCCCGTCCGGCCGCCCGTAGACCTCGGCCAGCGCGTCCACCTCGATCGGGTCGCCGAGCCGGGTCCCGGTGCCGTGCGCCTCGATGTAGGAGACCTCGTGCGGCCCGACGCCGCTCGCGGCGAGGGCGCGGCGCAGGACGTCGCGCTGCGCGTCCCCGTTGGGCGCGGTGATCCCGGAGCTGCGCCCGTCCTGGTTCACGGCGCCGCCCCGGATCACGGCCAGGACCCGGTCGCCGTCCCGGACGGCGTCCGACAGCCGTTTCAGCACGACGACACCGCACCCCTCACCGCGCACGTAGCCGTTCGCGGCCGCGTCGAACGCCTTGCACCGGCCGTCCTCGGAGACCATTCCGGGAAACTGGGAGAAGGCGATGTTGGGCAGCGGCGAGATCACGGCGTTGACGCCNCCGCCCAACGCCAGGTCGCACTCGCCCGAGCGCAGGCCCTGGCAGGCATGGTGGACGGCGACGAGAGACGAGGAGCAGGCGGTGTCGATCGCCTCGCTGGGTCCCCTGAGATCCAGCGTGTAGGAGATCCGGCCGGTGACCATGCTGTGCGCGGTTCCGGTGCTGGCGTAGGCCGTGATGTCACGTGGCAGCCGGAAGGTCTCGGTGCCGAAATCGTTGCTGCAGACCCCCATGAACACGCCTGTGCGGCTGCCGGCCAGCTCACCCGGTGCCTGTCCGGCGTTCTCCAGCGCCTCCCAGGCGACCTCCAGAGACAGCCGCTGCTGGGGATCCATGGCGACGGCCTCGCGCCGGGAGATACCGAAGAACTCGTGGTCGAACTCGTCGATGCGATCGAGGAAGCCGCCCCACCTGGTGTTCATCCGGCCCGGCCGGCGAGGCTCCTTCGAGTAGAACGCATCGGCGTCCCACCGGTCCGGCGGGACCTCGCCGACCGCGTCGATCCCGTCGCGAAGAACCCCCCAGTAGGTCTCGGCGTCGACGGCCCCACCGGGGAACCGGCAGGCGAGGCCGATGATCGCGATGGGTTCGGCGTGACGCCGCTCGGCCGCCTCGAGCTCGGAGACCCGGCGTTGCAGCCGCCCCATCGTGCGGTAGGCACGCCGCAGCGTGTCGGCCGAGGAAGGCGCCTCGTTCACGGAGGTCATGATCATTTTCCTTCGTCGATCTGCGTGAGCTTGGCCAGCAGCAGCGCCTCGACGTCGCCGTCGGGGACGTCGTCGAGATCGGGGACACCGTCGAGATCGGGGACATCGTCGAGATCGGGCTCGTCGTAGAGAGCGAGCCCGGGGCCGGGGGCCCTTCCCGCGGTGGCGGGCGGGGCGGTGACCTCCGGTCCGGCCGCCAGGTCGATCTCCAGGCGGTCGGCCAGGAACGGCACCAGAGCGTCGATGGTCGGGAACCGCCAGGCGACGGTGGCGGGCAGCTCGATCTGCAGCGACGTCTCCAGCCGTCGGCGCAGTTCGAGCGACATCAGCGAGTCGAAGCCCATGGCCGCCAGCGGCGCGGTGACATCGACGCGCGCCGCGTCGAGCCTGAGCACCTGGGCCGCCACCTCGGTGCAGTGCGCCACGAGGACCGCGCGGCGGAATCGTCCGGGCGGAGCCGCCAGCAGCCTCCGGCGGATCTCGCCCGACCGCTGCGGGCCACCCGCCGTCCCGGCCGAGGCGCCGATGACGCCGGCGAGCAGACCTGGCAGCGAACCGTCCTCGGCGGCCGCCCGGAGCCGTCCGCGGTCCAACGGCAGGACGCAGACCTGGGGGACGGGGACGCCCAGCAGCCGGTCGAGGGCGTCGATGCCGTCCCGGGGGCTGATACTGAGCAGGCCCTGGCCCGCGAGCGCGCCGCCGCGGTCGGGTCGGGCCGCGAGCCCGATGTCCGACCAGGGACCCCAGTCGATGCTCAGCGCCGGCAGCCCCCGTGCGTGGCGGTACTGCGCGAGGGAGTCCAGGAAGGCGTTGGCCGCGGCGTAGTTGCCCTGGCCCGGCGAGCCGAGCAGCGCGGCGGCGGAGGAGAACAGGACGAAGAAGTCCAGGTCCCGGTCGGCGGTGAGGCGGTGCAGGTGCCAGGCGCCGGCCGCCTTCGCCGCCGTCACCGTGCGGAACCTCTCCCGGTCCAGGTGGATCAGCAGTCCGTCGTCGAGCACGCCGGCCGCGTGCACGACTCCGGCCGGCGGCGGCATCGAGGCGTCGATCTCCTTCAGGACCGCGGCGAGGTCGCCGGGGTCCGCGACGTCGACGGCGCGGGTCTCGACCGTGGCCCCCCGGGCGGCGAGGTCCTCGATCACCCGCTGGGCCGCCGCCGACGGCACGCTGCGGCCCAGCAGCATCAGCTGGCGGGCGCCCTGTGCCACCAGATACTTCGCGGTCTCCAGGCCGAGCGCCCCGAGCCCACCGGTGATCAGGTAGGTCGCGTCGCTGCGGATCGCGCGGCGGCCGGGCGGGACGGCGACCGTCTCGGTCCCCTCCGGGCGGAGCACGACCTTGCCGATGTGCCGGGCCTGCGCCATGTGGGCGAAGGCGTCCGGGGCCTGCGCATAGCCGAAGATGGTCACCGGGAGCGCGTCGAACTCGCCGCCCTCGAAGCCCCGGACGATCTCGGCGAGCAGTTCGGCGATCAGCTCCCGCTGCTCGGCGAAGGACCGTTCGAGGTCGAGGGCGAAGAAGAAACGGTTGTGGCGGAGCAGGCCGAGCCCCAGGTGGTTGTCCTGGTAGATGTCCTGCTTGCCGATCTCGACGAACCGGCCGTTCGGCGCGAGCAGACCCAGGCTTCGGGTCAGCGCCTCCCCGGTCAGCGAGTTGAGCACGACATCGACGCCCCGGCCGGCGGTCGCGTCCATGACCTCGTCGGCGAACCGGAGCGAGCGCGAGTCCATCACGTGCTCGACGCCGAGGGAACGCAGCAGCTCCCGTTTCTCCGGCGTGCCCGCCGTCGCGAGGACCTCCGCGCCGCGCCGCCGGGCCACCTGCAGGGCGGCCAGGCCGACGCCGCCGGTCGCCGAGTGGATGAGCACCTTCTCGCCCGCGCGGAGCCTGGCCAGATACTCCAGCCCGTAGACGGCGGTCAGGAAGGCGATCNGAATCGCGGCGGCCTCGGCGTCACGCAGGTCCGCCGGGCTGGGCGCCACCAGCTCGGCCCTGGTCGTCACGAAGGCCGCCATGCTGGACGGCGCGACCGCCATCACCCGGTCGCCGACCCGGCAGGTGCCGACGCCCTCCCCGACGGAGACCACCGTGCCCGCACACTCGCCGCCGAGCGGGGCGATGCCGGGTGGCACCCCGGGGCAGATGTCCATGGCCTTGAGGACGTCGTTGAAATTGAGACCGGCCGCGCTGACCTCGATCTCCACCTCCCCGGGGCCGGGCGGGGTGCGTTCGGACAGCGTGGGTCTCAGGCTGCCGAGAATCCCTGGGCGCGTCGCCAGAACCCGCAGGTTGGCGTCCCGGGCCGGGACATACGGCCGCTCCCGCCAGGTCAGGTCCGTCTCGGCCGGCGGGCTGGCGGGCCGCAGTTCCGGCGCGTACCGTCTGCCCGCGCGCAGCGCGAGCTGCCCGATGCCGTCCTGCCGCGACAGCTCGGCGAGCAGCGCGGTGGACTCGGCGGCGTCCGCCGCGCTGGCCGGATCCAGATCGACGATCAGGGGACGGAGCTCGCCGTGCTCCAGCGCGATCACCCTGGACAGGCCCCAGACCTGCGCCTGGCCGAGCGCCGCAGCCGCCTCCTCCCGTCCCACCCGCTGCGCCCCGCGCGTCACCACCACGAGCCGTGGCGCCGTCGCGCCGGGCCGGTCCTGCTGGACGAGCGCCTGCACGAGGTGCAGCAGCGAGATCGCCCTCGGCTCCTCGCCGCCCCGAGTCAGCGCCACGCCATCCAGTGCGCCGCCGCCAGCCAGCACGTCGCCGCCAGCCAGCACGTCGCCGCCCTCGGCGGGCGGGGCGTCGAGGCTCCACGCGTACAGCACTCCGGCGCAGGGCACCGGCCTGGTGCCGCGCAGGTCCGCGAGGAGGGCGGCGAAGTCCTCCGGGGCGAGCGGATCGATCTCGTACCGGTCGTCGGCCGGCCTGCGCCAGCCGTCGGCGGCGGTGACGGTCACGCACTCGACGCCGCGGGCACGCAGCGCGCCGCGAAGCGATTCGCCCGTTCCGGTCTCGTCGGTGAACAGCAGCCACCAGCCGGCCACGTCGGCTCCGGCGGGGTCGGCGAGGTCGGTGTTCTCAGGCAGCTCGCGCCAGCCGACCTCGAACAGCGCGTCACCGACCGGGTCCGGCGCGGCGCCGCCCAGCCGGCGCAGAGCGATCTCGTCGACCTTCCCCACCGGCTCGCCGGACTCGCCGAAGAGCGCGACGCTGCCGCGCAGCTCGCCCGCGCCGGTCTGCGGCCCGTCCGCGCAGACCGTGGCATGCGCCCAGCGGGGAACCGTACGTTCGGCGTAGAGGGTGACCTGGCCGGCGGCGACCGGCAGGTAGGTGGCCTCGTCCGGCTGCGCCCCGACCGTGGCCGCCAGGACCTGCAGGCAACTGTCGAGCAGCGCGGGGTGCACCAGGTACGGATCGGGGTCCGCGGCCAGGTCGGCCAGGTCGGCCAGGTCCCGCAAGCGCGCGACAGCCTCCCGTTCCCCCTGCCACATCTGTTGGATCCCCTGGAACGCCGGGCCGTACTGCAGGCCGGCCCGGTTCAGCGCCGCGTAGTGCTCGTCGCAGTCCACCGGCCGCGTGCAGCGCCGCCGGATCTCCGCCGGCGTCTCCTGCGGCCGGCCGGCGGACGCGGCCGGGCCGCTGCCGCCGTCCGGGCCGCTGCCGCCGTCCGGGTCGCGGTATCTGCCGTCGGCGACCTGAGTCCAGTCGGTGTCACCGGGTCCGCCGCCACGGGTGAAGATCTGGAACGTGCCCGCGGTGGCGGCCTGCGGAAAGAGCACGAGCTGGAGCGTCGCCTCCGCGGCGGTCTCGGGGACCACCGTCATCCGCTCGAACCTGACGTCCGCCAGGACCGTCCGGCTCTGCGCGAGCACCTCCCTCGATGCCGCCAGCGCCGCGTCCAGCAGCATCGCGGCGGGCAGGACGACGCTTCCCGCCACGCGGTGGTCGGCGAGGTAGGGGAACCCGGCCAGGTCGACGGTCGCGGACCAGTGGTGGGCACCCGCCCCGGTGGCGGACCGCAGGTGCGTTTCGAGCACCGGGTGGCCGGCGTGCGCGGAACGGCGCCGGCGACGGCGCCCGTCGTCGAACCAGTACCGCTCCCGCTGCCATGCATAGGTCGGAAGGGTGACCATCGGCGCCGCCGCGCCATGGATTCTCCTCCAGTCGACCGGGAATCCCGCCGTGTAGAGCCGGCCGAGTTCGGCGAGCATGCTCTCGCGGCCCGGGGTGCCGGGCCGCAGCGACGCCGCCACCACGCCGTCCGCCCGCTGGTGCGACATGCGCTCGGACACCGCGGCGCCGAGCATCGGCTGCGGGGAGATCTCCACGAACACGTCGTGACCGACGTCCACCAGGCCGGTGATCGCGCGGTCGAACAGCACCGGGCGGCGCAGGTTCGCCGCCCAGTACCCGGCGTCGAGTTCGGTGCCTCCGACGCGCTCCCCGGTGACGGTCGAGATCATCGGGATCGCGGCCGGAACGGCTTCGAGGCCCGCCAGCAGGCGCCGGAACTCGTCCGCCAGCGGATCCATCAGCGGGCAGTGTGAGGCGAAGTCGACCGCTTCGAGAACCCGGCAGAACACGCCGGCCGCGTCGAGGGCCGCCGCCGTCCTCTCGACCGCAGTGGCCTCCCCGGACAGCACCGTGGAGTCCGGCCCGTTGCTCGAGGCCACCCACACCGGTCCCGAGTCCAGCTCGGCGAGCAACCGTCGCGCCTCGGTGTCGGAGACCCCGGCCATGGCCATCCGGCCCCGGCCGGCCGCGCCGCGCAGCACCTCACCACGGCGCAGCGTGATCCGCAGAGCGTCGGTGAGGGTCAGCACCCCGGCGACATGGGCGGCCGCGATCTCGCCGACACTGTGGCCGACGACCGCGGCCGGCTCGACGCCCCACGACCNCCACAGCGCCGCCAGCCCCACCTGGACGGCGCACAGCGCCGGCTGGCCGACGGCCGCGTCACCGAGCCGGGACTGTCCGGCGCCGGCCGTCAGCTGTTCGAGCAGGGACCAGTCCGTGTACGGCCGAAGGGCCGCGTCACAGCGTTCCAGCACCTCGCGGAAGACGGGTTCGCCGTCGAGGAGGTCGGGGGCCAGCGGCCACCAGCGGGGGCCCTGGCCGGAGAACACGAACACCGGCTTCGGGTTGCCGCCGACGTGCCGTCCGCCCCACGACAGGCCGGGCCGCTGCGCACCGTCCCGGAACGCGGCGAGGGCCTCGCCCAGGTGCGCCCACGTCGTGCCGACGCCGGCCATCCGGAACTCGTGGTGCGATCGCCGTAGGGCCGCGGCCGAGCAGAAGGCTGGCAGGGAAAGGCCCTCGTCCCGCCGGGCGATCAGTTCTTCGTACCGTCCGGCGAGTTCCCGCAGCGCCTGCGCACTGCGGGCCGAGACGGTCAGCACCTGCGGCTGGCTGTCCGCCGACCGCTCGTCCGGGACGGCGGCCGCAGCCTGGGCAGGTTCGGGCCTCGGTGCCTGCTCGACCACGACGTGCGCGTTGGTGCCGCCGAAACCGAAGGAGCTCACGCCGGCCAGGGCCGGGTCCGGTGACGGCCACGGCCGTATCGTGTCGGCCACTCGCAGGCCCAGGTCGTCGAAGGGGATGTGCGGGTTCGGCCGCTCGTAGTGCAGGCTCGGCGGGACGGTCCGCTCCCGGACCATCAGCGCTACCTTGATCAGCCCCGCGACGCCGGCCGCCGCCTCCAGATGCCCGAGGTTCGTCTTGGCCGACCCGATGAGGCAGGGCAGACCCGGGTCGCGGTCGGCGCGCAGGACCGCGGAGAGCGCCTTGGCCTCGATGGGGTCGCCGAGCAGCGTCCCGGTGCCGTGCGCCTCGACATAGTGCACCCGCCCGGGCGCCACCCCGGCGTCGGCGTAGGCGGCGCGCAGCACCGCCTCCTGGGCCTGGGGGTTGGGCGCCATGATGCCGTTGCTGCGGCCGTCCTGGTTGACGGCGCCGCCGCGGACGACCGCGTAGATCCGGTCCCCCTCCGCGATCGCCCGGCGCAGCGGCTTGAGGACGACGATGCCCGCGCCTTCCGAGCGCACGTAGCCGTCGGCTCGCTCGTCGAAGGCCTTGCACCGGCCGTCGGCCGCCATGGCGCCGGCCTTGCTGAAATTGATGGCGATCGCCGGTGACAGGATGGCGTTCACCCCGCCGGCGAGTGCCAGCGAGCACTCCCCCCTCGCCAGGCTCGCGCACGCCTGCAGGACGGCGACGAGAGAGGAGGAGCAGGCGGTGTCGACGGCCAGGCTCGGCCCGCGCAGGTCGAACAGATACGACAACCGGTTCGCCGCGATGCTCAGCGCGCTTCCCGTGCCCGCATGGGCATCGATCCCCGCCAGATCATCGAACTGGAGCCGCCCGTAGTCGTTCGTCGCGACGCCGACGAAGACCCCGGTCGAGGAGCCTGCCAGCTGGTCGGCGACGACGCCTGCGTCCTCCAGGGCCTCCCAGGCGACCTCGGCCAGCAGCCGTTGCTGCGGGTCCATCCGCGCCGCCTCCTGCGGGGAGATCCCGAAGAAGTGCGGGTCGAACCGGTCGATGCCGTCGACGAAACCGCCCCAGCGCGTGGTGATCTTCTCGAAGGCCGTCGCGTCCCATCGGTCCGCGGGGACCTCGGTCACCGCGTCTCGTCCCTCGCGCAGCAGCCGCCAGAAGGATTCGGGGCCGTCAGCGCCGCCGGGGAAGCGGCAACCGATCCCGACGATCGCGATCGGCTCCCGGGACACGCCCCAGCGCGCGCGGGCGTCGCCCGCGTCGTCCGCCGGGTCCGTCTCGCCCGCCGGGTCTGCCGGGTCCGTCTCGCCCGCCGGGTCCGCCGTGGGGACGTGCTCGTCGGCTCCCCCTGCCGGGGCGGTGAGAGAGCCGACGTGGTCCGCCAGCGCGGCGATCGTCGGATGCTCCCACGCGAGGGTCGCCTCCAGGTCAGCCCCGAGCAGGTCCTCGAGTCCACCGAGCAAACCGATCAGATCCGCCGAGTCCAGGCCGAAGTCCACCATGGGGACGTTCGCGTCCACCGACTCGGGCGGCCGTTGAAGGCGATCGGCGATCTCGTCGGTCAGCCACCGTACGATCTGCGCCTTGTGAGCCGCGCCGCCGGCCGCGCCGGGCATCGCCTCGCTCTTTCCGCCGTCAGGCATCAACGGTCCCGGGAGGAGCCGGCTCCACCAGCTCGATAAGCACGCCGCCGACATCCTTCGGGAACACGAAATTCACCCGTGCGCCCGCCGTGCCGCGCCGGGGCGTGTTGTAGAGCAACCGGACGCCCCGCGAACGCAGCTCGGCGCTTGCCGCCTCGATGTCGTCGACTGTGTACGCGACCTGCTGAATACCAGGTCCGGAGCGGTCCAGGAACCGCGCGATCGTCGAATCCGGCGATAGCGGGGCGAGAAGCTGCACGCACCCGTCCGTCGGGCCGGGGCCGACCGCCAGCATCGCTTCGCGCACGCCCTGCTCGGGGTTGTCCTCAATGTGCAGACAACGCATGCCGAAAACGCGCTCGTACAATTCGATGGACTCGTCGAGGTCGGCGACCGCCACACCGACGTGGTCGATGCGGCGCAGACCTATTCCCTTCACCCGGGCTCCGTTCATATCCGAGACGGCGGAATGGACATCGACAGAGGGCGCGTTTTCCGCTGCCGCGCCCTCGACGTCAGGGAGTCGTGCCCTCGGCGGCCGCCAGCGCCTTCTCACCGCTCCGGTCGTCGCCGGGCGCCCGCAGCGCGCGCAGCGCCGGGTCGATCTGCTCGTGCAGCGCCGGCAGCGCGCCCGGTGTCATGAAGAGGGTTCTCATCAGCCGACGCTGCACCTTGCCGCTGGTCGTGCGCCGAACCTTGCCGCGGCCGGTCAGCAGCACGCTCGGCGCCGCGATCTCGAAGGAGCGGGAGACCGCCACCCGGATCCGGGCCGCCAGCTCCGGCAGCGTGGTCTCGCCCAGCAGGCTGCTCTGGACCTCGTGGACGACCACGATGTGCTCAAAACCGAGGTCGACGGAGAAGACCGCTCCGGTGCCCCCGCCCCCGGCGAGAGCGGGATGCAGCTCGCGAACAACGTGTTCGATGTCCTGCGGATAGATGTTGCGGCCGTTGATGATCAGCACGTCCTTGAGCCGGCCGGTCACGAACAGCTCTCCGTCGAGGGAGAACCCGAGATCACCGGTCCGCAGGAAGGGGCCCGTGCCGTCCGAGGTGTGGGCGCCGAACGTCTCCGCCGTCTCCTGCGGACGGTTCCAGTAGCCGGCCGCGACGCTGCCGCCGCGGATCCAGATCTCGCCGATCCGTCCCTCTCCCAGAACCGTCCGATCCTCGGGATCAACGATCCGCAGGTCCAGCGTCCCGGGTCGGCCGCTGCTCACCAGGCGCTGAAAGCCCGCCGCGGTCGCGGGAACCGCCTCGTTGCGCTCCAGCGCCCGAGCGTCGAACGCACGGACGACCGGCGCATCGTCCGGGCCGCCGCCGGATGCGATCAGCGTCACTTCCGCCATGCCGTAGCAGGGCGCGAAGCTCTTCGCCCGGAAACCCGCTCGGCTGAATCGCTCCGCGAACCGGTCCAGGGTCTCGGCACGGACCGGCTCCGCCCCGTTCAGCGTGCTGACGAGTGCGGACAGGTCGAGCGTCTCGATATGTTCGTCCCGAACCTTGCGCGCGCACATGTCGTAGGCGAAGTTCGGCGCGCAGGTCATTGTGGCCCGATACCGACTCAGCATGTCCATCCACCGCCAGGGGCGCTTCAGGAAGGCGATCGGCGAGAGAAAGACGGACTTCCCGCCGAGGTACAGCGGATGCAGGAGCATGCCGATCAGCCCCATGTCGTGGAAGTGCGGCAGCCAGCTGCTGAGGATCGTGTCGGGACCGGTCGCGTTGATCCGCTGGATCTCCGCCTGGTTGTGCAGCAGATTGCCGTGCGTCACCATCACCCCCTTCGGCTCGCTGGTGGACCCGGAGGTGTACTGCAGGAAGGCGAGGGACTCCGCGGACAATTCGGGCATCGACCAGCCCGCCGCGTCGCCCGACAGACCGGCGTCCGTCGCCGCGCAGGTCACCTGGTCGGCGAAACCCGCCTGGCGCAACTGTGCCTCGATCGTTTCCACGAGGTCGGAGGTGGTAAGCAAGTAACCGACGCCGGCATCGGCGACCATCCCCGTCACCCGGGTGAAGCTCCGCGGGTCAGCGGGAACCGGTGCCGGGACGGCCACGACACCGGCGTAAAGGCAGCCGAAGAACGCCTCCAGGAAATCTATTCCCGGCGGGTAGAGAAGCAGCACCGGACGATGTCCGCCCGTACCGTCCCCGGCCTGCGCGGCCTGCTCGGCCTGCGCGTTCAGCCAGGTGGCCAATTTTCTGGCACGCAGATCCAGATCGCGATAGGTACGGGAGTCGGGCTCCCCGCTCGCGTCGTCGCGGACGAAGACCACCGCCTGCCTGTCGCCGTGTTTTTCGACGTTTCGGCGAAAGTGCTCGGTGAAACTCATCTCGGCAGCAACCTCTCGGCTACTCGGAGGTGGATGACGCTACGGCCAACGGCCTGCGGAGACGCCAGCGTAGAACCCCGAAACAGCGACGTCAACGGGCATTAATGCCTGTACCCCCAATTTTCACGTTGCTTTACCGAAAATCGGTTGACTATTCGCTTTGTTCGGCCACGTCCCAGCACGCGCCCGTGCTACAGTCGCCTGTTTGCTGGGATGGTGACCGGACGACAAAGACGTATCGCCCGGTACGGTGTGGGCGGCTGCGTCTACTTGTCGGTAGACATATAGAAATGTCCGCGATCCGGACATCTGGCACGTTTCGTGCCGCATCCGGCGTGATTGGTGCTGGATGTGGTCGCCGAGCCGAACACGGCCGGCCCGCCGGCCCGCGCTCGGCGTGCGATACAGGAGAACACGCTGGTCAAGCTGCTCGGCGCCGCCTGCCCGGAGATCCGCTTGGTGCCCCGCCGCCGCAACCGCGGTTGACAGCAATCGTTCGGCCGGCCGCGGGCGAGGCGTTGGATTCCTGGGTCGACCGGGCCGTCGCCGACTTCGGCGGGTCGACCGGGAACGCGGCGCGCTGGCTGGGTTGGAGCAGCGGGTCGGGTCTGGCAGGAGCAGTCCGCGCCCCCGGTTCTACGGGGTGACGTTGGCCACGACCAGTGTTGCTGGGAGATGACTGCCGCAACCGGGCTGACCGCGTAGCAGGCTGCGGACTCCGCCAGGTCCGCCGGGCGCTCGGACGTTCCTACCGGCTACCGGCTACCGGCTACCGAAGAACAGATCCATCGGCGCGGTCGCGTGGTCAACGAGGCTGCCGCCATAGGTAGGACTCCCATATGTGCGGCCCCAGACCGAGACGGAGAAGGACTTCTGCGCAAATGATTTCGCCAACGCTATGAACAACCGAATAGAATTGCCATTCAATTTTCCCTCGACGCTGCCACCCAATTCGGAGTATCCGTAGGGTGTCGTGCGACTTGGGCCATCTAGAGAGATAGCAGCACCTTGCTGCGTCCGGATGTCAAGCGTGTACGGTAGACCCCCATCCGGACTGCCGAGTTCCAGCGCGATCAGAGCGGGCGTCGGCGGTTCCAGATAGCGGAGTTCCGCTTCGATCGTCCAGTGCGAATACCGAAAACAAGCGGAAATCAGGTTCGTAGGAACAACTCCTGGCAGCTTATCGGCACACCTCCAGGAACTCGGTGAGCCTGGCCGAACGAATTGGTTGATGTAATCCGCAAGCGTATTCAGCTCCGCGGCACGGGTCCCACCAAGGTGCGCTAGCTGCGTTTGTACACGCTTCAAACATTCTTGTTCGTAAGCCCCGCCGGGCGTGCCGACGTTCACCTCGCTCACGTTCGCGGGTTCCCCCGGCGGCGACATGACCGACGCTCGTCCGGCCGGGATTGACTGGCCGTCGCGCGTGCGAAGTACGAGGTCGAAGTCGTACAGCCAGTGCTCCGTCTCGCCAAGCTCTTGCGGGCCGAGCGTAATAGTCATCCGATCCAACGCCTTGGGCTTCACCTCAAAATTCATTGGTCGAGCGACCGAGAAAGGCACCTTCTGCACCTGGCTCGGCACCTTGATTGAATAGCTGCCGGAGATCGTCACAGGACCTCCCGACTGGCGACAGTCCGCCACTCGCTGTTGATAGTGGAAAGTAAGCGTTGCAGAGGTGATGAGTGCCGGGAAATCACCCATGTTCTCAAGCGTGAGATCTATCGTCGATGACTTGATCGAAGTTCCTGCGGCGGGAGTTGGATCTCCTCCGCTGAGGACGTCAGCGTCCACGGAAGTCGGATCAGCCAACGAGAATCCTACGACTCGAAGGTCGGCAGGTGCTGGAACCGCTTGCGTGCGGACTACATCCTCACCGTGAGGCAAGATCGTTATCAGAGTCAGCACCAGCGCCAAGACCGCACATATGCCCCCCACCACCGTCCAAAACCGGGCGGAGCCTTCGCTGACGATCCGCCGAAGTGCGGACAAGGCGGGCCGCCCGTCGCCCGACGGCTCGTCCGGAACGGGATCCGCATCACCCGACGGCTCGTCCGGAACGGGATCCGCATCACCCGACGGCTCGTCCGGAACGGGGTCCGCATCACCGGTGGGCACATCTTCAGAGCCGTCCCGCATGCGCGTGATCGTAGCCCCTCTGATCATCTCCTCTCTCGCTGGGTTCAGACGCCCTCCGCTGACCTGAAGAGACGGGCACTGAGGGCCGCTTATCGACGACCCGTCTCCTGGAAGCGACAAGAGTGTCCTGCAACCCGGGTCCCGCGGTGCGTGGGCACACGGTGGAGATCTCTGGCGTGAAGTCGCAGGTCGTGGGCTTGCCAGTCGAGGAAAACGAACTCGCGGAGCCGAAGCATGGTAGCGCGACTGGTCCGGCCGTTGGGGTTCTGCCTAGTGTTACGTGGTTTGGAATGGTCAGGTATCTGCCGTTCACGCAGCGGCGGAACGGCCGATGGCTCCGTGGTGCGCTACGACGTGGCCCGCGCCCACGCGCAGCGCCGCGCCCCGGGTGACGCCATGGCCGCGCTGCTGAAGGCGGAGCAGGTGCCCCCCGAACAGATCTATGATCACCCGCGGGTTCGGACCCTCGTCCACGATCTTCTTCAGAAGCTTAGTCTGCGCTCCGACCAGACGCTTCGCGCCCTGGCGAGGCGATGCGGAATACCGACCGGCCGGAGAGACCCATAGCGAAAGTGCTGAACAATCCCTGAGGTGCGACCCACATTCCGCCCCGCGGAAAACGAGTCACCGTCAGGAACGCGACCAAGTCCGAATCCGCCCACACCGGCCAGCGGCCCCCGACCAGCCGAGCACCCAGGCCACGCGGGAGGTTCAGGGGCTCGGCCCGCCGGCAGACATAACGAGTCGAACGCTGGCTCGGCCGGTGACCGAGTCGATCACCGGCCGAGCGCAGGGTTCTGCTCTGCTTGCGTGCGCTACTTCTGAGGGTTCGCCTACGTCTGGTCGGGCTTCGGGGCCAGTGTGGGCGTGGGGGTCGGTATGGGGGTTGAGGCCGGGGTCGGGGTCGGGATCGGGGTGGCGGTCAAGATCGACGCCGGAGCCGCGATACCGGGAGAAGTCCAGGTGATCGTGACCTCACCGTTGCCGTCGTTGACTGTGCCCGCGTTGACCCCGGTGGTCAGGACGGGGTTCTCGATGGTCGACGCGGCAAACGAGCTCCCGCCCGCGCCACCGCCACCGGCGCCACCGTAGCCGCCGAAGGTGCCGCCGCCACCGGAGCCGCCGCCACCACCGAAGTAGCCGCCGCCCGCGCCGCCGCCCGCGCCACCACCGGACGTGGTGGCGGTCGGGTCCAGGCAGGGCGGGGTGTGCGCTCCGGTGCAGGGCAGGTTCCCGGCACCGCCGGCACCGGACGTGCTTTCAGTACCGTCCCCGCCGCAGCGCGGATCGGTCAGCGGGTCGGTGCTCGGGGGATTCCCAGCACCGTGCCGGCACGCGTTCAGCCCTCCGGCGCCTCCGGTGGTCTGGGTGCCGCCCTTGCCCGGGAGTCCGGCATTACCGCCATCGACGGTCGACCCGCCGTCGGCGCCGACGTCACCGCCGCCGGCACCCCCGGCTCCGCCGAGCGCGTTGCCCTGCCCACCGACGCCGCCGCCGCCGCCTCCGCCGGCACCGACCAGCACCCGGGTGGACTGGTCGCACTTCCGTGCGACACATCCCGCCGCGGCCACGCGGACGTCGGAGGAACCGCCGCCGCCGGAGCCGTTACCACCGTTGAACGCTGTTCCGCCGTTCGCACCGGAGCCATCACCAGGCCCGCCTCGCACGCCGGCGTCGGACCCGCCGAACCCGCCGAGTGCTCCCGATCCGCCGGACGGGCCATTGCTCATTCCGCCCGAGCGCGAGGCCCCGGTTCCGTTGGCGCCCTTGGCCGCCACGTCCACCTGCAGGACCTGGTTGTCCTTCAGCCCCGTCAGTGTCCCGGACGCCTGGCCACCGCCGCCTCCGGGACGCCCGGTGATGTCCCCTGNCGGGGACGGGTGCGCCGCGTCACCAGCGATGAAGTAGTGCCCGCCCTGGGCGCCGGTCACCACGACCTCGACCGAGCTCACTCCCGCGGGCACCGTGAAGGTGTCCGATCCGCTGGTGTGATACGTGCAGGTCATCGTCGTCGTCCCGGACAGCGCACCGGTCGTCCCGCACACCGGCGGGGGCGGTACGGCCTTCGGTGGTGCGCTGATCGCGATCCCCACCGGCCGGTCACCGACGGGGATCGGGGTGCCGGCGGTGTTGCTGGCCACGTCGATCGGCGTCACCGTGTCGCTGTCGCGGTTGACCGCATAGGCGGCCACGCCGTCCGGCGTGACCGCGATGTAGAACGGTTCGAGGCCGCCGGTGGAGATGGGAGTGCCGGGGGTGTTGGTGGCCACATTGATCGGCGTTACCACGGCGTCACGCTCATTGGTGACGTACACGGTTCGGCCATCGGGCGTGATCGCGATCCCGACCGGGCGGTCGCTGACCGGAATCGGTGTGCCGGGGGTGTTGGTGGCCACATTGATCGGCGTCACGGTGGCGCTGGCAGCGTCGGCGTTGTCCGTGACGTACACGGTCTTGCCGTCGGGCGTGATCGCAATTCCCTGCGGGTTGTTCCCGGCCGGGATCGGTGTGCCGGGAGTATTGGTGGCCACATCGATCGGCGTCACCGTGTTACTTGCGGCGTTGGTGACGTAGGCGGTCCTGCCATCGGGGGTGATCGCGACGTAGTGTGCGTCGTCCCCGACCGGGATGTGGGCACCGGGAGTATTGGTGGCCACATCGATCGGCGTCACGTCGTCGCTGGCGTTGTCCACCACGTAAGCGGTCCGGCCGTCGGGAGTCACTGCGACCCCGAACGGGAACTGACCGACCGGGATCGGGGCACCAGGGGTGTTGGTGGCCACATCGATCGGCGTCACCGTGTTGTCGGCCCGGTTCGTCACATAGACGGTCCTGCCATCAGGTGTGACCGTAAGCCCTCTGGGGCTTGCACCCACCCGGATCGGGGCACCGGCCGTATTGGTCGTCACGTCGATCGGGGTGACCGTGTTCCCGAAATTGTTGATCACATAGGCGTTGGCTGCTGCCGGCTTCGGAGCAGGGCCTGGCGGTGCGCTCGGACTCGATGTGGGGCTCGGTGTGGGTGTCGGAGTGGGTGTCGATGTCGGAGGCGTGGACGGCTGCGTGGGCTTGGGGTCCTTCGAGGAACCCCACGTGATGACGACCTCGCCGTCGCCCTTGTTGACGGTCCCGGCGTTGACACCAGCGGTCAGGGCGACAGAGCTCACCGTGGGGGCGGCGAAGGAGCTTCCCCCGCCCCCACCGGCACCTGCCCCGCCGCCACCGATCGTGAGGCCACCGCCTCCCGAGCCGCCACCACCGCCGAAGTACCCACCACCACCGCCGCCACCGGCGCCACCGCCCGCATCCTGATCATCGGGGTTCCGGCAGGGCGGGTTGTGCACACCCAGGCAGGCCTGGTTTCCCACGCCCCCGGCGCCGCCTGCCCCGGAGCGGCCATCGGTGCCATCACCGCCGAAGCGCGGATCGTTGAGATCGGGCGGAGGCGGAGTCGCGTGCCGCCCGGCGTTGAGCCCCCCGGTCCCACCTGCGGTCGGGGTTCCACCGCCCCCAGGAGTCCCCGGGTGGCCACCATCGACGACGGCACCACCGGCCGCGCCGGCAGTACCGCCACCGGCGCCGCCGGCACCGCCCAGCGCGTAGCCCTGGCCACCAGTGCCGCCGCCTCCGCCGCCGCCCGCACCGACCAGTACCCGGTCCGCCAGAGCGCACGTCAACGTCGCGCAGCCAGCAGCCGCGATCCGTACATCCGAGGAACCGCCGCCACCGGCGCCGTTGCCACCGTTGAGGGGCGCGGTCCCACCATCAGCCCCGGCGGCGTCCCCCTTACCGCCTGTCACACCGCCGTTGGAGCCGCCGAAGCCCCCCACGGCGCCCTGTCCCCCGGAGGGTCCGTTGTTCTTTCCGCCAGACCGGCTCGCCGCCGTGCCGTCAGTACCCTTACCGGCGACATCGACCTGCAGAACCTGACCTGAGGACAGATCCGCTATCACGCCGTACGCCTGGCCGCCGCCCCCACCCGGACGGCCGGTGATATCACCCACCGGCGAGCCGCCATGGCTGGCGTCACCGGCAACAAAGTAATGCCCGCCCTGGGCGCCGACCACCGTGATCTCGACCCATTTTGCGCCGTTGGGCACGGTGAAGGTGTCCGACCCGACCGTGCTGTAGGTACAGGTCTTCTTGTCGAGGACGCCTGAGCTCCCACAGGCCTTTTCCGGAGAGGCGCCCGACGAGGGCGCCGCTGGCAGGCAACCGGTCAGCCCCATACTCAGCACAACGCCTAGCACCGAAACAGACCACGCGAATACACGACGATTACGTATGACGATCAGCCCCCTCTGGCGGCCTATTCGTGAACCAAACAAAAACCCCAAGACCAAACACCCTCTTGGCTATGCTCCCCGGAACGGGGGTTCCGGGGTCCCGAACCGCTTCTTGCCAGGTCGGGGTTGATGTGCCGGCGAAGCGGCGAGCCATGATATTGACCGCCACAACGTGGATCATTTCTTTGGAGCGGTGGGCAGGGTTTCGTGGTCGCGCGGCGGCGATAGGAAATCAACCGGCCGAAGGTCCGTTCCACAGTCCACGCAGAATCGTGGGGTCGCCCAGCACCGCGGGCCCCCGCGTTTCCTGCCCACGATCTTCTTCACCGCACCCGGCTGTCTACCCGCACAGTTTCGTGGTCCCGGCGCGCGGCACCGGGACCACCTGTCCGCTGTGGGTGTTACAGAAACCGCGTTTCGTCAGGTGACGAAACGTCGGGCGGGCCCTGCTCGGTGCCGCGGTCGCCCGCGGACCGGGGTTACAGGTGTCCTCAGATTCCGTCGTTGGCGCACAGCGCCCAGACGTCGGAGTAGGTGCTCGGCGAGCTGGTACCCCCGGTATGGGTGAAGGCAGTCCAGTACGCCGCCGTGGTGGTCCCGTCACTGACCGGGTTGCCGCTCGAGTCGCTGGGGAAACTTCCGTTAAGGTGGTCGCCGCCTGAGCCCGGTCCGGTGAAGTCGGTCGTCGTCACGCTGCCTCCGCTGATGGCGGCGCCCCCGCTGATCAGTTTCCCGTCCCCGCTGGGGCAGTTGACTGTCTTCTTCTGACCTGTGTTCCCCGTGGTCGGGCCGCTCGCCTCGCTGAAGTGGACTTTGACGGTGACGCCGCTGATGTTGATGCTGTTTCCGCTGCAGATCGCGTAGGCGTAGGTCTCGTTGGTGCTGTTGGTGCCGTTGGCCCACCCGACGGCGGTCCAGGCGTTCGGGTTGGTCTCGCCGTCGGCCGCGGCTTTCTGGCCGTAGTCATGTGCGGAGTTGTTGAAGGTGGGGAAGCTGGCGATCGGCTTGAAGTTGCCGACACTGGCCGGGGTGGCGCGCGCGCCGCCGCCGAGCAGGACCGTGTTCGCCGGACAGATCGCGGTGACCAGGCCCACCGTCGACCCGGTGGTGGGTGCGTTGGTCTTGTTCATGACTACCTGGGTGTGGTTGATCAGGTTGCTGGTGAAGCACACCGCGAAGGGGGTGGTGGAGAAGGAACTGTCGGCCTGGCCGCCGCTTCCGCCGATTCCGAGCCAGTGCNTCACGTCGGTGCCGACAACCCCGGTGGAACCGGTGTATTCGGTGGTGCCGTCGGGGCTGGGCGAGGTGCCCATCACATGGTTGCCGTTGCCGGTGCCGGTGGCCTGGTTGATCCCACCGCCGGAGATCAGGCCGCTACTGCAGTCCGCGTGGGTCGAGATCTCGGAGTTGGGGTTTGCGGGACCACTGGTAGCCCCGGGTGATTTCACCGTGACGCCCACGGTGTTGGCGTATGCCGCAGCCGGGAAGGCCACCGCAAGCGCGGTGCCCAGGAGCAGTGCCGTTCCCGCTGTGCGCGTACGCACGGACAGATGTGATCTCACGTCAACCTTCGCGTCAGGGGTGCGCGATGCGGGCAGCTGTGCCCGTCCGCACCGGGGATGACAACTTCCGCACATGTAACGCAGGGTGTGCGACGCTGCACAAGACCCGCAGATGCGGAGCTATCGGCGACTATAGACCGCTTCTACGCGAAACTTACGGTCCCTCGCGCCGATTTGAAGCGAGGAAGGTGCGGGACGCTGATCAATTGTCCAAATTATCTGTTTCGTCCCTTTTAAGGGGCGGCGTGGACGCGGCTTCCACGCAGGGGAGCTGGGCGTATGCGCGGCGCGTAGGGGATGGTGGCGCGATCGGCGGAGGCTCCTCACGAGCTGGTCCGGGTGCCGGCGCGGCAGATGCGGCAGATGCGGCTGCCCTTCCGCACCCTTTCAGCTGCCGAGCAGCGCGAGATCCCCTTCCGGCGCAGGCATCTGGACGGGCGGTGTTGCGTCCCGAAGAAGCGAGGAAGCGAGACATGCCACCGGCCACGGTGGCCGCCGGTCAGACAGCAGTTGCGAGTTCGGTGAACGCGGCGGCCGGCCACAGCCTCGGGGTGGTTTCGACGGCTCGCAGTGGCCGCGACGGTTGTTGTGACTGGCGGTGGTTTGTTGTGATCGATACTTCATGATCCATCTGGGCGACGCGAATGACGCACTCGACCGCGCCGCCCGGACCGACACCACCGGCCTCTCCCCGGAACGCCACGCCCGCTTCCTGGTCGGCATGGCCCACGCCCACGCCCACGCCCAGCGTCGCGCCCGGGGTGACGCCTTGGCGAGTTGATGTGGAATACCAGCCTGAGCGACCCATACAGAAAGTACTGAACAATCCCTGAGGTGCGACCCACATTCCGCCCCGCGGAGAACGAGTCGCCGTCAGAAACGCGCCCAAGGCCGAATCCACCCACACCGGCCAGCGTCCCCCAACCAGCCGAGAATCCCAGGCCACGTGGGGGGGTCGGGGGGGCTCGGCCCCCCCGGCAGACATAACGAGATCCCACCGGCGAAACCGCCCCCAGGGCGGTGAGCAGGCAGGATCAGGATCGAGTGGGCAGGGGCGGGGTCGAACCGCCGACCTTCCGCTTTTCAGGCGGACGCTCGTACCGACTGAGCTACCTGCCCCGGGCTGTGCGGGATCGTAGGAGCCGAAACGTGCTTCCGGTCATACGAACGCGGTCCCGACGGGATTCGAACCCGCGACCTCCGCCTTGACAGGGCGGCGTGAACTCCAGACTTCACCACGGGACCATGCTCTTACAGCGATCTTCAGTTGTCGTCCTGGCGGCCCGTGAGGTGCGGTCCGTCAGGATCTGGAGGTCATGCTACACGACCGCAGGCCGAGCGGAACCGGTGGGGGCGGTGGATTCTTGCCCAACGCTCCCAGCACCCGAGCACTCGCCGGGCGCTACCTGAGCACGACGCGCCGGGCGGGCGTGGCAGACAGTCGCGGGGTGGGCGCGGCGAAGAGTCGCCGGACGGGCACGGCAGACAGCCGCCGGACGCGAGCGATCGAGTACTCCGGCCGGCAGGCACCACACGGACGGGTTCGCCGGGGTGCCCGTTCGGGCCATGATCGGGCCGGGGAGAGCCACCAGGAGAGGCGATGGAGTGTCCTCTGCGCCGGGTGGCAGGTCGTCCACCGCCGCCGGGCCGATGACCCCGGATCTGGTGTTTAACCGCAGGTGGATCCCCGGCACCCCGGCCGCGCGGAAGGGCGTGGGCACCCCCGTTCGGGCTACCCAAAGCGGCCGGCGCGTTCCGGAGGGCACTCCCGGGCGTGTCCCAGCACGCATATCCTTGGACATCCAAGCGTGTACGACGGCAGCTTGGGCGAGATGCCCGTTCCGCTCGCCGGCCCCGTCGACCGGAGCCGGCCCGGTTCGGTGCGGCGCCATCCCGTCGCGTCATGCCACATCCTGGGGAGGAGGCCGACGGCGATGCCCTCCACGGACAGGCTCGTGGAGTCGGCGCGCGGCCCGGCCATCAGTGTCAGGCATCCCCCGCGAGGTGACGCCCGTGGCAAGCTCGCGGCGCAGGTCGCCTGGCGGATCGAGGACGACATCGTCCGTGNGGGCTGGCCGGTCGGCGCGGTCATCGGCTCCGAGCCAACGCTGATCGAGCGCTACAAGGTGAGTCGGGCGGTGTTCCGGGAGGCCGTACGGATCGTCGAGCACCACCAGGTGGCGACGATGCGCCGGGGGCCGTCCGGCGGTCTCATCGTCCGCGCGCCGGACGAGGTGGCGGTGACGACCGCGCTCGGCGTCTACCTGGAGTACGTCGGAGTCACGATCGAGTCGATCCTGCGGGCGCGGTTCATCATGGAGTCGCTGGCCGCCACGCTCGCCCCGGCGCGGATCACCGAGGACGGCATCCGCACCCTGCGCGAGATCATCTCCCGGCGGGAGGAGGCGGACCCGACCGAGTTCGGCTCCCACCACCAGCTTCACCACGCGATCGCGGCGGCCACCGGCAACCCGGTGCTGGTGCTGTTTGTCGACGTGCTCAACTCGCTGACCTTCCGCTACGCCGCCCACCAGTACGCCACGACCCGCAGCAGCGCCTCACCGGCGCGGCGCGCCCAGGTCGCCGAGGAGGTGCACCGCAACCACGCCGCGATCGCCGAGGCCGTGATCGGCGGGGACGCCGCCCGCGCCCAGCACCTCGCGGCGGTGCACCTGGAGGCCATGTACGAGTGGATGACCGCGCCGACCGCTGCCGACGGCTCGGACCGGGCCGGATACGAGGGCACGGCCGCAAGCGAGCGCACAGCCATGAGCGAGCGCACAGCCATAAGCGAGGGCACAGTCGCCGGTGAGGGCCCAGTCGCGCGGGCGGGCGGGCGGCGGATCCGGCCCCGCGCGCCGGGCCTGGGATCGGGCCCGGGCGGGACGATGCCAGCGGGCAAGCTCGCCGAGACGGTCGCGGGGCGCATCCGCGACGACGTGGCGCGCGACGGCGTTCCCGTGGGGGTGGTCATCGGTTCGGAGAGCGAGCTGCTGGCCCGTTACGGGGTGAGCCGGGCGGTGCTGCGCGAGGCCGTCCGGCTGCTCGAATACCACTCGGTGGCACAGATGCGGCGCGGCCCCGGCGGCGGCCTGGTCGTCACCGAGCCCGACCCGGCGGCGACCGTCGAGGCGACCGCGCTGTATCTGGAGTACAGCCAGGCCAGCGTCGACGATCTGCGGATCGTGCGCGACGCGCTGGAGCTGAGCTGCGTCGACATCCTCATCGAACGCCGCGGGCCCGAGCTCACCGCCCGGCTCTCCGCGCTGCTTGACGCCGATGCCGGCGAGACGCCGGGCCCCGTCGACGCCGGGCATCACCTGCACATGGAGCTGGCCCGGCTGACCGGCAACGAGGCGCTGGCGTCGTTCGTCCGGGTGCTGACGGCGATCTGGCGGCGGCACGTCGACAGTTCCCGCCCCACCCCCGCGGTCGGCGGCGGCGAACCGGCGGCCGACGGGTGCGGTCAGCCCGTGTGTGAAGCCAGGACAGCGCACCGGGCGATCATCGACGCCATCATCGCCGGCGACCGCGGGCTCGCCCGGCACCGGATGCGGCGACACCTGGAAGCCCTCAGCGACTGGTCGCGCTGAGCCGCCCTCGCTTCCGGGCCGCCCTCGCTTCCGGGCCGCCCGATGGTGGCAGGGCTTTGTGACCGACGTTATGGGGCTCCTGGCGTGGCAGCGCGAAACGGACTCGTTGAGTCCACGTAGTATGTGGACTCACCAAGTCCGTTTTCCGCCCTTCTTCCGCCGGTGACGTCGACGCGCCGGACCCGCATGCGGAGCACCCAAGGAGCACCATGAGCGTGGTTGAACCGCGCCCGAAGCCCGGGCGCACCCTGACCGTCCTCCTGCTGGCCGCGATGTCGTTCGCCCTGGCGCAGACGACCGTGGCCCCGGCGATCCCGGACATGGCTCGCGAGCTGGACTCGTCCGTCAGCAACGTCACCTGGACGATGAGCGGCTACCTGGTGGCCGCCGCCGTGCTGACGCCGATCATCGGCCGGCTCGGCGACATGTTCGGCAAACGGCGGATGCTCGTGGTGTCCCTGGCGATCTTCGCGCTCGGCGGGGNGATCGCGGCGCTGGCGACCCAGCTTCCCCTGGTGATCGTCGGACGGATCCTGCAGGGCGCCGGCGGCGGCATCTTCCCGTTGTGCTTCGGCATCATCCGCGACGAGTTCCCGGTGGAGAAGCGCTCGGTGTCGATCGGGCTGATCTCCGCGATCACCGGTCTCGGCGGCGGGCTCGGCCTGGTCCTCGGCGGACTGTTCGTCGACCACGCCACCTACCACTGGATCTTCTGGAGCGGCGCGGCGATGGCCGCCCTGGCCGCCGTCGGTTCCCAGCTACTGATCCCCGAATCGCCCACCCGCGTCCCCGGCCGCATCGACGTGATCGGCACGCTGCTGCTCAGCGTCGGCCTTGCGCTGCCGCTGCTGGCCATCAGCCAGGGTAAGAGCTGGGGCTGGACGAGCCCGACGACCCTCGGCATGATCATCGGCGGCGTCATCGTGCTCGCCGGGCTGCTCGCCTTCGAGCGGCGCCAGGCCGAGCCGCTCATCGACGTGGCCATCCTCGCCCGGCGCTCGGTGCTCACCACCAACATCTCGACCCTGCTGGTCGGGTTCGGGATGTTCGGCGCCTTCCTGCTCATCCCCCAACTGGCCCAGACGCCGAAGGCCAGCGGCTACGGCTTCGGCGCGAGCGCCACGACCGCCGGCCTGCTGATGGTGCCCGGCGCCCTGATGATGCTGGTCACCGGCCCGCTGGCCACGGTCATCAGCCAGCGCTTCGGCGGTCGGGCGGCGCTGTTCACCGGCAGTCTGCTCGCCACGGTCGGGCTGGTCCTGCTCGCCGGCGTCCCGGGCTCCGAGGGCACGCTGATCGTGGAGTGCATCGTCCTGTTCGGCGGGATCGGGATGGTCTTCGCGGCCATCCCGAACCTCATCGTCGACGCCGTCCCCGCCGAGAAGACCGGCGAGGCCACCGGGGTGAACACCCTGCTGCGCTCGGTCGGCGCGTCGCTGGGCTCGCAGATCTGCGCCAGCATCCTCGTCTCCCAGGCCGACGCCACCGGGCTGCCGACCTCCGACGCCTACCAGACGGCGTTCGCGGTCTCGGCAGTCGTCGCCCTCGTCGCCGGCCTCGCCGCGCTCACCCTGCCCGGCCTGCGTCACGGCCGGCACGACGCGCGGTCCACCGCCGCCGTCGCGTCCACCCCGCAGATCTCGACGATCCCGGCCCAGTCCGGCGCCACCGCCGGCGCCACCACCGGCGGCTGACCTCCGCCCATAACGGCTTGCCCGTCCGGGCCCGACCGCTTCCCGCGGCCGGGCCCGTAGCGGCGTCGTGTGCTCCAATGGTGCCGTGACGACGTCCGAGATGCGCAGGTCGGACGCGCGGCGTAACCATGAGCGGGTTGTCCGGGCCGCGGTCGAGGTGTTCTCGGAGTTAGGACTGTCGGCGACCGTGCCGGACGTGGCCGCCCGCGCCGGCGTCGGTAAGGCGACCGTCTACCGCAACTTCCCCAGCCGCGACGAGCTGCTGACCGCCGTCGTCGAACGCCAGCTTCGGTGGTTCGACACGATCGCCACGACCGCGCTACACGACCCCGACCCGGCAGCCGGCTTCGAGATGTTGATCATGAGCTGGTTCGACCGGATCGTCGCGAACCGGCTGGTCCAGGACGTGATGCGGATGCGGACCCTGGCCAGCGCGGAGATCCAGATCGACCGCATCACCACCCTCGTCGACCAGGTGGTCGTCCGTGCGCAGCGGGCCGGCGCGGTGCGCCTCGACGTCACCCCCGCCGACCTTCGCACGATGATGAGCGGCTGCGCCCAGCGCCTGGTCGAGACCGGTCAGCAGGACATCGACAGCCGGCTGCGGTTCACCCGCCTCATCCTCGACGCCTTCCGCCCGCCGGCCACTCCGGCCACTCCGGCCACTCCGGCCGCGCCGGCCGCCTGAGCAGGGGGCGGGCGTGGGGGGTCTGGTCGCCGAACTCACGGCGGTTCGGCACGGGCAGAGCGTTGCGAACGTCGCCTTCCCGGCGGCGCGGGCGGCGGGGCGGCTCGACGCGGGCGTGTCGGGGCGCGACGCCGACGTCGAGCTGACGGCGCTGGGACGCGCGCAGGCCGCGGCGCTCGGCCGGGCACTGGCCGCCGACCCGCCGATCATCCAGCCGCCCGAGATCGTCGTCTGCTCCCCCTACCTGCGGGCCCGCCGCACCTACGGGATCGCCGCCGAGGCGGCGGCGCGCGGGGGCCTGGCGCTGCCCGAGCCGGTGATCGACGACCGGCTAGTCGACCGGCTGATGGGCCGGTTCGAGCTGATGACCAGGGCGGCGATCGAGGCCCGTTTTCCCGCGGAGACCGAACGCCGGCGCGCGGCCGGGCAGTGGGACTACCGCCCGCCGGGCGGGGAGAACTTCCCCGACATCGCCCGCCGGCTGGGTTCGCTGCTGGCCGACCTGCACCGCGACCACGCCGACCGGCGGGTCCTCATCGTCGCCCACGACGCCGTGGTGGTCATGCTGCGCCAGCTCGTCGAGGGGCTCTCCTACGAGGAGCTGGGCCGGATCGCCGCCGAGGGTGGGATCCGTAACGCCGGGATCACCCGTTTCACCCGCGACGGCGATCAGCTCACGCTCGCCGAGTTCAACACGGCGACGCACCTCGCGGGCGTGCGCGCAGACGGGGCGGGCTGACCGGCAGCGCGGCAGGTCAGCGTCGCTCGCGGCGCCAGACGACCTTGAGCCCGGACCAGTTCTCGTCGAGCGCGGCGACCTTGGTGTCGACCAGACCGCGCGNCAGTGCGACCTCGCGGATGAGGTTCTCGCTGACGTCGCTGCGATGACCGGCGGCCCGCCGAGGCCAGGCGATCCACAGCGCGCCCGCGGGCCGGATCGCCTCGGCGAACGCCGCCACGGCTGCGTGGACGTCGACCTCCCGCCGGCAGAACGCGACGCACACGTCGATCGCCGCCAGGCCGTCGGTGCCGTCGGTGCCGTCGGCGGGCAGACCGGCGAGGTGCTCCGGCTCGACACCCTCGGGCAGCTCCGGCACCGCCCACCCGGGCGGCGCGGCGAGGATCACGAGCCGGTGTCCCGCTTTCACCCCCAGTTTGCGAGCCAGCGGCGTCCCGGAGTAGCCCGCCCGTCCGGCGCTGCCCGACCCCATCGCGCGCTCCCTCCCGTCGGCGTCACGCATCAAGAAACACCACGTCGAGATCACGCCGGCAACCGGCCGGAGAACCGGGCGCCGACCTGCGACTACCCGAGCTGTCGCCAAGCGATCACGCGGGCACGGTATCGTCGTTGTCAGGTCGAGAGGCGCTGCAACGGACCCAGGTCCGCCACGCTCGACCCGAACCGGTCACCAAGGGCGCCTCCCACGACAGGGAGGTGTCTCATGGCTGGAACCGCTTCCGTCGGTGAGGTGGCGGGTCGCCCCGGTACCCGCGACAGCGCGGCCGCGCTGCGGGAGCTGCTCGCGAAGCGAGTGGTCGTCCTGGACGGCGCCTGGGGCACGATGCTGCAGAACGCCGGGCTCACCCCGGCGGACTACCAGCTCGACTCGCTGCGTGACCACCCCAAGGACGTGACCGGCGACCCGGACCTGCTGAACCTGACCCGGCCGGACGTCATCCTCGACGTGCACCGGCAGTACCTGGCCGCGGGCGCGGACATCACCACCACGAACACCTTCACCGCGACGAGCATCGGCCAGGCCGACTACGGTCTGGAGTCGCTGGTGCGGGAGATGAACCTGCGCGGCGCGCAGTTGGCCCGACAGGCCGCGGACGAGGCGGGTGGGCGGTTCGTCGCCGGCTCCATCGGCCCGCTCAACGTCACGCTGTCGCTGTCCCCGCGGGTGGAGGACCCGGCGTACCGGGCGGTGACCTTCGACCAGGTCCGCGCCGCCTACGCCGAGCAGATCCAGGCCCTCGCCGATGGCGGGGTCGACCTGCTGCTCATCGAAACGATCTTCGACACGTTGAACGCGAAGGCCGCGATCGCCGCGGCCCGCGAGGTCGCGCCGCAGCTGCCGCTGTGGATCTCGGTGACGATCGTCGACCTGTCCGGGCGGACCCTGTCGGGGCAGACGGTCGAGGCGTTCTGGAGCTCCATCGCCCACGCGAACCCGCTGGTCGTCGGCGTGAACTGCTCGCTGGGCGCCGAGGAGATGCGCCCGCACGTCGAGGCCCTGTCCCGCATCGCCGGCACCTACACCGCCTGCCACCCGAACGCCGGGCTGCCCAACGCCTTCGGCGGCTACGACCAGACCCCGGCCGAGGCCGGCCGGCTGATCGGCGAGTTCGCCGCCGCCGGGATGGTCAACATCGTCGGTGGCTGCTGCGGGACGACGCCGGCCCACATCGCCCGGATCGCCGCCGCCGTGCAGGGCACGGCGCCGCGGCAGGTGCCGATGCCCACGCCACGGACCCGGTTCAGCGGCCTGGAGCCGTTCGAGATCGGCGAGGACACCGGCTTCGTCATGATCGGCGAGCGGACCAACGTCACCGGTTCGGCGCGTTTCCGTCGCCTCATCGAGGCCGACGACTACCAGGCCGCGGTCGACGTCGCCCTGGAGCAGGTGCGCGGCGGGGCGAACCTGCTCGACGTCAACATGGACGCCGACCTGCTCGACAGCGAGCAGGCGATGACGACGTTCCTGAACCTGCTGGCCACCGAGCCGGAGGCCGCCCGCCTGCCGATCATGATCGACAGCTCACGGTGGAGCGTGCTGGAGGCCGGGCTGCGCTGCGTGCAGGGCAAGGGCGTGGTCAACTCGATCAGCCTCAAGGAGGGCGAGGAGGTCTTCCTCGACCACGCCCGGCGCATCCGCGACTTCGGCGCCGGCGTCGTCGTCATGGCCTTCGACGAGCAGGGCCAGGCCGACACCACCGAGCGCAAGGTGGCGATCTGCGGGCGCGCCTACGACCTGCTCACACAGAAGCTCGGGTTCCCCGCCACCGACATCATCTTCGACCCGAACGTGCTCGCCGTGGCCACCGGCATCGCCGAGCACAACGGCTACGCCAAGGCGTTCATCGACGCACTTCCGCTGATCAAGCAGCGCTGCCCGGGAGTGCGGATCAGCGGCGGCATCTCGAACCTGTCGTTCTCCTTCCGCGGCAACGACGTCGTCCGCGAGGCGATGCACTCGGCGTTCCTGCTCCACGCGGTGCGCGCCGGGCTCGACATGGGCATCGTCAACGCCGGCCAGCTCGCCGTCTACGCCGACATTCCCGCCGAGCTGCTCGAACTCGTCGAGGACGTGCTGTTCGACCGGCGCGAGGATGCCACCGACCGGCTCGTCGCCTTCGCCGAGACGGTCAACGGCAAGGGCACGCAGCGGGTCGTCGACCTGTCCTGGCGCGAGGCGCCGGTCGCGCAGCGGCTCTCGCACGCGCTCGTGCACGGCATCGTCGACTTCATCGAGGCGGACACCGAGGAGGCGCGGGCACAGGCGGCGCGCCCCCTCGACGTGATCGAGGGCCCGCTGATGGACGGCATGAAGATCGTCGGCGACCTGTTCGGCTCGGGGAAGATGTTCCTGCCGCAGGTGGTCAAGAGCGCGCGGGTGATGAAGCGCTCGGTGGCCTACCTGGAGCCGTACATGGAGGCCGAGAAGGCGCAGGCCGCCCTCGCCGGCGACGCCCCCGCGGCCCGTAGCGGCAACGGCAAGGTCGTGCTCGCCACCGTCAAGGGCGACGTCCACGACATCGGCAAGAACATCGTCGGCGTCGTGCTCGGCTGCAACAACTACGAGGTGATCGACCTCGGCGTCATGGTCCCCGCCAAGGTCATCCTCGACACCGCCATCGCCGAGGGCGCGGACGCGATCGGCCTGTCCGGCCTCATCACGCCGTCGCTGGACGAGATGGTCGCGGTCGGCGCCGAGATGCAGCGCCGCGGGCTGACCCTGCCGCTGCTCATCGGCGGCGCCACCACCTCGCGCCAGCACACCGCGGTGCGCATCGCCCCGGCCTACGAGGCCACCACCGTCCACGTGCTCGATGCCTCCCGCGTCGTCGGGGTGGTCTCGGATCTGCTCGACACCGAGCGGGCCGAGCAGCTCGACACCCGCAACCGGGCCGAGCAGGCCAAGCTGCGCGAGCAGCACGAGAACCGCCGGGCGCAGCCGCTGCTCGGCCTGGAGCAGGCGCGGGCCAACCGCGAGCAGGTGTCCTTCGACGAGCTGCCCGTCCCCGCCTTCACCGGGCTGCGGGTCGTCACGCCGGACCTCACCGCGCTGCGCGAGATGATCGACTGGCAGTTCTTCTTCCTCGCCTGGGAGCTGAAGGGCAAGTTCCCCGCGATCCTCGACCAGCCGGTCGCCCGCGAGCTGTACGACGAGGCGAACGTGTTGCTCGACCAGATCATCAAGGATGGCAGCCTGCAGGCGAAGGGCGTCTACGGCTTCTGGCCCGCCTTCGCCGACGGCGACGACCTGGTGATCGAAGCCGGCGCGGTCGCGGGCGCCCGCGACGGCCGGCTGCGGCTGCCGATGCTGCGCCAGCAGACGGCGAAGCCCGCCGGCCGGCCCAACCGCAGCCTCGCCGACTACGTCGCGCCCGCCGGCGACCACCTCGGCGGCTTCGCCGTGGCCGTCCACGGCGCGGACACGCTCGCCGCCGAGTTCGAGGCGCGTCAGGACGACTATCGGTCGATCATGACGAAGGCCCTCGCGGACCGGCTCGCGGAGGCGTTCGCCGAGTACATCCACCTGGCCGCGCGCCGCGAGTGGTTCGAGCCGGACGCGGAGCCGAGCCTGGAGGACCTGCACGCGGAGCGCTTCCGCGGCATCCGCCCGGCGCTCGGCTACCCGGCCAGCCCCGACCACAGCGAGAAGCAGGCGCTGTTCGACCTGCTCGACGCCGGTCAGGTCGGCCTGGGCCTGACCGAGTCGTTCGCGATGACCCCGGCGTCCGCCGTCAGCGGGCTCATCTTCGCCCATCCGGAGTCGAAGTACTTCACCGTGGGACGCATCGGCCGGGACCAGGTCACCGACTACGCCCGCCGGCGCGGCCTCGGCGTCGGCGACGTCGAGCGCTGGCTGCGCCCCAACCTGGCCTACGACCCCGCGTAACAACCGGCCGCAACCCGGCCTCTCAACCTGCCCCTCGGCTCGGCGGAACGGCATCGCCGGGCCGAGGGAGCACAGCCGCGACGGATTATCCGCGGCTGCCGCGGCAAAGCGGCCCTTACGCGCCTGACCGGCCGAACACCCGCGACCGAACCGCGATTCCACACGTTCGGGTGTTTTATGTTTACCGGTAAGCCCGGGTTCTTATACGTTCCGTTTCGCGTCAGGAAAGATCGGCCGTGCTGCCACAAAAGGTTGCCGCCGAATCCCGTACGTACCCGGAATATGTGGAGGACCTGCCATTATGGCCGATCACGTCTCGTCCACGATCGTCATCAAGGCGCAGCCCGCGGCGGTACTGGCCGTCATCGCCGACATCAGCCGGTACCCCGACTGGTCGGAGCCGATCAAGTCCGCGGAGGTCATCGAGACCACGCCGGCCGGCCTGCCGGCGAAGGCCCGTTTCCAGGCAAAGACGACCTTCGGCAAGGAGGACTACGCCCTCGTCTACGACTGGGCGGGCCCGAACTCCGTCACCTGGACGATGCTCGAGTCGGACCGGGTGCGCACGCTGGACGGCAGCTACACGCTGACCGACCTCGGCGACGGTAGCACCGAGGTGACCTACGACCTGACGGTCGAGCTGAAGGTGCCGATCCCCGGCCTGCTGCGCCGCAAGGCGGAGGACAAGCTGGTCGAGTCCGCCCTGTACGACCTGAAGACCCAGGTCGAGCGCTAGTCCCGGCGGCGGGTCGCGGCCCCGGTGGCCGGTCGACCCGTCGATGAGGTGAGAAGTGTGACCCCCGGTGCCGTGGTGGCATCGGGGCCATCCCGACCGGGCATGTCCCGACGGTGCGCCGCCTCGACGTCTCCGCCGCGGCCGTGCGGCGTGTGCGGACGTGGATCGTCCTGGCGCTGGCCGGCGCGCTGCTGTGCTGGCCGGTGGCGGTCGTGGCGCTGACGACGAACCTGACGGTCCAGCGCGCCGGCTACTACCGGCAGGCCGTCGACGAGACCGACCTCTACCGCCGGCTCTACGACGAGGTGCTGGCCGACCCGGCCCTGGCCGGCGTCACCCGGGACCTGCTCGCCGGGCTGCCCGTCCCGCCGGACGTCGTCGTCGACAACCTACGGCTGGTCGCGCCGGCCCCGGCGGTGCGCGGCGCCGTGAACAGCCTCAGCGCGCAGATTTCGGGCTATCTCGCCGGCCAGCGCCCGGCGCTGACGCTCAGCGTCGACCTGCGCCCGACGTTCGCGGCCATCGCGAAGCTTGCCACCATCTACCTGGCCGGGCAGGTGTCGGGCACGCCGACCTTCCAGGCTCACGACGTCGCCGCCGTCACGCAGGTGCTGGTCGGCGGCCTCGACCAGATGGCACAGGGACGCCGGCCCGCCGGCATCCCGACGATGGACCTGACGGACGCGCAGGCCGACCAGATCGGCTCGGTGCTGCTGGCCCGGCTCCCCGCCGCCGAGCGGGCCCGGGTCGACGACCAGGTCATCGGGCTGCTGCGGCAGGGAAAGGTGCCCGCCGCGCTCGCCGTGGTCGGGCCCCTGCTGTTCCAGGGCGACGAGGCGGCCCTGGCCGACCTGCGCCGGCGGCTGGCCGGCGACCGGCTCGACCTGGGCACCCCGCTGGCCCGCGCGCACGAGTCGGCCGGCGTGGGGCTGCTGCACGTGCTCCACGACCTGGGCCGGTACGGCACGGTCACGCTGGGGGCGTTGTTCGCGGCCATGGCCGTGCTGGCGGTCCTGCTCGCCGCGCGGCACGCCCGCTGCGGGCGCGGCGACACGATCCTGCTGGTAGCCGGGGGAATGGTGGCCGGCGGGGCCGCCGCGCTGCTGCTCGGGCTGCTGCTGCCCACCCTGGTCGGCGACCCGACGGCGGGCGTGGTCGGCGCCAACCCGACCCTGCCCCTGCGGGTGCGGGATCTGCTGCACGACCTGCAGGGAAACATGATCGGCCGGATCCGCACCGTGTGGGGCCAGGTGGCCGCGGGGGTGGCGCTGGCGGGATGCCTGCTCGGTCTCGTCGGCCTGCTCGTGCGGCGCCGGCGTCGGCCGTTCACCCGGCGCCGCTCGGTGATCATGGCGCTGTCCGCGGCGGTGCTGCTGAGCTGCTCGTGGCTGGCGACGCCGGCGCGGTTCGGCGGGGAGGCGGCGAGCTGCAACGGCAGCCGGGGCCTGTGCGGGCTGCGCTACGACGAGGCGGTCTACGCCGCCAGCCACAACGCGATGGCCTCCAGCGCCGCCGATTTCGTCGGCGCGACGCAGGATCCGGACCTCGTCGGTCAGCTCGACACCGGCGTGCGGGCGCTGCTGCTCGACGTGCAGCACTGGACGACGCCGACGCAGGTGGAGACGTTCCTGGCGGGCCTGCGCCCGCGGGAACGCGACGCGCTGGCGCCGCTGGCCCGGGGGGCCCGCTCCGCCCGGCCCGGCCTGTGGCTGTGCCACAGCGTGTGCCAGTTCGGCTCGGTGAACTTCGAGGAGGCCCTGCGCTCGGTCGACGACTGGCTGGCGCGCAACCCGTCCGAGGTCGTGACGTTGATCCTGCAGGACTCGGTGCCGCCCGGGGAGGTGATCGCCGCCTTCCGCCGGGTCGGGCTGCTGCACCGGATCGTGACGCCGCCCGCGGACCCGCACGGGCGCTGGCCGACGCTGGGGCATCTGGTGGCGGCCGACCGCCGGCTGGTGGTCTTCGCGGAGAACGCCGACGTCCCGAAGAGCTGGTATCGGCGGTTCTTCCGGTATGGGGCGGACACGCCGTTCGACGTGCCCTCCCCGGCGGGGTTCACCTGCCGCGTCGGGCGTGGTTCGCGCACCGCGTCGATGCTGCTCGTCAACCACTGGGTGGAGGGCGACGATCCGGGCCGGACCTACGCCGACGCGGTCAACCGGGAACCCGCCCTGCTCGCCCACCTGCGCCGCTGCGAACGGGCCGGCCTCACCCCGACGTTCCTCGCGACCGACTTCACCACCATCGGTGATCTCGTTCCGACGGTGGCAGCGCTGAATGCCCGGCGCAGCCACTCCCCCCGCTGACCGTCCTCTTTTCCGCCGGCTCGACCGAGAGAACATTTATCAACGGTTTCCGGAGGCTCGCCACACTTCTCCCAATGTACGACGGCGGGCGATGGTGCGTACCCGGTCAACCGGTTTATCGCGACGCTCCCGGGTATTCGGAGATGGCAAAGCTCCCGACTACGGCCACNGGCGCCCCGGACGGAAAGAAGGTCCCGAGATCTCGTCGACCCCACGCCGATCCACGCACGGCGGCCCGTCGACGCCGCGGGCGGAGCCGAAATCCCGGGCGCATCGGCCCAGTTCGCCCGCGGCGCCTGGCGCCGCCTCCGGTACGGCCAGGTCGTGGCTGACCCTCGCCGTGCTGGCCGCGCTCGCGGTCGCGGTGATCCTCGGTGGCCGGTCGGGCGGCGGCGGCCCCCGGCAACCCGCCCTGGTGGTCGGCGACTCCATGGTCACCGTCGCCGCCAGGTCCACCGACACGGCCCCGGTCCGTCTCGTCGGCTACTCGGGACTCGCTCCCAGCGTCTACGCCGACGCCACCTCGCCGTTGATCTCCGATGATCTGGCGGCGGCGGGCCGGCCGCGAACCGTGGTGCTGAACTGGAACGGCAACAACCCCGGCAACCTCGTCGGCACCCAGCTCGTCGCCGCCTACCGCGCCGAGCTGACCGAGCAGATCCGCTGGTACCTGCGCCACGGGGTGACCCGGATCGTGCTGGCGGCGGCCGTGCCGTCCTCGTTCAACAGCACGTCCGGCCAGGTCGACTGGACGACGCCGGCCTCCCGCCTCCACGGCTGGATGCTGGGCAGCGCGCGGTTCAACGACCTGTACCGCGAGCTCGCCGACGAGTTCCCGGGTCGGGTGCGCTACTCGGAGCGGGCGGCGCGGGCGATCCATCCGACGATGGCCTTCAACACCGAGCTCGACGGCCACCGGTGCATCGTGGACTTCGTCCATCCCGCGCCGTACTGCGCGCAGCGGTACGCCCGGGCGCTCGCCTCCCTGGCCGCCGGGCACTGAGCCGTCCGCCACCGGGCACCCAGCCATCACCGACACCGAGCCGCCTCAGGCCTCCTCGAGCAGGCTCTGGCCGAGGTAGCCGCCGGCTGGCGGCGCCGGCGGGACGGCGAACAGCGCGCTGGCCGTGTGCCGGATGAACGTGTTCAGCGCGTCGGAGGCCGCGAGGGTGCGCTGCACCGGGACGAACGCCGTGCGCGGATCGGCCTGGAACGCCAGGAAGAACAGCCCGGAGTCCGGCTCGCCGGTGGCGTCCAGGCCGTCGTCGTAGGAGTAGCCGCGGCGGAACATGGCGATGCCGCCGTGGAACTGCGGATTGGACAGGCGGATGTGGGCGTTCTCGGCGATCAGGAGCCGGCCGTCCGGGCCGCGGGCGGCGAAGTCCGACGCCGTGTCCTCGCCGCCCCCGGTGGCCGCGGGCGGTGCGGACAGGGGCGCCCCGTCGTCGATCCGGCGCCCGACGACCTCGCCGCGGGCGTCCTCGGTCAGCCGCTCCCAGCTCTCCAGCAGCATCCGGATCCGCCGGCACACCAGGTAGGTCCCGCCGCGCATCCAGGCCGGGCCCCCGGCGGCCCACACGGCGAGGTCGAACTGTGCCGAGCCCGGCCGCGGGTTGTTTGTGCCGTCGAGCTGCCCCATCAGGTTGCGCGGGGTGGCTGTCGGGTCGGCGGCGGCCGCCGCGGTGCGCCGGAAACCGCGCTGCACCCAGCGGGGCCGGACCAGGTCGGCGGCGAGCCGGCCGAGCTGCCGGGCCGCGGCGAACGCGACCATCGGATCCTCGGCGCAGACCTGGACGGCGAGGTCCCCACCCCCGCGGGTCGCCTCCAGCCGGTCGCCGGGCAGCGCCGGGATGTCCGCGAGCGGCCCGGGGAGGCGCGCGTCGAGGCCCGCCCGGCGCAGCGCCGCGGCCCCGATCCCCACCGTCACCGTCAGCCCCGCCGACCCCAGGCCCGCCGCCTCCCTGCCCACCCCCGCCACACCGATCTGGACCGCGCCGCTCTGGGACGCGCCGCTCTGGGACGCGCCACTCTGGGACGCGCCGCGCATCAGCGTCCGGCCGCCGTCCGTCCACGCCCGCAGCACCGTGCCGAGGGCCGCCCGGGCCGCCGCCGGATCGGCCGCCGTCAGGTCGTAGGCGGTGAACACCAGGTGGGCGGGCGCGCGCTCGGCGATGCCCGGTTGGTGGACGCCGTCGCCCGTCACGGGGGCCAGTGCCGCCCGGCGGGCCGCCTCGACCGGATCGGCCCGCTCGGGAAGCAGCCGCTGCGTCCCCATGGTCACGCCGGTGCCGGCCCCCGCACCCAGGCCGAACAGCCCGGCGCCGGCGAGCACCCGACGCCGGTGCAGCCCGGATTGGCGATCCACGGCCGGAGCGGCCGGAGAGGCCGGGGCGGCCGGGGCGGCGGGCGACGAACCCGGCGCCGGCCGGTTCGACGTCTCCCCGCCGTTCACGCGGCGCTCCCCAACAGCAGCGGCAGGTCGTGGGCGTTGTCGCGGAGGGGAACTCCGTCGGGCATGGGAACTCCAGGTGTGAGGGCGCGGCGGCCGGTACCCGCGCCCATACGGTCGGCACGGTCCGGGACGCAGGTGCGGGGATGCCTCGGGGAGCGCCGGGGTCGCCTCGGCGCTCGGGGTGCCACTGGCCGCACCACCCACTCCGTCACATTCTGCGATCATCTGCGCACCGAATCATGCCGAGGGGTGGGTACGCTTGTAGGCCGCAGAACCGTGCCGAAGCCTCGGCACGATCTGACCTCGATCTGGCCGGAAACCGCGGCGGCAGTGGACAGGTGGCAGCGATCGGGCGGCAGTAGACGGGTGGCAGCGATCGGGCGGCAGTGGTCGGGCGGCAGTGGTCGGGCAGCGCGGACACAACTGGCGGGGCCGGCTACACAGGGTCACGNGGGGTTCGGAGCCACTCGCCCTGGCTCAGGAGCGCCGGGGTGACCGGACGGCGGGTTCGGGCCGGGTCAGCAGACCTGCGGAGGGCCTCGGCGAACGACGCTGTGGCGCAGCCCGGCCGGGCACGGCCAGCCGGCGGACGCCATCGCCGAGCGCGGCTGGCGGCGGCCGGTGGCGACCGGAGCAGGGGCGGCCGGCGGTCCGAGCAGTCGGCACAGGCCGCGGGCCAGCACTCCCACCAGGGCACCGGCGACGCCCAGGGCCGCGTCTACCCGTCGCAGCCACCAGGCGGTCAGCCCCGCCACCAGCAGGTGCGCGCCGGACATCAGCAGCAGCCCACCGCCGTGCGCCATGGCGGGCATCAGCGCCGGATGAGGCGCCGCACCGCCGACGGTCGCGAGCAGGCCCTCACGGCGCAGCAGCGTCGCGGCCGCCGCGGCGTGCGCGCCGGGCGCCGCGCACAGCAGCCGGGACAGGTCCGGACCCGAGGCTGCGCCCGGCCAGGCCCCGAAGGCGGCGTGCAGCCCTGCCTGGGTGGCCGCCATCAGGCCGACGACGAGCAGCAGCGAGGGAGCCGGACCGGCGCAGACGCCGGTGACCACCGTCACGGCGACGAGACCGGCGAGCAGCACCCACAGGGGTGGGACCGCGCCGTGGGCAGCAACGTGCGCGACCACACTCAGGGCGACGCACATCGCGCCGAACACGCCGGCCCGCAGGCCACGCGCGACCGGTCCGGCGGACGCCTCCACGCCGCGACAGTCTAGGTGATCCCCACCCAGGGTTCTACAACCCGTCGAAGATCAGAACGCGACGTGAGGTGAGTCCAGGCGCCGGTCAGCGGCCCTCGACGTCGCCCGCACCGGGCTCGGCCAGCCCGGCGTAGGCATCGGGGCGGCGGGTGGTGAGGAACGGGAACAGCGCCAGCCAGTCGCGGCGCTGGTCCAGGTCGAGGTCGGCGACCAGCACCGCCGGGACGTCGCGCGGCGCCCGAACCAGCACCCTGCCGTAGGGATCGCTGATGAACGAGCTGCCGTAGAAGGTCAGGGCACCCTCCGTCCCGATCCGGTTGATTGCCACCATGAACGTGCCGTTGGCGATCCCGTTGCCGACGATCACGTTGTGCCACAGCGGTTCGGTGTCGAAGCCGGGATGATCGGGCTCGGAGCCGATCGCCGTCGGGTACACCAGGACGTCGGCGCCGGCGAGCGAGTACGCCCGGGCCAGTTCCGGGAACCACTGGTCCCAGCAGGTGGGGAAGCCGAAGCGCCCCTGATGCAGCTCGACGACCGGGAAGCTGTCGGCCCCGGCCGGCCCGGGCCGGAAGTACCGGTCCTCGTGGTAGCCGGCGGTGACCGGGATGTGCATCTTGCGGGTGCGGGCGAGCAACGCGCCGTCCGGGCCGACGACGATGGCGGTGTTGAAGCCCAGCCCGTCGGGCCCGTCCGCCCGCTCGTAGAGCGACATGTGCACGGCCACGCCGAGCTCGGCGGCCAGACCGGCGGCGAGCGTACGCGTCGGCCCGTCGTCGACGCTCTCGGCCAGCGCCGCAGGCCCGCCGCCGCTCCTCGCGGGCCGCCCGTCCGACCCTCGCTCAGCCGGCACTCGCCCGTCCGGCGGCTGGGCTTCCGGCGGCCGGCCGGCCGGCGGCTGGGCTTCCGGCGGTAGGTCGGCAAAGTAGCGCGACAGCGTCAGTTCCTGAAAACAGACGAGCTGGGCGCCGAGCTCGGCCGCCGCTACCGCGCCCGCCCGCAGGGCGGCGGCGTGCTCGGCCGGGTCGGGATGCCAGCGGTGCTGCACCGCGGCGATCCGCAGCGGCGCGCGCGTCGGCGGCGCCACCCGGGCCGGCGAGGCGGGCGCCCCGATGCTGGTGATCGTCAGCATCCCCCGATGCTCTCACGCCCGGCACGCCCCCACCGGTCCCCCGCCCCGCGCCCCGCCGCGCCGTGCCCCGCCGCGCCCGACGGTCGGCGGGTCGCGGGCATCGGGCCTGCGATGATGACCACCATGACCGCCGCTCCCGCCGCCCGCCGGATGCCGGCCGAGTGGGAGCCGCATACCCGGACCTGGATGGCGTTCCCGCCCCCGAACGACACCTTCGGCGCGGAGGGCTCACCCGGCCTCGCCGCGGCGCGCTCCGCCTGGGCCCGCGTGGCGACGACGATCAGCCGCTACGAGCCGGTCACCCTGATAGCCGGCCCGGGTCAGGGCACGACCGCGGCCCGGCAGGTCCCGCCCGCCGTGACGGTGATCGAGCTCGCGCTGGACGACGCCTGGCTGCGCGACAGCGGCCCGACGTTCACGATCGACGGCGGCGGGCACCTGGGCGCCGTCGACTGGGTCTTCAACGGCTGGGGCGCCCAGGACTGGGCGAACTGGGACGCGGACCGGCTGCTGGCCACGGCCGTCGCCGCGCGGGCCGGCGCGGCGGTGCGCCACTCGGCGTTGACGAACGAGGGCGGCGGGATCGCCGTGGACGGCGCCGGCACCGTCCTGCTGACCGAGACGGTCCAGCTCGACCCGCACCGCAACCCGGGCTGGGACCGCGCCCGGGTGGAGGCGGAGCTGCACGCCCAGCTCGGCACGACCCACGCGATCTGGCTGCCGCGGGGCGTCGCCCGTGACTACGACCGGTTCGGCACCCGCGGGCACGTCGACGTCGTCGCCGCGTTCGTCCGGCCCGGCCTCGTCGCCGTGCACAGCCAGCCCGACCCGGCACATCCCGACCATGAGACGACCCGGGAGCTGGCCGCGCTGCTGCGGGCCAGCCACGACGCCGCCGGCCGCCCGCTGGAGATCGTCCAGATCGCGGCGCCCACCGTGCTGGAGGTCGACGGGGGCCCGGCCGGCTACTCCTACCTCAACTACTACGTCGCCAACGGCCTGGTCGTCGCCGGCGTCTTCGACGACCCCCGCGACGCCGACGCCCTCGACCTGCTCACCCGGCTGTACCCCACCCGCCGGGTCGAACCGGTGGACGCTCGGGTGATCTTCGGCAACGGCGGCGGAATCCACTGCATCACCCAGCAGCAACCTCAGGTCATCCGCTGACCCGACCGCCGCCGAACCACCCCGCGGCCCGCTGCGACGCGGACGAACCCGCGCCGGCGCCGACGAACCCGCGCCCGACTTATTGACATCCGTTTTCGGAATCGTTTTCATCAGGGGCATCCGCTCTGCGAAGTGAGGGTCCCTTGCCCGTCATCCGTCTCCCCACCCGGCTCGCGGCCGGGGTCGCCGGCCTGGCCCTGCTCGCGGCCCTCCTGGCGGGCTGCGGCTCGTCCTCTGCCGCCGGCGGCGCCGCCGGGCGGCTGCCGGTCGTCGCCACGACCAGCCAGGTCGCCGACTTCACCCGGGTCCTCGGCGGGGACCGGGTGCGCGTCGCCCAGTTGCTGAAACCCAACGTCGACCCGCACGACTACGAGCCCACCCCGGCCGACATCGAGGCAGTCGGCAACGCCAAGGTGCTGGTCGAGAACGGCGTCGGGCTGGAGAGCTGGCTCAACGACGCCGTCGGCGCCGCCGGCTTCGACGGCATCCGGGTCGACGCGAGCCGCGGCGTGACCATCCGGGCCGGCAACGGCGACGAGGAGGAGAGGGCGGGCGACCCGCACATCTGGCACAACCCGCTCAATGCCAAGATCATGGTCGCGGACATCGAACACGGGCTGGCGCGGGCCGATCCCGCGAACGCCGGCTACTTTCACACCAATCGGATCGCCTACGACCGCAGGCTCGATGCCCTCGACGGCGACATCCGCCGCCAGATCGCCACGATCCCGCCCACCGATCGCAAGCTGGTCACCAACCACGACGCCTTCGGCTACTACCTCGACCGCTACGGTCTCACCTTCGTCGGCTCGATCATCCCGAGCTTCGACACTGCCGCGGAGCTGTCCGGCAGCAACATCAGGAAGATCGTCGCCAAGATCCGCCAGACCGGCACCAAGGCCGTCTTCTCCGAGTCGTCGCTGCCGCCGCGGACGGCGCGGACGATCGCGGCCGAGGCCGGCGTGCGGGTCGAGGCCGGGGAGGACTCGCTCTACGGCGACACCCTCGGCCCCGCCGGCTCCGCCGGCGCCACCTACCTGCAGATGGAGGAGCACAACACCCGCACGATCGTCGCCGCGCTGCGCTGAGACGCCAACGTGCTCGCCCGCCTACCCGAAGATGACAGTTACGTCACGGTAGAGTCGCCATCGGCATGGGCGCAGCCGCGCTGACGTGATCGGACGAGGCCGGGGGCCCGACTCGACGTGGATGAGGACCTGAGGCTCGGCACGGACCACGCGACCGGCACGGACCACACGACCGGCACGGGCGAGGCGGTGCCACAGCCGCGGCACCGCGACCACTACCCCGCGCACCGTGACCTCCACGCCGGGCACCGCGACCTCCACGCCGAATACCCGGACCGCCCCGAGTACCTCGACCGCCCCGGGTACCTCGACCGCCCCGGGTACCTCGACCGCCCCGAGTATCTCGACCGCCCCGAGTACCTGGACCTCTCCCAGCTGCTCGACCGCCCCGAATACCACCTCGAACGCCTCGACGATCTGACCCAGCGCAGCGATGGTGTCGCCGCCCGTGAGCTGACTCGCGAGGAACCCCCGCAGCAACCCGCGGCGGCACCGTCGCGGTCCCGCAGCCGGATCAACGCGCTGTGGACGGTCGGCGACCAGGTGGTGTCGAGCGGCACCAACGCGGCGATCAACTTCATCATCGCCCGCCGGGTGGATTCGAGCGAGTTCGGCGCGTTCGCGATCGCCTACACGATCTTCGCGATGGTCGTCGGGCTGTCCCGGGCAGCCGGAACGGCGCCGCTGGGGATCAGCTACGCCGACGTCCCGGCGTCGACGTTCCGCTCGGCGGTGCGGGCCGCGGCCGGCACCGCGCTGGCGCTCGGCGCCGTCGTCGGCGTGGGTCTGCTCGTCGTCGGCGTCGCCCTGCGCGGCACGGTGGGGCTGAACCTGGTCGCGATGGGCGTGGTCATGCCGGCGCTGCTCGTGCAGGACGCCTGGCGCTACGCCTCCTTCGCCCAGGGCCGCCCCCTGCTCGCCGTCGGCAACGACCTCGTCTGGGCGGCGGGGCTGGCCATCGGCGTCGGCCTGCTCGCCGCCGGTTCGGACACCGGCGGTGGGGCTGTGGCGATGGTCCTGGTCTGGGGGGCGGCGGCCGCCCTCGCCGCGCTGGTCGGCGTCGCGCAGCACCACGCCTGGCCCGATCCGAAGCGCGCGCTGGCCTGGTTCACCGGCCACCGCGAGACGACCGGCTTCATGACCGCGGAGTTCATCTCGCTGCAGGGCGCCCAACAGACGTCCACTCTGATCATCGGGGCGGTCGGTTCCACGTCGCTCGTCGGTGCCCTGCGCGGGTTGCAGACCCTGCTGGCCCCCACGACGAACCTGGCCGTCGCGCTGATGAGCTTCGCCATCCCCGAGTTCGCACGGCGCAAGCACATGCCCCCCAGCCGGGTCATCCGCGGCGCCTACCTGGTCTCCGGGCTCGTGGTCGTGTCCAGCTCGCTGTGGGGGTTGGCGTTCATGCTGCTGCCCGCCGACTTCGGCGCGGCCCTGCTTGGCGACACCTGGGGCCAGACCCGCGACCTGCTGCTGCTCGCCGTCGTCGCGCAGGTGGGCCCGGGACTCGCGGTCGGCCCGGCGGCGGTGCTCTACGCCTTCGGCAAGACCCGGCTCACCTTCTGGATCAACCTGTTCTTCGTGCCGTTCCTGCTGGCCTGCCCGGTCACCGGCCTTCTGGTCGGCGGCGCCAGGGGGGTCGTCGTCGGCAACATCATCGTGTTCTGGGCGACGATCCCACCCTGGCTGTACCACCTGCACCGCCAGGTCCGCACCGCCGGCCGCGCCGACGACGCGGTGACCGCACCACGGTGACGCCACCGTAGTGACGGAGCCGCCCCTGCTCTCCGCCTCTCGCTGCGCCCGCCGCGGGTCAGACGGGCACGTCGGCCGTCGCCGCCACGCCGAACTGGACCGAGCGCATCGAGTTGCCGTACCAGAAGCCGTGATGCGGGAAGATCACCGGCCCGGGGGTGTCGAGGGCGGCGCCCAGGGCCACGAACAGCGGGACGAAGTGTTCCTGGCTCGGCAGGGCCCGACGCACCCCGGGCGCGCGGTCGCGGTAGTGCACCAGGGCGTCGAGGTCGCCGCGTGCGAGCGCGTCGGCCACCCAGGCGTCGAAGGCGGCCACGTCGGGGTGGGGGCTGCTGTCCGGGTTCGACAGGTCGGCGTGGCCGGTGGAGTGGGTGAGCAGGCCAGTGGCGAAGATCAGCACGCCGTCGTCCCGCAGCGGCGCCAGCCGCCGGCCGAGCTCCAGCAGGCCGGCCGGGTCCTCCGTGGGCAGCGAGATCTGCAGCACGGGGACGTCCGCGTCCGGATACATGTAGATCAGTGGGATGAAGGCCCCGTGGTCGAGCCCGCGGTCGGGCTGCGCGACGAGCGGCTGGCCGGGCCCGAGCAGGCGGGCGACCTCGGCCACGAGGTCGGGGGCCCCGGGGGCCGGGTAGCTCAGCCGGTAGAAGCGCTCGGGGAAGCCGTAGAAGTCGTAGTACAGCGGGACGGGCGTGGTCGTCGCCCCGTACGCGATCGGGTTCTGCTCCCAGTGCGCGGAGATCACCAGGATCGCCCGGGGGCGTGGCAGCGCCCGGCCCCACGCCGCGAGCTCGGCGGTCCAGTGCGGATGGTCGATCAGCGGCGGGGCGCCCTGGGTGGCGTAGATCGCGGGCATGCGCACGCCGCCGGCGGCGGACTCGAGCGGGGAGGAAGCAGACGTGGTCGACACTGGCTCGTGCTCCTTGTCTTCATGAACTTGCCGCCATGAAACAGACCTTCAGCGTACGGAGGCACAGCACGGCTGGTCAGCGAACTGGCACGTGTCCCGCGTCGCTCGCGCGCCATGCCATGACAGCAGATCTTGCTAGCATGAGTCGCATGAGCCGGACGATCACATTGCGTCTGTCGGACGAGGCCTACGAGTCGGTCCGGCGCTACGCCGAGGCCGACCGCACCTCGATGAACGCGTGGATCGAGGGCGTGCTCGACGCAGAGGACATGCGCCGGCGCTGCGCCGCGCACGGGGCCTGGCTGCGGGCCGACCCGGCCGTGGCGCAGGCGGCCCTGGCCTTCGGGGAGGCCAACCAGCAGGACCTCGCGGCGACCGGACATCCCGGCCTGACCGACACCGCCCCGTGAGAGCACCACGCCGTGGGGAGATCTGGACCGCGAACACCGGCCCGACGCCCCAGGCCGTGCTGGTGCTCAGTTCCACCGTCTACAACGAGATCGTCGACGAGCCGACCGTGCTGGTTGCCCTGGTCGTGGAGCACGCGACCGGCGAGGGGTTCTGCGTCGACCTCGGCGGCGGCCTGTGGGCCGTGATGGGTCTGGTCACGTTCGTCGCGAAGGCCGGTCTCGTCGCCTGCCTGCGCTCGGTCGACACCCAGGCGCTGACCAGCGCCAACACCATGCTGTTCAAGATCCTGGCAACACCCGAACGTTGAGGCGGCGGCGCTCCCGTCCGCGGCCGGGCTCAACGCCGCTCGGCCGCGGACGGGGCCGGGTTCGCGCCGTCGAGCTCAGCCAGCAGGTCGGCGAGCTGGCGGGCGTTACGCTGCGCGTAGTCGGCGCAGCAGTTGTTCATGAGCACCTGGGTGCGGGCGGCGGCGTCCGCCAGCCGGCGCAGTTTCGGTGCCCATTCCCGCAGCTCCTCCTCGCTGTAGCGGTAGCCGAAGCGCTCATGGATGTCGCGGCTCGTCCACTTCTCGCTGTGCCCGTGGAAGCGGACGACCGCGAGATCCGCGGTCGCGGCGAGCACCGGCGGAACCGAGCTCGGGTGGCCCTGGGGCATGTCGACGCAGACGTAGGGAAGCGCGTAGGAGGTGAGGAAGTCGAGGGTCTCGTCGCGGTTTCGCCCGTCCATCCAGGTGTGGTTCCGGAACTCGACGCAGATCCGCATCGGCCGACACCGCTGCTGGCATTCCAGGATGTACCGCTTGTTCGCGGTGCTGATCGGGAACCACTGGGGAAACTGGAACAGCACGGCGCCGAGCTTGCCCGCCTCGGTCAGCGGATCCAGCGCGCCGAGGAAACGCTCCCACACCTGATCGACGACCGCGGTGTCGACGTCCTTCAGGTACAGGTTCTTCCGCTCCGCCGGGACCAGGCCCCGCAGATCGGAGTACAGCGCACCGGGACGGGTCGGATGCCCCGTCAGCAGCGAGAACGCCTTGATGTTGAAGGTGAACCCGGGCGGGGTCCGGGCCGCCCACATCCGCACGGTCTGCTCCGCGGGCGGGGCGTAGTAGGTGGCGTCGACCTCGACGAGCGGGAACTGCCGGGCGTAGTAGCGCAACCGCTGCTCGGCGGTGGTGACCTCCGGCGGGTACCACCCCGACCGCAACAGCGTCGGATCCGTCCAGGACGCCGTCCCGATCAGGACATCACCCATGCCCGCCACCTCGCCCGCGCCGCTCGACTGCCACGGCGGATACCTGCCCCGCGAGCGGTCACCGACGCCGATCGGTCCGACGCCAGGTCTGGCTCTGAGCCTCGGCCTCAGCCGGAGCCGGAGCCGCTGCCGGGGCCGTCGGGACGTCCGGACCCACAGCTTCCGAAGGAAGCCCTCCGGCGACCTCGGCGGGCTCGATGTGGCTGTGGGCGGCGAGCCAGGCCGCCGCGAGGACCGTGAGCACGAACCCCGTCGCCGCGATCCCGCCACTGCCCGACCTGGCGTGGTCGCCCAGCAGGGTCAGTCCGATGATCGCGGGAGCGACGGTCTCCGCCGTCGCCTGCCCCGCCATGGCGAGCGTGACCGAGCCCCGCTGCAGCGCCGCGGCGAACGCGACCATGCCGACCACCCCGTAGACCAGCAGCGCCCAGGACAGCGGATCCGCGACGACACCGACGAGGGTGTGGTCGGCCTCCAACGCGCGCGCACACAGCGCCGTCCCGCCGAACGCCAGGCCGGACAGGCCGCCGAGGGCGAGGACGGCGCGGCCCTCCGACAGCGCCCGGCCAGCCCAGAAACAGCCCAGGGCCGTCGGCAGGATGCCGAGCGCGATCAGGACGGCGGCCGTCGACCCCACCGGCCGCGGTTTCCCCGGCGCGGCGGTGGCCGCGAGCAGCACCACCCCGAGCCCAAGGGCGACCAGCGCGACCGCCTGGGCCCGGTCCACCCGAACCCGCAGGAAGATCCTGGCCAGCACCGCCGTCACGCCGACGCTGGCCACCAGGATGGCCTGGACGGCGAACAACGGCAGCGAACGCACCGCGACCAGCGAGAGCAACCAGCCGACCAGGTCCAGCCCCATCCCGACGAGATAGGGAGCCTGCGTCGCAAGCCGCACCAGCAGGCGGGGATCCAGGACGTCGGCGGTCGTCGCGGTCCGGCGTGCGCCGACGCTCTGCAGGATCGAACCGACCCCATAGCAGACGGCGCACGCGAAAGCCGACAGATACNCCACGAGCACCCACTCAGCCTAGGGCGCGCTCCCGTCAGGGGACGAGGTCCGCCAGGTCGTCGAGCCGGAGCACGACCGCGGCCACCATGGCACTGGTGACCTCCGGCGCCTCCACCACCTCGTCCACCACCGCGCGGACCCGGCTGACGCCACCGCTGCGGGCGGCCCGCTTGACCGCCGTGTCCAGATCGCCGCCCGCTCTCGCCAACAGCGCCTCGACCAGCCGGGCATGGCTGCTGGCAAGCTTCGACCGCAGCGACGCCTTCGCCATCGTCTCCCAGTAGGAGTCCCCGGGTCGGTCGACGATACGGGTGGTCAGCCGGCCCAGCCCGAGCCGAACGCCGAGGTCGAAGTACTCGGTCAGCACCTCGGTCACCGCGATGTCGTGCTGCAGCGCCACGTCGACGATGTCGAGGGCGTTGACCATCACCTTCAGTCTCGCGACCTGCTCCGCCGCGCGCAGCGGCAGGCCGGCGCCGAGCAGCCGGCGCCGCACGGTCTCGATGGCGTCGAGTTCCTCCCGGGCGCCCAGGCGGCGCAGCGTCTCCGGCAGTGCCATCGCCACCTCGCTGACGCCGTCGTAGTAGCGCATGGTCTCGGCGGTCAGGTCCAGCGGCCTCGGTCGCCGCCGCAGCAGCCACTGGGCCGCGTACTCCTGCAGCATGCGACACCGCAGCAGTGCCTCGACGGCGGCGTCGACCCGGTCGCCGCCGGGCACGTCGCCACGGCGGCGGCCCCGGCAGGGCGTTCCCGCGGCCGGCTGGTGATGGCCGTCGACCGCCTCCCAGACCCACGCCAGCCCGAACAGGTCCCGGGTGATGAGGAAGGCACGGACACCGTCAACCGGCGGCGCACCGGTCAGTTCCTCCAGCCGGAACAGGAAGCCGGCGCCGACCCGGTCGACGAGATCGTTGGCGAGCTGGGAGGCGGCGATCGCCCGCCACAGCGGATGCCGGTCAAACCGCGGGCCGATCAGGGGACGGAGCGTGGCCGGCAGGTAGGCGTCCAGCGTCTCGGCGGTCGCCGGCTCGGCCAGCAGGTCCGACCCGACGAGCTCGCCGAAGACCTCGCGTTTGCCGTAGGCGTGCAGGATTGCGATCTCGGGACGGGTCAGCACCGGGCCCCTGCCCATCCGTGCGCGCATCACCTCCTGATCCGGGACGGGGTCGACGGACGGGTCGAGGATGCCCGCGGAGACGAGGTGACCGGTGAGCCGAGCCATGCCCTCGACCGACACGGCGGCCTGCCGTTCGGAGACGCTCAGCGACAGCACCTGCCGGGCAGAGTCGGCGAGGACCAGCTGCACGACCTCGCCCGTGGCCGCCGCCAGCAGATCGTCCCGCCCAGACGGGTCCACCGGAGCAGTGCCCGGAGAGCTCCCACCGATCGGACCAGGCACGCGGCCGGCGGCAGCAAGACCGATCTTGAGGTTCACCTCGCGGTCCGAGCAGTCGACGCCGGCCGAGTTGTCGATAAAGTCGGTGTTGCACCGGCCGCCCGCCAGGCAGTACTCGACCCTGGCCGCCTCCGTCAGGCCGAGGTTGCCACCCTCGGCCACGACTCTCACACGCAGTTCGGACGCGTCGACCCGGCAGCGGTCGCGCGCCTTGTCGCCGACCGCGTGATGGTCCTCGCGCGATGCCTTGACCCAGGTGCCGATTCCGCCGTTCCACAGCAGGTCGACCGGCGCACGCAGGATCGACCGGATCAGCTCGTCCACGGTCAGGCATTCGGCGTCCACCCGGAGCCGTGCACGGATCTGCGGGGACAGCGGGACCCGTCGGGCCGACAGCGGAAACACTCCTCCACCGGCGGACAGCACCGACCGGTCGTAGTCGTCCCAGCTGCTGGTGGGCAGCGCCGCAAGCCGCCGCCGCTCCGCATACGAGCGGTCCGGGTCGGGGTCGGGGTCGAGGAAGAGGTGTCGGTGGTCGAATGCGGCGACGAGGCGCAGCTGGTCCGACTGCAGCAGCCCGTTGCCGAACACGTCCCCCGACATGTCCCCGATACCGACGACGGTGATCGGTTCACCGTCGGCGTCCACCCCCAGCTCGGCAAAGTGGCGCCGCACCGACTCCCAGACACCCCGGGCGGTGATCCCCAGCGCCTTGTGGTCGTAGCCGGTCCGGCCGCCAGAGGCGAAGGCGTCGCCGAGCCAGTAGCCGGATTCGACAGCGATCGCGTTCGCCAGGTCGGAGAACCGGGCCGTGCCCTTGTCCGCCGCGACGACGAGATAGCTGTCCTCGCCGTCATGGCACACCAGCCCGGGCCGGCGGACGGTGACCCCGTCGACCCGGTTGTCGGTCAATGCCAGCAACGCGCGGATGAAGACCGCGTAGCAGGCGCGGCCCTCGGCCTCCCGCCGCCGCGGGTCGTCCGGGGGGCGCCGCAGGACATAGCCGCCCTTGGCCCCGTCGGGCACGATCAGCGCGTTCTTGACCCGTTGTGCCTTCATCAGCCCGGCGATCTCGGCACGCAGGTCCTCAGTACGGTCGGACCAGCGGATCCCGCCGCGGGCGACCAGCCCGGCGCGCAGGTGCAGGGCGTCGAAGCGCGCCGTGCTCACGAAGACCTCGGCCGCGGGAAGGGGACGCGGCAACCACCGCAGCCGGCCTGGGTCGAGCTTCACCGCGAGCGCCTCGCCCGGCAGGTAGTAGGTGGTGCGCACGACGGCGAGGACAACGTCGCGCAGGCGGGTGAGCAGCAGGTCCTCATCGACGCCGGCGACCGTGTCCAGGTCGCGGTCAAGGCTGGCAGCCAGTTCCGCGGCACCGTCCGGGTCTTCGGCACCGGGACGCATCCGAGCATGGAACAGCGCGACGAGGTCCCGTGCGAAGGACGCGCCCGCGGTCAGCAGCCGATGCCCGTACGCCTCGCTCAGCGGCAGCCCGGCGTGCAGCAGGTAGCGCAGCAGGGCGCGCAGCAGCGCAACCTCGCCGGCGGCCAGCCCCGCGGTCAGCACCAGCCGGTCGAGTGGGTCGCTGTCCGCCTGCCCCGCCCAGATCGCCCTCAGNGTCTCGCCCAGCTCGCCGACCTGCGCCAACGCCTGGGTGGCCAGCTCGGGGGGGCCGAGAATCCGATACTCGTCGACGCTGACGGTATCGCCGGTTGCGCACCCATCGCCCGGGCCGGCTGACTCAAGAGGATGTTGGTCCTCGGCTCGCAGGCCGAGATTGGCGAGCATCGGGACGACGTCGGCCAGCGGCGGGCCGGCGCCGCGCCAGGCCAGCCACAGTGAAAGCGGGCAGTTGTCGTCGACCCGCCGCACCGCCAACCCCGGCGCGCCCTGCGTGGCCAGGGCGGCGCGCGCCTCGTCGGCCGCGGCAGGACGGCCCGAGGCAGGGTCACTGGCCGCTCTGGCCGCTCTGGCCGCTGATCCGATCGAGGCGCTCATCGCATCTCCCTGACGGCCACGGATCGACCACACAGATAACAACTCGCTGTTACTGTTCCCAGCCACAGCATGGTGATTCGCCCGCCTACCAGGCCACCGCGCCGTCCTGGTCGAAGAACGTTCCCGAGGCCGCGTCCGCGGGCAGGGTCGCGGCCCGGACGACGACCTCCGACGCCTGCTCCGCGGTCAGCGGAGCCTGCTCTCTGTTGATGGGCGTCAGGTCGGTCTGCACGAAACCGGGACAGACGGAGGTGACCTTGATGGGGGTGCCGGCGAGCTTCTTGGCCAGGGCGATCGTGACGCTGTTCAGCGCCGCCTTGGAGCTCTGGTAGGCCGGCACGACCGTGGAGTAGTACGGCGATTCGGGACTGGCCTGGTCGTTGAGCGAACCCATCGTCGTGGAGACGTTGACGATCCGTCCGGCCGGGCTCCTGCGCAGCAGGGGCAGGAACGCCTCGGTGACCGCGACCGGGCCGAAGACGTTGGTGGCGTACGTGTCCTTGAACAGCCCGAGGGAGGCGAACTCGTGCTGTTCACCGTCGGTGGCCTCGGGCAGGATTCCGGCGTTGTTGACCAGGATGTCCAGCCCGCCGTCCAGTTCCAGCACCCGGTTCGCGGCCGCCTCGACGCTGTCGGGCGACGTGACATCGAGCGTCAGTCCTTCGGCGTCGTACCCCTTCGACCTCAGGTCAGCCGCGGCCTTGTCGGCCGAGGCCTGGTCGCGAGCGGTGACGATGACCCGGTGGCCGAGGCGGCCGAGGGCCTGCGCGGTGGCGAAGCCCAGGCCCCGGCTGCTTCCCGTGACGAGTGCGACAGACATACGTGTCCAATCCGATTTTCGGCTCGCCGCCGTGGCGTCGGCAGCGAGAGCGCCGGTGCGTCTCTCACCCGGAAGACGCCGGGACCGCCCGGAACGTGAGGTACCGGTCGCACTCCGGCACCCCGGCACCCCGGCACTCCGGCACTCCGGCACTCCGGCACTCCGGCACTCCGGGGGATCCTCGGCCGGCGGCTCGCCGTCGTCAGATCGCTCCTTCGAGCCGCAGGAGGGTCCGCTTGGCGTCGTCGCCCCCGACGTACCTGCCAATCCCACCGTCGCTGCGCACCACGCGATGGCACGGGACGACGACGGGCAGCGGATTCGTCGCGCAGGCCGTGCCGACAGCCCGGACCGCGCGCGGACTTCCGGCCAGCGCGGCCACCGCCGCGTAGCTCGCCGTGCCGCCGTACGGGATCTCCCGCAGGTGCTCCAACACCGTGAGCCGGAACCTGGACGCAAGCCGCAGGTCGAGATCCACGTCAAAGCGGGACCGGACCCGGGAGAAGTAGTCGTCGAGCTGCCCGGCGACGGCGTCGAGCTGGCTACCTGCCTTCAGCAGGCGAGGACTGATCCGCTCGGCGAGGGTCGCCAGGACGGTGTCGTGGCCCTCCACCTCGTACGCCACCCGCACCAGCCCCCGGCGGGTCGCGGCGAGCAGGAGCCGCCCGACCGGCGCATCCACGGTGCGGTACACCACGTCGAGCAGGCCGTCTCGCTCCGCCTCGGCCAGCAGCCGCAGACGCAGCCGGCTCAGATCCACCTCGGCGCCAAGCACGGTGGCGAACGGGTCCGACTCCGGATTGTCCTGGCCAGTCATCTCGACCGTTCCTCCTGCGCCGAAGGGGCGAGCATGCTCCGGAGCGACGCGATGCCGTCGGCGCCAGCCCGCCGCGCGGATGCCGGGTTGCCGCCGAGGAGCCGGGCAACCTCGGTGTACGGGAGGCCGGCCAGGAAGTGGTAGGCGACGGTCTCCCGTTGCTTCTGGGGAAGTCGCCGCAGGACGTCCCACAGGTCGAGGCCGGCGTCGTGTTCCTCCCACCTGATCGTCTCCGGGAGACGCTCCGTCGGCGCCGGACGCCGCGACTGGGCGCGAAGCTGATCGATCGCCTTGTTCCGGGCGATCGTCACCAGCCACGCCTCGACGTTGCTGTCCGGCGCCAGCTCCGGGTAGGCCCGCAGCGCGGCGAGAAACGTCTCCGACCAGGCGTCGTCGGCCAGCGTCGGTCCGACGACGGCCCAGCAGACCCGCAGCACCATCGGCCCGTAGCGTTCGACGACGACCTCGAACGGTTCTCGCCCCATGCCAGGAGAACGCCTCACCCGGCCCAAGTGTGAGCCGACGACGCGATGTGCTGGACGGAATGGTCGTCGTAATCCCCCGCGCCCCCGCGGCACAACCGGTACGCGATCGCCTCGTTGGTGCGGCAGGATAATTGCCCGCCCCTTGGGGTCGCCCAGGCCGCCGCGGTGAGCCATCATGGAGAAAGCTGTGGTCGAGTCGGTGCGATGACATCGGTAGGGAGGTTGACCATGGACGCGGCGATGCCGCCCTACCCTGAGCCGCACGAGTGGGTCGATGAGCCCGATGCGAACACCAGGCGCGCGATCGACGAGGCCCACGAGGACATCTCGGCGGGCCGTACGGTCTTCTGCCTGTCCGACGCCGCGTTCGATGCCTTCTTGGACGAGCTGGACCAGCTAGTACTACAGCGACAGTGGTCGGTGTGTGATCTCTTGCTTCGAGTGCGGCGTGGTGTGGACGGAAGAGCGGCCACCGTGTGTTTCTCCATGTTTTNTGAGAACAAAGNGAGAGACCGCGGTGGCCGCGGCTCAGAGTGTATCCGAGGTGGATGTAGCGATGTGGGAGGCGGGGCTGGAGGAGCTGTTCGGCCGGGTGGAAGGCTGTTTCCGGTCTGATCAGCCCCGGGCGCAGGCGCGGGCGTATGTGGCGGGGTTGTTGTCTCGGACCGAGCGGAAGAACGGGTGGACGCTGGCGGAGTTCAGCCGTGAGTCCGGGCCGCAGAAGATGCAGCGGTTGTTGAACGAGTACGCGTGGGACGCCGACGGGGTACGCGACGTGGT
>NZ_LJPA01000028.1:0-107523 GCF_001414035.1 Frankia sp. ACN1ag | reverse complement strand
CGATGGTACTGCATGGGGGACTGTGTGGGAGAGTAGGACGCCGCCGGACTTACACAAAGTGTGGGGTTGCCTTTTTAAGGCAACCCCACACTTGTATTTGGGGACCTTGTAGCCGCTGCCTGCCTCCCCCGCCCGACTGCCGCGGTTCACTCGCCCGGGCGGGAGCCCCGTACATCCCCCGCGCGGCCCGCCCGTCCTCCGTCGACCCTGGCCGCAGTGGCACCTGTCGGATGGACGTCCTACTATCGGAAGTCAGAAGGCTGTCGGGCTGGGTGCGCCGGCCCGTCCGTTCTCCCCGGGGAGCCGCTCGATGTCATCCGACGCCCAGCAGGACGACGCCCAGCAGGACACGGCAGACCTCCACGTCCCCGTCCATCCGGTCCGCATCGTCACGGCGGCCGCGTTGTTCGACGGGCATGACGCGGCGATCAACATCATGCGGCGGCTGCTGCAGGCCCAGGGGGCGGAGGTCATCCACCTCGGCCACGACCGTGGCGTCGAGGAGGTGGTGACCGCGGCGATCCAGGAGGACGCCCAGGGCATCGCCCTGTCCTCCTACCAGGGCGGGCATGTCGAGTACTTCAGCTACCTCGTGGAGCGGTTGCGGGAACGCGGCGCGGGTGACATCCGTGTCTTCGGCGGGGGCGGTGGGGTGATCGTGCCGGCGGAGATCGAGCTGTTGCAGTCCCGCGGCGTCGCCCGGATCTTCTCCCCGCAGGACGGTCAGGCGATGGGCCTGGCCCGGATGATCAACACGATCATCGCCGGTTGCGACGTCGACCTCGCCGCGGACGGTCCGAAGCTCGAGGAGATCATCGCCGGCGAGCAGGGTGCGCTCGCTCGGGCGATCACGGTTCTCGAGGCCGATCGGGACGGCGAGCTTGCGGCGGCGCTGCGGGAGGAGGCCGGTCGGCGGCCGGCCGTGCCGGTGCTGGGCATCACGGGCACCGGTGGCTCCGGGAAGTCCTCGCTGACCGATGAACTGCTGCGCCGCTTCCGCCTCGACCAGGGCGACGCGCTGCGCATCGCGGTGCTGGCCGTCGACCCGAGCCGCCGGCGCGGCGGTGGGGCGCTGCTCGGTGACCGGATCCGGATGAACGCCCTGGGCGATTCCGGCGCCGGCGAGGTCTTCTTCCGGTCCCTGGCCACCCGGGCGGCGGGCAGCGAGGTCCCACCCTCGGTGCCGGGGGCGATCGCGGCCTGCAAGGCGGCCGGCTACGACCTGGTCATCGTCGAGACCCCCGGCATCGGGCAGGGCGACGCGGCGATCGTGCCCTACTGCGATGTCTCCCTGTACGTGATGACGCCGGAGTACGGCGCGGCCTCGCAGCTGGAGAAGATCGACATGCTCGACTTCGCCGACGTGGTCGCGGTGAACAAGTTCGAACGCCGCGGCGCCGAGGACGCCCGCCGCGACGTCGCCCGCCAGCTCGTGCGCAACCGGGAGGCGTTCGATCGGTCCTGGGAGGACATGCCGGTCTTCGGCACCTCCGCCGCACGCTTCCAGGACGACGGGGTTACCGCCCTCTACCAGCACCTTCTCGGCCTGCTCTGCGAGGTCGGCCTGGCGGCAAGGCCCGGCGTGCTGCCCGCCGTCGAGGTGCGGGCAGCCACCGGGCTGACGACCATCGTCCCGGCGGCCAGAGTGCGTTATCTGGCCGAGATCGCCGAGACGGTGCGCGACTACCACGCCGAGACTGAACGGCAGGCCCAGCTTGCCCGCCGCCGCGAGCACCTGACCACCGCACTCGACGCGGTGGGCGCCGCCTCGGCGGAGGCCGGCGCCCTGGCCGCCCTGCGCGACGAGGCGGACGCGGCCCTCGCGCCATGGGCGAGGGAGCTGCTCGAGCGGTGGCCGGCGATCGTGGCCGAGCGGCAGGGCGATCAGCTCTCCTACACGGTGCGCGGCACGGAGATCCGCACACCGCTGCGTCGTACGACCCTCGCCGGCACCCAGGTCTCCCGCGTCGCGGTGCCGGCCATCGACGACGACGCCCGACTGGTGCGGTTCCTGCGCCGGGAGAACCTGCCGGGGTACTTCCCGTTCACCGCGGGGGTGTTCCCGTTCAAGCGCGCGGGGGAGGCGCCGGCGCGGATGTTCGCCGGGGAGGGGGACGCGTTCCGGACGAACCGGCGCTTCCACTTCCTGTCCGCCGGGTCGCCGGCGACGCGGCTGTCCACGGCCTTCGACTCGGTCACCCTCTACGGTCGCGACCCGGCCCCCCGACCCGACGTCTACGGCAAGGTCGGCACCTCGGGTGTGTCGATCGCGACCCTCGACGACATGGCGGCCCTGTTCGACGGGTTCGATCTCGGCGCCCCGGCGACCAGCGTCTCCATGACGATCAACGGCCCGGCGCCGGCCATCCTCGCGATGTTCCTGACCACGGCGATCGACCAGCGGCTGGCCGCCTTCATCGACGAGCAGGGCCGCGAGCCGAGCGACGACGAAGCCGCCGAGATCACCGCCGGGGCGCTGGCCACCGTGCGGGGCACGGTTCAGGCGGACATCCTCAAGGAGGACCAGGGGCAGAACACCTGCATCTTCTCCACCGAGTTCGCGCTGCGGGCGATGGCCGACGTGCAGGAATGGTTCATCGAGCACAATGTCCGCAACTTCTACTCCGTCTCGATCTCCGGCTACCACATCGCCGAGGCCGGCGCGAACCCCATCACCCAGCTCGCCTTCACGCTGGCCAACGGATTCACCTACGTCGAGGCGTATCTCGCCCGAGGAATGCGGATCGACGACTTCGCGCCGAACCTGTCGTTCTTCTTCTCCAACGGGATGGACGCGGAGTACACGGTCATCGGGCGGGTGGCGCGGCGGATCTGGGCGGTCGCGATGCGCGAGCGGTACGGCGCCACGCCCCGTTCACAGATGCTCAAATACCACGTGCAGACCTCCGGCCGGTCACTGCATGCCCAGGAGATGGCGTTCAACGACATCCGCACCACCCTCCAGGCGCTGTGCGCGATCTACGACAACTGCAACAGCCTGCACACCAATGCCTACGACGAGGCTGTGACCACGCCCACCGAGAGCTCGGTGCGCCGCGCGCTCGCCATTCAGATGATCATTGATGGGGAATGGGGGCTCGCCGCCAACGAGAACCCCATGCAGGGATCGTTCATCGTCGATGAACTGACCGACCTGGTCGAGGAGGCCGTGCTCGCCGAGTTCGAGCGGATTAGCGATCGTGGTGGCGTGCTGGGCGCGATGGAGACCGGTTATCAGCGGGGCCGGATCCAGGACGAGTCGATGCTGTACGAGCGCCGCAAGCACGACGGCACGCTGCCGATCATAGGGGTCAACACCTTCCTCGCCCCCGACCGCGCCGTCGGCGCCCCGGATCGCGCCGCCGACGCCGCCGGCCCCCTGGAGCTGGCCCGAGCCACCGAGAACGAGAAGCGTTCCCAGCTCACCCGCCTGACCGAGTTCCAGCGCCGGCACGCCGCCGAGGCCGAGGCCGCCCTGACCGAGCTGCGCGCGGTCGCCGCCGGCACCGGAAACACCTTCGCGGCGTTGATGAAGGCGGTCCGGGTCTGCTCGCTTGGTCAGATCACCCAGGCGTTCTTCGACGTAGGTGGCCAGTATCGGCGCAATGTCTGACATTCCCCGACGGGGTGACGCCGCACGGTGCGCTGAGCGTGGCGACCCGTAATCTCCGCGTACGCATGAGTCTTTGCCTGCACGTGGCGTCCTGGGGTGCAATGGACGCCGGCCGTCATCTGGGCGGTCCCCGGCCCGCCGGTCGGGTGGGAGAGATCCCCTGAAGTGCAGGAGCGTCCAAGCCGTGGCCACCCCCAAACCGCTGCCCACCGATCCCATAGCGGAGGCTCACCGGCACTGGACCGCGCACGGCTGGGGCTCGGTGGCGGACGGGATGGCGGCGGTCACGTCGCTGATGCGCGCCCAGCAGATCATGCTGGCCAGGGTCGACGAGGTCCTGCGTCCGCTCGATCTGACCTTCGCCCGGTACGAGCTGCTCATGCTGCTGCTGTTCTCCCGCCGGGGCGCCCTCCCGCTGAACAAGATCGGGAGCCGGCTTCAGGTCCATCCGACCAGCATCACCAGCGCGGTCGACCGGCTGGAGGCCCGCGGCCAGGTCCGCCGCACCCCCCACCCCACCGATCGCCGGGCAATCCTCGCCGAGATCACCCAGGAGGGGCGGGCGACGGCGCTCGCCGCGACGGAGAAGCTCAACGACACCGTCTTCGCCGACCCCGGTCTGGGGGACGGGGGCGTGCGGACGCTCATCGACCTGCTCACCGACCTGCGCCGGGCGGCCGGTGACTTCTGAGCCGGCTCCGATCCCACTGCCGGCTCCGTTCCGGGTGCAGTGCGACCCCGGCCTCACGGTTCTGGCGCCGGCGTCCGCCGCCGCGGCCGCCGGTGGGATCGTGCTGCTCGGCGGGTCGCCGCTGCGGCTGATGGCGCTGTCCGCCCCCGGTGCGCGGGTGTTCGCGGCGCTGCGTGGGGGCGCCACGGTCGGTGCGGCCGGACCCGGCGCGGGGCTGTTGGCACGCCGGCTCGTCGACTCCGGTCTCGTTCATCCGCTGCCGCCGCGCCGCCCGGCGCCGGTGGGCACGGTCCCCGGGGTCCCCGAGGTCCCCGAGGTCACGGCTGTCATTCCGGTCCGAGACGGGGCCGGGCGCATCGGCGCGCTGGTCGGCGCGCTGCGCGGGCAGTGCGCCGAGGTCGTCGTCGTCGACGACGGCTCCCTCGATGAAACCTCGGCCGAGGCCGCCGCGGCCGGCGCCCGGGTGATCCGGCACGATCGGGCCCGCGGCCCCGCCGCGGCGCGCACCAGCGGCGCCCGGTCGGCGCGCACCGAGGTGATCGTCTTCTGCGACTGCGACGTCCGGCCCACCGCCGACTGGCTCGACCGCCTCGTCGCCCACCTCGCGGACCCGGCGGTTGTCGCCGTCGCGCCGCGGGTCGCCTCCCCGGCGCCGCCGGCGTCGCGCGGCAGCCTGCGGGAACGCTACGAGGCGGGCCGTTCCCCGCTCGATCTCGGGCCGTGGCCGGCGGCGGTGCGCCCCGGGGGGCGGGTGTCGTACGTGCCGTCGGCGGCGCTGCTCATCCGGCGGGCGCACGCCGCGTTCGACCCGGCGCTGCGCTTCGGTGAGGACGTCGACCTGGTGTGGCGGCTCGTCGGCGCCGGCCACACCGTCCGTTATGAGCCGGCGGCGGTGGTGCACCACGATCCGCGGCCGTCCTGGCGGGCCTGGGCGCGCCAGCGCCACGGCTACGGCTCGTCGGCGGCGGAGCTTGCCCGGCGGCATCCCGGACCGCTGCGACCGGCCCGCGGGGCGGCGAGCGCGGTGGCGGCGGTGGGCCTGCTGGCGCTGCGCCGGGACCGGGGCGGGGCCGCCGCGGTCGGCGCCCTGGCCGCGGGCTCGGTGGCGCTGACCACCGCCCGTCTCGCCCGCCGGCTGGGCCGCACCGACCGCCCGGGCCGCGCCGCGCTGGCCCTGACCGTCCGGGGGCGGCGCCACGCCCTGCTCGCCGCCGCCGAGACGTCGCGGCGCACCTGGCTGCCCCTGCTGGCCTGCGCCGGCACGCCAGGCCGGCTGGTCCTGGCCGCGGCGACGCTGCCGTTGGTGCACGAGTGGTGGGTGGCGCGCCCGGGGGTCGGCCTCGCACCGTATCTGCTCCTGCGCGTCGCCGACGACGCCGCCTACTGCGCCGGCGTCTGGTCCGGCTGCCTGCTGCGGGGTGACCTCGAACCGCTGATCCCGGCGCTGCCGTCCGTCCCGCGCCGCGGGCGGGCGGGCGGCCGCGGCGCGGGTGTGATCGGCGCGGCGACGCCGCCTGGCCGCGCGCGGCTACCCTCTACCGTGTGACCTATCTCGACCACGCGGCGACGACGCCGATGCGACCGGAAGCGCTCGCCGCGTACGCCGCGGTGCTCGCCGACACCGGCAATGCCTCGTCGTTGCACGCCAGCGGCCGCCGGGCCCGCCGCATCGTCGAGGAGTCGCGCGAGACGCTGGCCGACGTGCTGGGCGCCCGGCCGTCCGATGTGGTGTTCACCGGCGGCGGCACGGAGGGTGACAACCTCGCGCTCAAGGGCCTGTACTGGGCGCGGCGGCGGGCCGAGCCCGCCCGGCGCCGGGTGCTGGTCAGCGCGGTCGAGCACCGGGCGGTGCTGGACACCGTGCAGTGGCTGGGCGCCGAGCAGGGCGCCGAGGTGGAGCTGCTCGACGTCGACGCCGCCGGCATGGTGCACCCGGACACCCTCGCCGTCGCCCTCGAGCGCGATCCCGCCGCGGTGGCCCTGGTCTCGGTGATGTGGGCGAACAGCGAGGTCGGCACGGTCGAGCCGGTCGCGGAGCTCGCCGCCGTCGCGCATCGGCACGGGGTGCCGTTCCACACCGACGCGGTGCAGGCGTTCGGCCAGATCCCCGTCACGGTCGGCGAGGAGGGGCCCGACGCCATCACCGTCAGCGCCCACAAGATCGGCGGGCCGGTCGGGGNCGGCGCACTGGTGGTGCGCCGCGGCCTCGTGCTGGAGCCGTTGACCCATGGCGGCGGCCAGGAACGCGACATCCGCTCCGGGACGTTGAACACCGCCGGGGTGGCGGCGTTCGCGGCCGCGGCGGCGACCGCCTGCGCCCAGGCGCCGCGCGAGGGCGCCCGGCTGGCCGCGTTGCGCGACGACCTTGTCCGTCGGGTCCAGGAGAAGGTGCCGGGAGCGGTGCTCAACGGCGCCCCGCTGGGCGGTCCGCAGCGGCTGCCCGGCAACGCCCATCTCACGTTCCCCGGCTGCGAGGGGGATTCGCTGCTGATGCTGCTCGATGCGCGCGGCATCGAGTGTTCGACCGGTTCGGCCTGCTCGGCGGGAGTAGCCCGGCCCTCGCACGTGTTGCTGGCCATGGGGGCCGGCGAGGAGCATGCGCGGGGATCGCTGCGCTTCTCGCTGGGCCACTCGTCGCGCGCTGCCGACGTGGACGCGCTCGTCGAGGCGATCGGGCCGGTGGTGGAGCGGGCGAGCCGCGCGGGCGCGCTCGCGGGGATGACCGGCGCCTGATCCGCGCCGCGTGCGCGGCGCCGCCGGAGGGTTCTGGGAACCGGATGGTTCCGGGGAGGGGCAGGTCTGATGCGGGTGCTCGCCGCCATGTCCGGCGGGGTCGACTCCGCCGTCGCCGCCGCGCGGGCAGTCGACGCCGGGCACGACGTCACCGGCGTCCATCTCGCCCTGTCCCGTTCGCCCGAGTCGGACCGGACCGGCGCCCGGGGCTGCTGCACGTTGGAGGACGCCCGCGACGCGCGCCGCGCCGCGGACGTGCTGGGCATCCCGTTCTACGTGTGGGATCTGGCCGAGCGGTTCGAGACCGAGGTCATCGACCAGTTCGTGGAGTCCTACGCGGCGGGACGCACCCCCAACCCGTGCGTGCGCTGCAACGAGCGGATCAAGTTTGCCGCGGTGCTGGACCGGGCGCTCGCCCTCGGCTTCGACGCCGTGGTCACCGGCCACCACGCCCGCCTCGACCCGGACGGCACGCTGCGCCGATCCGTCGACCCCGCCAAGGACCAGTCCTACGTGCTCGGCACGCTGCGGCCCGAGCAGCTCGGCGCGGCGCGTTTCCCGCTGGGCGACTCCACCAAGGCGCAGGTGCGCCGCGAGGCGGCCGCGCGCGGGCTGGCCGTCGCCGACAAGCCGGACAGCCACGACATCTGCTTCATCTCCGGCGGGGACACCGGCGGCTGGCTGCGGGAGCGGATCGGCTCGCGGCCCGGGCCCATCGTCGACTCCAAGTCCGGGCAGACGCTCGGCGAGCATGATGGGACCTTCGCCTTCACCGTCGGTCAGCGCCGCGGGCTTCGCCTGGGGCACCCGGCGCCGGACGGGCGCCCCCGCTACGTCCTCGACATCTCCCCGGTGACCTCGACGGTCATCGTCGGCCCGGCGGAGGAGCTCGACATCCGCCGGCTGGTCGCCGACCGGGCGGCCTGGCCGCACGAGGGCGTGGTGACCTGTCAGGCCCAGGTTCGGGCGCACGGCGGGGTCGTGGCCGCCGAGGCCGAGGCGCGCGGCGACGATCTCGTCGTCACCCTCGCCGCCCCGGTGCGCGGGACGGCGGCGGGTCAGGCCGTCGTGCTCTACGACGGCGACCGGGTGCTCGGAGGGGGGCACATCCGCGTCACCGCCGCGTGAGCGGCCGGCGGGGCTGGGTGGGGCGCCGGGTGCCGTCGGCCACAATGGCGGGATGAGTTCCGATGAGCACTGAGGCCGGCCCCGCGCCGCTGTGGCCGGCCGGCGCGGCCACCGGGGTGGGTTCGCTGCCGGGCACCGACCCGGTCGAGGCTACGAAGTCGGTGTTCGACGAGCTGCCGGACCTGCCGCACCTGCCGGAGCTGCCGGCCCGTGGGCCCGGCGCCGCGATGATCGGCCGGTCGGCGGCGATCCTGCTCGACCTGCCCGTCGACCTGCAGCCGGCCGGCTGGCGGTTGGTGCCCCGGCCGGGCCTGGACCTGCGCCGTTCCCGGGATCTGCTCAGGTGGGACCTGGACGCGTTGACCGAGGTCGCCGCCGGTTACTCCGGGCCGCTCAAGGTCGCCGTGGCCGGGCCGTGGACGCTGGCCGCCGAGCTCGAACTGCCCCGCGGGCACAAGGCGCTGTCCGACGCCGGCGCCACCCGGGACCTCGCCGAGGCGCTCGCCGCCGGTCTGGCCGACCATCTCGGCGACATCGCCCGCCGGGTTCCGGACGCGCGGCTGGTCCTCCAGCTCGACGAGCCGTCGCTGCCGCTGGTGCTGGCCGGCCGGGTGCGCACGCCCAGCGGCTTCTCGGTGGTGCCGGCCGTCGAGGAGGGCCTGGTGGTCCAGCGGCTGCGCGCACTCGCCGACGCCACCCGGGCGCTGGCCGGCGTCGCCGGGGTCGGCGTGCACTGCTGTGCGGCGGACGTGCCGCTGGCCGCGCTGCGCGGCGCCGGGATGGACTTCGTCGGGCTCGACGCCGCCCTGCTGACCCGCGCCCAGGACGACGCCGTCGGCGAGCTCGTGGAGGCCGGGGTGCGGCTCATCGCGGGCCTGGTGGCCACCCGCGGCGGAGCGGCGAATCTGTCGGACGTCCGCCGTACCGTCGAACCCGTCACTGCACTGTGGAGCCGGCTCGGATTCCGGCCCGAACAGCTTGGGGAGGTGGTCGCCGTGGCACCCGCGTGCGGCCTTGCGGGATTCGGTGTCGACGAGGCCAGGGCGGTCATGCGGCACTGCCGCCGGGCGGGCCGCGTCCTGGTCGACGCGCCGGCATGAGCGCGCCACTGGGCTCCGGTGACGTGGCGGCCGTCGCGGCCGCGGCTGCGGCGAAACCGACCGTCGCCGCTTCCGTCGCGGACCGGTCCCGCGCCGCCGAGCTCGCCCGCGAGCTGGACGAGCACGCCTACCGGTACTACGTGCTGGACTCGCCGACCGTCTCCGACGCCGAGTACGACCGGCTGATGCGTGAGCTCACCGCGATCGAGGAGCGCCACCCCGATCTGCGCACCCCGGACTCGCCGACGCAGAAGGTGGCCGGGTCGTACTCGACCCTGTTCACCCCGGTCGAGCATCTCGAGCGGCTGCTGTCGCTGGACAACGTTTTCGACGACGACGAGTTCCACCTGTGGGCCGCGCGCGCGGCGCGGGAGACCGAGGTCGACGGCTGGCTGTGCGAGCTGAAGATCGACGGGCTCGCCGTCGATCTCGTCTACGCCGACGGCCGGCTCGTGCGCGCGGCGACCCGCGGCGACGGGCGCACGGGGGAGGACATCACCCCCAACATCCGCACGCTGGCGAGCGTGCCGACCCGGCTGCGCGGGGCGGGCGTGCCGGAGCTGCTGGAGGTCCGCGGCGAGGTCTTCTTCCCCACCGAGAAGTTCGCCGAGCTCAACGCGTCACTGGTGGCCGGCGGCGGCAAGCCGTTCGCCAACCCGCGCAACGCCGCCGCCGGGTCGCTGCGGCAGAAGGATCCCCGGGTCACCGCCACCCGCCCGCTCGACATCATCGTGCATGGGCTGGGGGCGCAGCGCGGGTTCGACGCCCCCTCCCAGTCCGCGGCCTACGCCCGGTTCGCCGAGTTCGGTCTGCCCGTCTCGACCCACTTCGAAGTACTGGCGTCGGTGGCCGACGTGCTGGCGTTCATCCACCGCTGGGGGCGGGGCCGCCACGACGTCGAGCACGAGATCGACGGGGTGGTCGTCAAGGTCGACGCGTTCGCGTTGCAACGGCGGCTGGGGTCGACGTCGAAGGCGCCGCGGTGGGCGGTGGCCTTCAAGTACCCGCCCGAGGAGGTCACGACGAAGCTGCGCGACATCCGGGTGAACGTCGGCCGCACGGGCCGGGTGACCCCGTTCGGCGAGCTCGAACCGGTGCTCGTCGCCGGCTCCACGGTGGGCCTGGCGACCCTGCACAACGTCGACGAGGTCGGCCGCAAGGGCGTCCTGATCGGCGACACGGTCGTGCTGCGCAAGGCCGGCGACGTGATTCCGGAGATCGTCGGCCCGGTCGTCGACCTGCGCGACGGCACCGAGCGTGCCTTCGTCATGCCCACCCACTGCCCCGAGTGCGGCACCGAGCTGGTGCGCCCCGAGGGCGAGGTGGACATCCGCTGCCCGAACACCGTCTCCTGCCCGGCGCAGCTCCGTGAGTCGATCTTCCACATCGCCTCGCGGGGCGCGCTGGACATCGACGGCCTGGGCTACGAGACGGCGATCGCCCTGCTCGAGGCCGACCGGGTCGGCGACATCGGCGACATCTTCCACCTGACGCCGGAGTCGTTCGAGGGGCTGCGCGGCTTCGGCCAGAAGAAGATCGACCAGATCCTGCGCGGCGTCGAGGCGGCCCGCCACCGGCCGCTGTGGCGGCTGCTGGTCGGCCTGTCCATCCGCCACGTCGGGCCGACCGCGGCGCGTGCGCTCGCGCGGGAGCTGCGCTCGCTCGACGCGATCGCCGCCGCCCCCGCCGAGCAGCTCGCCGCCGTCGAGGGCGTCGGTCCGAAGATCGCCAGTGCGGTGGTGGACTGGTTCGCCGACGCCCGCCACCGTGACATCGTCGCCCGCATCGCCGCCGGTGGCGCGTCGCTCGCCGACGCCGGGGCCGAGGAGGGCCCCCGCCCGCTCGACGGCGTCGCGGTGGTCATCACCGGGACGCTCGAGGGCTGGAGCCGGGACTCGGCGACCGAGGCGGTGCAGGGCCGCGGGGGTAAGGTCACCGGTTCGGTGAGCAAGAAGACGGCCTTCGTCGTCGTCGGCGCCGATCCGGGGGCGGCCAAGTACGACAAGGCGCGCAGCCTCGGCGTGCCGGTGCTGGACGAGGCCGGGTTCGCCGTGCTGCTCGAACGGGGCGCGGACGCCGCGCGCGAGCGGGCCGTGCCCACCGACGCACCGAATGCGCAGGATGCCCCGGATGACGTCGGCGCCCGCCAGACGGCGCAGGCGGCGGACGACGCCCTGCCGGGGTGACCCGGGGCGGGGTCGACCCGGGGCGGGGGATGGCGGGCGCGCGGGCCGTCCCGTCAGGGGCGGTCCGTCCTGCTCAGGCTCGCCGCGATGCCGGCGAGGTGAGCCAGCCGCTCGATCTCGGAGGGTCGGAAGACCGGGCCGCCCGGGCGGCCGATGAGAATGACCAGCCGATCGCAGCCGACGGGCGCCGCGGCGAGCTCCATGCTGACCGCCTCCCAGCGAGGCGGGAAGGTGCCCTCGTCCGGCCCGATCCGCCGCGCACGGTCCAGCGGCAGCCAGGGCAGCGGTAACCGGACCCGTTCGGGCACCCCGAGGTCGTCCCCGCCGAGGGTGGGCGCGCCGACCGAGGTCTCCCGCACCCGCACGTCGCCCGCACCGACGTGTTCGAGCAGCACCGCCCAGTCGGCGTTGAACACGCCCGGGGCCAGCTCCGTCAGGGTCGCCGCGGCGTCGATCGGCCGCTCGGTCAGCGCGTCGACGAGGTCGAGGTCGCTGGCCACGCCGCCGCCGTCCGCAAGGAACGGGCGCAGCGACTCGACGACCACCCCCGGCACCGAGTGGGCCGCGCTCATCGCCCGATCCGCGAGTCCGCCCGGCGGCANCATGACGAGCAGGTCGTCCACCGCGCCGGCGGCGGTGCGCTCCACGACGGTGACGCTGACGATGTCGATGNCGGCGGCGCCCAGGGCGGTGGCGACGGCGCCGAGGGTGCCCGGGCGGTCCGGCAACACGACACGCAGCAGGTACGACATGTAGTTGAGCATGCACAAAGAGTGTGTCGTCGGCATGGCCGACCGGTCACGCCGAGATGACGCGCCGCGCCGATGCCTGCCTGGTCAGGGGCCCGGCGGGCGGTGCCGGCCGAGCGGCCGCCGCCACCGCGGGGTCGGCTCGGCCGGCAGGTCGGCGGGCGGGGTCCGTCCCGGTCGTGCCGCGGCCCGTACCATGACATGACGTCGACGCGGCGAAGCGTCCGGTCCGGTTCTCCCCCCGCGGCCAGCCTCCGGGCGGCCCGGAGTCCCCGGCTTTCCCGGCTGCCGCCCGCGGCACGCACGACCAGTCACGGGCCTCGCGCCCACCGCCCACGAAGGGGCCACACGCCATGGGGATCACGCGGGACGAGGTAGCCCACCTCGCCCGGCTGTCGCGGATGTCGGTGACCGACGACGAGCTGGACGCGCTGGCACCGCAGCTCGAGGCGATCCTGTCGGCGGTCGCCCGGGTCTCCGAGGTCGCCGCGGCGGACATCCCGCCGACCAGTCACGCCGTGCCGCTGACGAACGTCTTCCGCCCGGACGTCGCCCGCCCGTCGCTGACCGCCGCCGAGGCCCTGGCCGGCGCCCCCGCCACCGAGGACGGCCGCTTCCGGGTGCCCCGCATCCTTGATCCGGACGAGTGAGGTCGCCGCCCGCATGACGGACCACCCAACACCTTCCCCCACGACCACTCCGGCCGCCGCGGCCGACGTCGTGCACCTGACCGCCGCGGCCACGGCGGCGGCGATCGCCGCCGGCGAGCTGAGCGCCGTCGAGGCGACCCAGGCCGCGCTCGACCGCATCGCCAAGGTCGACGACACCATCCACGCCTTCCTCCACGTCGACCCCGAGGGCGCGCTCGCCGCGGCCCGCTCCGTCGACGAGCGCCGGGCCGCCGGGGAGCGGCTCGGCCCGCTCGCCGGGGTGCCGCTGGCGCTCAAGGATGTCCTGACCGCCCGCGGGATGCCGACCACCTGCGGCAGCCGGATCCTCGAGGGCTGGCACGCGCCCTACGACGCGACCGTGGTCAGCCGGCTGCGCGCGGCGGACGTCGTCCTGCTCGGCAAGGTCAACATGGACGAGTTCGCGATGGGTTCCTCCACGGAGAACTCGGCCTACGGGCCGACGCGCAACCCGTGGGACACCACCCGCATCCCCGGCGGCAGCAGTGGCGGCAGCGCGGCGGCGGTCGCCGCCTTCGAGGCGCCGCTGGCGATCGGCACCGACACCGGCGGCTCCATCCGCCAGCCGGCCGCGGTCTGCGGGCTGGTCGGGGTGAAGCCCACCTACGGCGGCGTGAGCCGCTACGGCCTGGTCGCCTTCTCCAGCTCGCTGGACCAGGCCGGTCCGCTGGCCCGCACCGTCACCGACGCGGCGCTGCTGCACGCCGCGATCGCCGGCCACGACCCGCTCGACTCCACCAGCGTGGATGTGCCGGTGCCCGCGGTGGTCGAGGCGGCGGGCCGGCGCGACATCCGCGGCCTGCGGGTCGGCGTCGTGCGGGAGCTCGCCGGCGAGGGCTACGACCCGGGGGTGCAGGCCGCCTTCGCCGCCGCCGTCGAGACGCTCACCGACCTCGGCGCCGAGGTCGTCGAGGTGAGCTGCCCGCACTTCACCTACGCGCTGGCGGCCTACTACCTGATCGCGCCGAGCGAGTGTTCGTCCAACCTGGCCCGCTTCGACGCGATGCGGTTCGGGCTGCGAGTCGGCGACGACGGCCAGGCCGGCGCCGAGGAGGTCATGAGCCGCACCCGCGAAGCCGGCTTCGGCCCGGAGGTGAAACGGCGGATCATCCTCGGCACCTACGCACTGTCCTCGGGCTACTACGACGCCTACTACGGCCAGGCGCAGAAGGTCCGCACGTTGATCAGCCGGGACTTCGCCGCCGCGTTCGAGCAGGTCGACGTGCTGGTCTCGCCCACCACCCCGACCCCGGCGTTCCCGCTCGGGGCGAAGGTCGACGATCCGGTCGCCATGTACCTGTCGGACCTGTGCACCATCCCGTCGAACCTGGCCGGCGGCCCGGCGATGAGCCTGCCGGCGGGCCTGGCGGACGGGCTGCCCGTGGGCATCCAGATCATGGCGCCGCCGTTCGCCGACGACCGGCTCTACCTGGTCGGTGGGGCGCTGGAGGAGGCGCTGGACGCCCGGCGCGGCCATGCGCTGCTCGACGAGGCCCCGGCACTGTGACCGGCCAGGAGGTGCGGACCGGCCAGGAGGTGCGGACCGGCCAGCAGGTGCGGACCGGGCCGGGGACGGGGCAGCACGGCGGGGGTCTGCGATGGTGAGTCTGCGCAGCGGGCGGCAGGACCGTCTGCTGGTCGTCGTGGTCTGGCTGCTGACCGTCGTGGTGCTGGGCCTCGGCATCGCGACGGTGAACCCGATCCTGCTCGTCTGGGGCGTGCTGGGCCTGCCGGCCGCGGTGTTCCTCAGCTACGTGCACCTGCGCGACACCCGCCCGCCAGCCGGACCCGGTGGATCCGGTGGACCCGGTGGCGCCGAGACCACCTCCGCCGAGCCCGGCTCCGCCGACGATTCGTCGTCATGACCGGCCGACCCGCGCATCCAGCGACCCACGAGGAGTACCCCCGGTGAGCACTGCGGCTCCCGCCAGCGCGCTGCCCTCCTACGCCGACGCGCTCGCCCGTTACGAGCCGGTGATCGGGTTGGAGACGCACGTCGAGCTCGGCACCGTCTCCAAGATGTTCTGCGGCTGCCCCACGGCGTTCGGCGCCGAGCCCAACACCCAGGTCTGCCCGGTCTGCCTCGGCCTGCCCGGCGCCCTGCCGGTGGTCAACGAGGCGGCGGTGCGTTTCGCCGTCATGATCGGCCTCGCGCTGCACTGCGACATCGCGTCCTGGTGCCGGTTCGCCCGCAAGAACTACTTCTACCCGGACATGCCGAAGAACTTCCAGATCAGCCAGTACGACGAGCCGCTGTGCACGGACGGCTGGCTCGACGTCGAGATCGACGGCGAGGTGCACCGGGTCGGGATCACCCGCGTGCACATGGAGGAGGACACCGGCAAGTCACTGCACGTCGGCGGCGCCACCGGGCGCATCCACGGGGCGACCCACTCGCTGGTCGACTACAACCGGGCCGGGATCCCGCTCGTCGAGATCGTCACCGAGCCCGACGTCCGCTCGCCGGAGGTGGCCCGCGCCTACGTCGACGAGCTGCGCGAGCTGATCCGCGCTCTCGACGTGTCCGACGTGCGGATGGAGCAGGGCTCGCTGCGCTGCGACGCGAACGTCTCGCTGCGCCGCCGCCCCGCCCCCGGTGAGCCCGACGCCCCGTTCGGCACCCGCACCGAGACGAAGAACCTCAACTCGTTGCGGTCGGTGGAGCGGGCCGTGCGCTACGAGATCACCCGCCAGGCCGGCCTGCTCGACGACGGCGAGCGGATCCTCCAGGAGACCCGCCACTTCGACGAGGCCTCCGGGCGGACGTCGCCGGGCCGGTCCAAGGAGGAGGCGACCGACTACCGGTACTTCCCGGAGCCGGACCTGACCCCGCTGGCGCTGCCCGCGCAGTACATCGACGAGCTGCGCGTCGGCCTGCCGGAGCTGCCCGCGGCGCGCCGCACCCGGCTCATCGCCGAGCACGGCTACACCGCGCGGGACCTGACCGACATGCGCAACGCCGGGGTGCTGGACCTGGTGGAGCAGACCGTGGCCGCCGGGGCGACCCCGGCGGCGGCGCGCAAGTGGTGGCTCAACGAGCTGGCGCGTCGCGCCGCCGATGCCGGTAGCCAGCCGAGCGACCTCGCGATCAGCGCGGCCGACGTCGCGCGGATCACCGTGCTCGTCGCCGGCGGCGAACTCACCGACGCGCTCGCCCGCAAGGTCATCGACGGCGTGCTGGCGGGGGAGGGCACCCCGGACGAGGTCGTCGCCGGGCGCGGCCTCGCCGTCGTCGCGGACGACGGGGCGCTCACGGCGGCGGTCGACGCCGCCATCGCCGCAGCACCGGACATCGCGGAGAAGGTCCGCGGCGGCAAGGTCAACGCCGTCGGCCCGCTGGTCGGCGCGGTGATGAAGGCGATGAGGGGCCAGGCGGACGCGGCGAGCGTGCGCGGCCTGCTGCTGGAGCGCCTCGGCGCGTCCTGATCGGCGGGGCGTTTCCGGCAGAGCTGGCGGGCACGCATCCCGGGCGGATGGAGCGGCACCGGCGCCCGCCGCGCCTGCACCGGCGCGCCGCCACGCCAGGTCCTGCCCCTCGTCGGCTGACCGCGGTCCGTCCGCCGGGCCGCCTGCGCGCCGATACCCCGGGCTCCGGGGACGCGGTCCAGGGCCGCCCCGGACCGGATCGGGCGCCGGATATGATCGCCATCGCGGTGTTTGCGGAAAACCTGGCCGCTAATCCTCATGCGGGGGATACGGCCTGGTTGGGCGTAGTCATCCGGGTTCGGGGTGTCAGCCGGGGTGCCGAAGGTTGCCCCGGCGTGACCTGGGCCCGGGAAGACCACGTTTTCCTTCCGTGTCGGACCCGCGTGTCGAGTTGCCGACGCCGACCGGCGCGTCGGGTGCGCAGTGCCGGGGGCCTTCGTAGGGTGGGTCTCCGATCGGGCAGTCGTCTGCGAGGGGAGGCGTCTCGTCATGCCCCTCACTCCGTCCGGATTCACCGCGTCGACCTCGCGCCGTCGTGGCCGCGGCCGGCGGCGGGCGATCATCGCCGCCGTGGTGGTCGTCGTCCTGGCCGCCGGCAGCGGGGTCGGCTACGTGCTGAAGAACCGGTCCGACGCGCGGGCGGCCGACCACCGGGCCCAGGCCGCGGCGGCGGCCTACCTCGCCGCCTGGCGAACCCTGACCACCACTGGCGGGACGGCGACCAGCACCCCGGCCGGCGCGGCGCCCCCGGCCAGCGCCGCCCCGGCCAGCGCCGCCCCGGCCAGCGCCGCCCCGGGTGGCGGGAGCGGTGCGGCGGCGACACCGGCCGCGGCCGGGGCGGGGGCCACCGGGTCGGCCGCGGCCAGCGGCCGTGACGGAGCCGGTCGGGCCGCGGTGAGCGCGGTGACCGTGCCCGGCAGCATCGACGTCGCGGCCCTGCTGACCACGATGGCCGACGTGCGGGACCGGCTGCTGGTCACCGGGGCCACCTTCACCCCGGGATCGATCGACCGCAACGGCAAGGCGGCGAGGGCGCCCTACGCGGCCCGGCTCGACCTGTCCGGCCTGCCGGCGCCGCTGGAGTACGCGGGCGTGCTGAACCTCGTCGACACCGGCCGGGGGTGGAAGGTCCGGGCGGAGCCGGCGTCCGTGCATCCCGCCCTGCGCCCCGGGCTGCACCTGGACCGGACCGCCTCGACCGGCCACCGCGGCGACCTGCTCGCCGCCGGCGGCCAGCCGCTGCGCGACTCCGGGGACCTCGCCGGCAACCTCGTCGGCCGGACCGACCCGCTGTCCGGGCTGCAACGCGTCTACGACGACCGGCTGCGCGCCCAGGGCGGTGCCGTCGTCGTGCGCGACGCGCGGGGCGCCACCGTCCAGACGCTGCACACCTACCCGATGACCGACGGCGAGTCGGTCCGGACGACCCTCGACCTGCGGGTCCAGCAGGCCGCCGAGACGGCGCTCGCGACCGCCGCCCGACCCACCGCGGCGATGGTCGCCATCGACACCCGCACCGGCGGCGTGCTGGCGCTGGCGAACCACCCGCCGAGCGGGGCGAGCCGCGCCGTGCGCGGCAAGTACCCGCCGGGCTCCACCTTCAAGATCGTGACGGCCACCGCCGCACTGATGAACGGCAAGGCGGCGAACACCCCGCTGGACTGCACCCAGACGGTCAGCGTGGGCGGGCGGACCTTCCAGAACGCCGAGTCCGAGCAGTTCGGGCCCATCCCGCTGCGGACCGCCTTCGCCAAGAGCTGCAACACCGCCTTCATTCGGCTGGAGGAGTCGCTGCCGTCCGACGCCCTGGAGAAGGCCGCCCAGCTCTACGGCTTCGACGGCCAGGCGCCGCTGGACATCGCCAGCGTCGGGGGGAGCTTCCCGACCCCGCGCGACTCGGTCGAGTCCGCCTCGGCGTCGATCGGACAGGCCCGCATCGAGGTCTCGCCCCTGCAGATGGCGAGCGTGGCGGCGGCCGTCGCCAGCGGCACCTGGCGCCAGCCGTTCGTCGCCGGCCAGCCGGCGCGCAGCAACGCCATCCCGCCCGCGGTGCTCCCGCCGTTGCGGGACTTCATGCGGGCTGTCGTCACCGAGGGCACCGCCGCGAGCGTGCCGATGCCCGGCGAGGTCTACGGCAAGACCGGCACGGCCGAATACGCCGACGGCGACCCGCCGCCCACCCACGCCTGGTTCGTCGGTTACCGGGGTGACGTGGCCTTCGCCGTCGTCGTCGAGGACGGCGGCTTCGGCGCCGAGACGGCGGCCCCGGTCGCGGCCCGCTTCCTGACCGCCCTCGACGGGGGCGCGGTGGCCGCGCCCGGCTCCGGCGGTCGCTGATCCCGCTCCGCCCGCCGGGCGGCCTGGCCGACTCTGCCCGCCCGCCGGGCGGCCTCGCAGACCCCCTGCCGGCATCCCCCGTGATCCGCCGGCAGGGTCGCCGGGTCGGCCACCTGCGGTCGCTGCTTGACGTACGGCCCGATCTCCGGCACGGTATGTCTGTGCACAGTCAGATTCTCGTACGTTCAGAGCGCGCGTAGTCGACGACCTCGACCCCGTGCGCCGCCCCTCAGTGCCCTAGGCACGAGGGGCTTTTTCGTGCCCAGCCCCGCGTTCGTGATCCACCCCCGTGTTCGTGATCCAGCCCCGTCACGTGACCGAGCCCCAGCGCGCGCCCCCGCGTTCCGCCCGCCGAGACCACCCGCTGTCGCAGATTCCCGGCCTGTCAAGGAAGACGCCCAGATGACACGAGAGATCACCGGAGCCCAGTCGCTCGTCCACTCCCTCGAGGCGGTCGGAGCGGATGTGGTCTTCGGCATCCCCGGCGGCGCGATCCTGCCCGCCTACGACCCGTTGTACGACTCCACGCGGGTGCGCCACATCCTCGTCCGGCACGAGCAGGGTGCCGGCCACGCGGCCGAGGGGTACGCGCAGGCCACCGGGCGGGTGGGGGTGTGCATGGCGACGTCCGGTCCGGGGGCGACGAACCTGGTCACCCCGATCGCGGACGCCTACATGGACTCGGTGCCGATGGTCGCGATCACCGGGCAGGTGGCCAGCGCCGCGATCGGGACGGACGCCTTCCAGGAGGCGGACATCTGCGGTATCACCCTGCCCATCACCAAGCACAACTTCCTCGTCCAGTCCGTCGACGACATCCCGCGGACGATCGCCGAGGCGTTCCACCTGGCGGGCACGGGGCGTCCCGGCCCCGTCCTGGTCGACCTGCCCAAGGACATCCTGCAGTCGGTCACGTCGGTGCTGCCGCACGAGATCTGGCCGCCCACACTCGACCTGCCCGGCTACCGCCCGATCACCCGCCCGCACAGCAAGCAGGTGCGGGAGGCGGCGAAGCTGATCAGCGCCTCCCGGCGTCCGGTGCTGTACATCGGCGGCGGTGTGCTCAAGGCGCGCGCCGCCGCGGAGCTGCGCACGCTGGCGGAGATGACCGGCATCCCGGTGGTCACCACGCTGATGGCCCGCGGCGCCTTCCCCGACTCGCACCCCCAGCACCTGGGCATGCCCGGCATGCACGGCTCGGTCGCCGCGGTGACCGCGTTGCAGAAGGCGGACCTGCTCATCACCCTCGGCGCCCGCTTCGACGACCGGGTCACCGGCCGGCTGGCCTCGTTCGCGCCGAAGGCCGCGATCATCCACGCCGACATCGATCCCGCCGAGATCGGCAAGAACCGGACCGCCGACGTGCCCATCGTCGGCGACTGCCGAGAGGTGATCAACGAGCTGATCGCCGCGCTGGCCGCCGAGCCCCGTCCGGAACTCGAGGGCTGGTGGCACACCCTGGACGGCTGGCGGCGCACCTACCCGCTGGGCTACGACACCCCGGCCGACGGGTCGCTGGCGCCGCAGCACGTCATCGAGCGGCTCGGCCGCATCTCGGGCCCGGAGACGATCTTTGCGGCCGGGGTCGGCCAGCATCAGATGTGGGCCGCCCAGTTCATCTCGTACGAGAACCCCTACACCTGGCTGAACTCCGGCGGCGCCGGGACGATGGGCTTCGCCGTGCCGGCGGCGATGGGCGCCAAGGTCGGCCGCCCGGATGCGACCGTGTGGGCGATCGACGGCGACGGCTGCTTCCAGATGACCAACCAGGAGCTCGCCACCTGCGCGCTCGAGGGCATCCCGATCAAGGTCGCGATCATCAACAACGGCTCGCTCGGCATGGTCCGGCAGTGGCAGACCCTGTTCTACGACAAGCGCTACTCGAACACCGAGCTCGGCACGCACCCGGCGTCGCCGCGGACCGGTGTCAAGCGGGTGCCCGACTTCGTCCGCCTCGCCGAGGCGCTGGGCTGCGTCGGCCTGCGCTGCGACTCGGCCGCCGAGGTCGACGCGACGATCGAGAAGGCGATGGCGATCGACGACGCCCCCGTGGTCGTGGACTTCGTCGTCCACCCCGACGCCATGGTCTGGCCGATGGTCGCCGCCGGCGCGAGCAACGACGACATCCGGGTCGCCCGCGACCTCGCGCCCGACTTCGACTACTCCGGGGACGCCGAGGTGAACCTGTGACGGCCCCCGACCCGATCCCCGACCTCAGGAGCGCGAGATCATGACCCGGCACACCCTGTCCGTGCTGGTGGAGAACAAGCCGGGGGTGCTCGCCCGGGTCTCCGGGCTGTTCTCCCGGCGCGGGTTCAACATCGAGTCGCTCGCCGTCGGCCCGACCGAGCACCCGGACGTCTCCCGGATGACCATCGTCGTCGCGGTCGAGGACCTGCCGCTGGAGCAAGTGACCAAGCAGCTCAACAAGCTGGTCAACGTTCTGAAGATCGTCGAGATGGATACGTCCGTCTCGGTGCAGCGCGAGCTGATGCTGCTGAAGGTGCGCGCCGACCTGTCCGTCCGGTCGCAGGTGCTGGAGACCGTCACCCTGTTCCGTGCGAAGGTGGTCGACGTCGCCCCGGACGCCGTCACGATCGAGGCGACCGGCACCCGCGACAAGCTGGACGCCCTCATCCGGATGCTGGAGCCGTTCGGGATCCGGGAGCTCGTCCAGTCCGGCATGGTGGCGCTTGGCCGCGGCTCGCGGTCGATCACCGATCGCAGCCTGCGCGCCGTCGACCGGTCGGCCTGACCGGTCGACCCGTTCCACCCGCTTCACCCGGCCCGGCCGGCCGGGGCGTCCCGGCGCGTCCCGCGGCGATCCCGGTCGGGCCGCGCCCGCACCTCCCTTCACTCAACGAGGAGACACCCCCACGATGGTCGAGATCTACTACGACGACGACGCCTCGCTCGACGTCCTGGCCGGCCGCAAGGTCGCCGTCATCGGTTACGGCAGCCAGGGCCACGCGCACGCGCTGAACCTGCGCGACAGCGGCGTCGACGTGCGGGTCGGCCTGCCCGCGGACAGCCGCAGCCGGGCGAAGGCCGCCGAGGAGGGCCTGCGCGTGCTCACCCCGGCGGAGGCGTCCGCCGAGGCCGACATCATCATGCTGCTCACCCCGGACACCACCCACCGCAAGATCTACGCCGACTCCATCGCCCCGCACCTGAGCGAGGGCAAGGCGCTGGCGTTCGGGCACGGGTTCAACATCCGCTACGGGCTCATCGAGCCGCCGGCGGGCGTCGACGTGTTCATGGTGGCGCCGAAGGGCCCCGGTCACCTGGTGCGCCGGGTGTTCGAGGAGGGCAAGGGCGTGCCCGTCCTCGTCGCCGTCGAGAACGACGCCTCCGGCAACGCGCTCGCCGTCGCGCTGGCCTACGCCAAGGGCATCGGCGGCACCCGCGCCGGGGCGCTGCGCACCACCTTCACCGAGGAGACCGAGACCGACCTGTTCGGTGAGCAGGCCGTGCTCTGCGGCGGCACCAGCGCGCTGGTCCAGGCCGGGTTCGAGACGCTGGTCGAGGCGGGTTACACCCCCGAGGTCGCCTACTTCGAGTGCCTGCACGAGCTCAAGCTCATCGTCGACCTGATGTACGAGGGCGGCATCTCGCAGATGCGTTACTCGATCTCCGACACGGCCGAGTACGGCGACGTCACCCGCGGCCCGCGGGTGGTCACCCCGGCCGTCAAGGCCGAGATGCGCAAGATCCTCGACGAGATCCGGGACGGCACGTTCGCGCGCGAGTGGGTCGCCGAGGACGACAACGGCCGGCCGAACTTCACCAAGCTCGTGGAGGAGGGCAAGCAGCACCCGATCGAGCAGGTCGGCGCCAAGCTGCGGCCGCTGATGTCCTGGATCGCCAAGTAGACGCCGGGATCGCCAAGTAGACGCCGGGATCGCCGCGTAACGCCGGGATCGCCGAGCGGCAGGGTCGTCTGCCACCGCCGGACGTCGATGCCGGGCTCCGCCGCCGGATGGTGGCGGCGCCCGGCCGCCGAACGGCGAGGACAGCCGGACCACATCGCCGGGATCGCGCATTTCCGGGGGGACCGGTGCGCAAAGCGTTCGGCGGGCGCAGTCCGCGTCGGTAGGCTGGGCCCGCCGCGCCACCCGGCGCGCAGTCAGCACGCTCACCACCGCCAGGCCGACGGCCACGTGATCACACCTCGTTCCGCGCGTCGCCTCCGGCCTGACCAGAGGTTGCTAGGAGAGGTCCAGTGCCCGTCGTACTCGTTGCCGAGGAGCTGTCGCCGGCCGGGCTGGAGGTGCTGTCCGGGGACTTCGAGCTTCGTCACGTCGACGGCGCCGACCGGTCGGCCCTCCTGCCCGCGATCGCCGACGTCGACGCCGTGATCGTCCGTTCCGCCACCAAGATCGACGCGGAGGCGCTCGCGGCGGCGAGCCGGCTCAAGGTCGTCGCCCGGGCCGGCATCGGCCTGGACAACGTCGACGTCGCCGCCGCCACCCAGCGCGGCGTCATGGTCGTCAACGCGCCGACGTCGAACATCGTCAGCGCGGCCGAGCACGCGATCGCGCTGCTGCTCGCCGTCGCCCGCCGGGTCCCGGCGGCCAACCAGTCGCTGCGTGGCGGGGAGTGGAAGCGGTCGAAGTTCACCGGCGTCGAGCTGGTCGAGAAGACGCTCGGCGTCGTCGGCCTCGGCCGTATCGGGGTCCTCGTGGCGCAGCGGCTCGCCGGCTTCGGCATGAAGGTCATCGCCTATGACCCGTACGTGTCGGTGGCCCGCGCCTCCCAGCTCGGCGTCACCCTCGTCGACCTCGCCGAACTGCTGCGGCGCAGCGACGTGATCACGATCCACCTGCCCAAGACGCCGGAGACGCTCGGCCTGATCGGCGCCGAGGAGCTTGCCGGGACCAAGCCCGGCGTCATCATCGTCAACGCCGCCCGCGGCGGGCTCGTCGACGAGGCGGCGCTTGCCGAGGCGATCAGCTCCGGCCAGGTCGGTGGCGCCGGCATCGACGTCTTCGTCACCGAGCCGACGACCGCGTCGCCGCTGTTCGGTCTCGACAACGTGGTGGTCACCCCGCACCTCGGCGCCTCCACCCAGGAGGCCCAGGACAAGGCCGGGCTCGCCGTCGCCCGCTCGGTGCGCCTGGCGCTGCAGGGCGAGTTCGTGCCGGACGCGGTCAATGTGCAGGCCGGTGGGATCGTCGCCGAGGACGTCCGGCCGGGCCTGCCGCTCGCCGAGAAGCTGGGGCAGCTGTTCTCCGGGCTCGCCGGCGGGCTCGCCGCCGCCATCACCGTCGAGGTCCGAGGGGAGATCGCGGTCCACGACGTCTCGGTGCTCCAGCTCGCCGTACTCAAGGGCGTCTTCACCGACGTCATCGAGGAGCAGGTCACCTACGTCAACGCCCCGCTGCTGGCGAAGGAGCGCGGCGTCGATGTCACCCTGGAGACCTCCGAGGAGGGCTCCAGGGACTACCGCAACCTGGTGACCGTGCGCGGCGTGCTCGCCGACGGCACCCCGGTGTCGGTCAGCGGGACCCTCGTCGGTTCCCGGCAGGTCGAGAAGATCACCGCGATCGATGGCTTCGAGGTCGACATCCGACCCGAGGCGCACCTGGCGTTCTTCCGCTACGAGGACCGGCCCGGAATCGTCGGTGCGGTCGGCGCGCTGCTGGGCGAGGCGAACATCAACATCGCCAGTGCCCAGGTGAGCCGGCTCCAGGCGGGTGGGGAGGCGCTGATGTCGCTGTCGCTGGACGACGCGGTCGCCGCCGACATCCTGGCCGACATCGCGAAGATAATCGGCGCTTCCTACGCGCGCGCGGTCAGCATCCAGACCGAGTAGTGATCCAGGCGGAGTAGCGCCGGACCGGGCGGTCGGCAGCTCGCGCCCGACCCCCGGTATCGGGTGGCCGGTCGGTGCCGGACTGCGCAGTCGCGGCGGTGGCACCCCGGTGGGGGCGCGCCGCGGCGACCGGCGGGCGGGCCGGCCGACGGTACGGCGGCGGCGCGGCGGTCGGCTGCCGTCGGGGCGCTGCGACACCGCAGGTGGGCCGTCGGCGGCGGCCGGTCGGGGCCGCCCGCCAGGCCGGCGCGGCGGTGCCGGCCGCGCCGCTCTCGCCCGGAAGTGCCCGGAGTGATCTTTACGCCGAACATGCGGCTTTGGCTGGGTGTCGGGTTTACCGTGGCTAGCATGGCGTCGCGGCATCAGGACCCGTTCGAGGGGCTTCGCCTGGATGAGCGATTCGTCCGCGGAGCCCGCTTCCTCGAGCCGTCCGCGGCCGAACGCAGCCGGCAGCACGGCCGGACCGCATCCGGTCGTTGCCAGGTCGTTCCCGCTCCCCGCGGGCTGCCCGGGTTCTTTCACCGGCTCGTGGCGCCGCCGAAGCCGCCGGGACGCCCCCGGCAGATCGCCCAGATGGTCACCTTCATCGCCATCATCGTCGGGATGATCACTATCACGGTGGTGGCCCTGCGGCAGACGGCTACCCGGGGCGGGGCGGGCAGCGCCACCCGCCTGGCCGCACCGAGCGCGTCGCAGGACGGCGTGGCGAGCGCCGCGAGTGCCAGGCCCGCGGTCAGCGGCTCCCTGACCGGCCCTCCCGCCGGCTACGCGGTCGCCCCGGCACTGCTGGCCGCCCTGCACCGCGGCGACTGTCTGAACTGGACGCCCTACCCGGCAGGCGCACCCGTGCCGATGGTGCCGGTGGTCGCGGTCCGGGTGAGCTGCGACCGTCCGCACATCGACGAGGTCACCCGGCTGGTGAACCTCGCGCCGCTGTTCGGCCGCTGGCCCGGCGCGTCGGCGGTGACCCAGGTGGCGGACGCGCGCTGTGCCGGGGCGCTGCGCGACTTCGCCGGGGCCATCGACGCCACCCCGCACTACATCGTCGGCACGATCTACCCGTCCGAGCCGAGCTGGCAGGACGGCGCGCGCTCGGTTGCCTGTACGGTGCGCACGGACGACCTGCGGGCCCGCACCGGCCCGTTCCGGGCCATCGGCTCGATCGGCGCCTGAGGGCGCGGGCGGCCGATTCGCAGCGGGCGACCGAGGCGAGGCGCGACCGAGCCGCGGCGGCCCACCACCGACCGATCGGGCCGACATCGGGTACTGTTTATTCGCGATGCGTGCGCTGCTCCTCCTTAGCCGCCGCGGCGGGGCCTGATCCAGCTGGCTTCCCCGTCGCGGTGTTCTCGTGCGCCAGCGTCGGGATCCCCGCGGTCATGGTGGCCCGGCGGTCATGCCCAGCCCGGGCGGCCGCCCGTCCGACGCCGTGGAGGGATCTGCCGGCCCCCAAGTCCCCTGTGCGGTCGTGAGATCCGGTCGACGTGGGGCTCTTCCGAGGAAGCAGGAGCACGATGACCACGCAGCAGCCGTCCGGCATGCCGATCGAGAAGTACCAGGCGTTCACCCCCGTCCCGCTGCCGGACCGGACCTGGCCCGAGAAGTCGATCGTCCGCGCCCCGCAGTGGTGCAGCGTCGACCTGCGCGACGGCAACCAGGCACTGATCGACCCGATGACCCCCGCGCGCAAGATGCAGATGTTCGAGCTGCTGGTCGCGATGGGCTACAAGGAGATCGAGGTCGGGTTCCCCGCCGCGAGCCAGACCGACTTCGACTTCATCCGCCAGCTCATCGAGGAAGACCGCATCCCGGATGACGTCGTCATCCAGGTGCTGACCCAGGCGCGCGAGGAGCTGATCGAGCGGACGGCCGCGTCGCTGGTGGGCGCCGACCGGGCGCTGATCCACCTGTACAACTCGACGTCGACGCTGCAGCGGCGGGTCGTGTTCGGCCTGGACCGGGCCGGCGTCACCGAGATTGCCGTACAGGGCGCGCGCTGGTGCGTCCAGTACGCCGAGAAGCTGCTCGAGGGCACCGATGTGCGCTGGCAGTACAGCCCGGAGTCGTTCACCGGTACCGAGCTGGACTACGCCGTCGAGGTGTGCGAGGCGGTCATGGACGTGTGGTCGCCGACGCCGCAGCGGCCAGTCGTGCTGAACCTGCCGGCGACGGTCGAGATGTCGACGCCGAACGTCTACGCCGACCAGATCGAGTGGGTCGGGCGGAACCTGACGCGGCGCGATGCCGTGATCCTGTCGCTGCACCCGCACAACGACCGGGGCTGCGCGGTCGCCGCGGCGGAGCTCGGCGTGCTGGCCGGCGCGGACCGGGTCGAGGGCTGCCTGTTCGGCAACGGCGAGCGCACCGGCAACGTCTGCCTGGTCACCCTCGGTCTGAACCTGTTCTCGCAGGGCGTCGATCCGATGATCGATTTCTCGGACATCGACGGGGTCCGCCGGGCGGTCGAGTACTGCAACCAGCTACCCGTGCACCCCCGCCACCCCTACGGTGGCGACCTCGTCTACACCGCCTTCTCCGGCTCCCACCAGGACGCCATCAAGAAGGGCCTGGAGGCGATGGAACGGACCGGCCAGACCCGGTGGGAGGTGCCCTACCTGCCGATCGACCCCAAGGACGTGGGCCGCACCTACGAGGCCGTCATCCGGGTGAACAGCCAGTCCGGCAAGGGCGGCGTCGCCTACCTGCTGAAGTCGGAGCATTCGCTGGAACTGCCGCGACGGCTGCAGATCGAGTTCTCCGGAGTCGTGCAGCGCCACACCGACGCCGAGGGCGGCGAGGTCACCGCCGCGGAGCTGTGGCGGATCTTCCGTAGCGAGTACTTCCTCGACGGCGCCGAGACGGCGGGCCCGCTGGAGCTGCTGGGGTCGCGGACGAACGCCGCTTCGGGGGAGCGCGACGAGGTCTCGGTCTCGGTTCGGTTCGACGGCGCGGATTCGGTGCTCACCGGGGTCGGCAACGGCCCCATCGACGCCTTCGTGGCCGCCCTGGCGACCCGCGGCCTGAGCGTGCGCATCCTTGACTACAACGAGCACGCGCTGGGTTCGGGCGCCGACGCCCGGGCGGCGGCCTACCTCGAGGTCTCCGTCGACGACCGGGTGTACTGGGGGGTCGGCATCGATCCCAACATCGTCACCGCGTCGTTGCGGGCCGTCGTGAGCGCCGTCAACCGTGCCTCCCGTGACCGGGCGGCGGCGCCGGTCCCCGGGCCGGCCGTCGCGGCGCCGAGGGACGGCGGCCGGCCCGCCGCCGCACCGGTGGCCTGAGCCGGGCTCTCCGCGGGCATGACCGGCGGCCTGTGGCGGCCTTGCGGCTGCCGCAGGCCGCCGGCCGTGCCGCTGGGTCGACACGGCGGCGATCAGTCGCGGAGATCCGCCGGTTCCACGTCCCGGACGCTGCGGCGGACCTGATCCAGCATCGCCTCCGGGACGTCGGTCATGCCGTGATCCACGCGGGCGTGGGTGTCCACGGCACGGAGCAGATCCTCCTCGGCAGACGCGACGATGCGTGTCTCGCACCCGTGAATGATCGCGCCACAGTAGAATTCCTTCATGGCCGGCCGCCGAACGGTGATCTCCGCGGGCAGGGAATGACCCCCGGCCGCCGGGCTCGGTGACATCAGCGCCTGGGCGGTCCAGTATCGGTTCCGTCTCATGTGGACATTTCCGCGAGACGCAGCATCAGACGCTCCATCCGTACCAGACCGAGGGGTCGACCCATCTCGGTCACGATTATCACCGGGTCGAACCGGCTGGCCCTGGCGCGGGTCATGGCGCGGCGCGCCACCTCCGTCACCGGTTCCTCCGGGCGGGCGAACAGGGTGGTGGGTACCCGGCGGGGTTCGGTGCCGCCGCCGGGACCGCTGGACAGGTGCAGCGCGACCGGGCGGCACCGGTTGGACACGATGATCGTCGCTCTGGGAGCCTGCTCGTCGTCGGGGCCGGCGGTGGTCGGATCACCGCGGTTCGCGGCCGTCCGCATGGGGCAGCTCGGGCAGTCCGGCGACATGGCGCACGAGCCCGAGTCGCCCACGCGGACGGTGACCTGTTCCATGAGGCTCTCGATGCTCGCCGCGCGGTTGCTGCGTTCGGAGAGCTGCCGGATGCGCCGGGCCACCCCCGGATCGAGCTGCTGCCAGCCCTCGGACGGGCGCCCGAGCAGGAATCCCTGCCCGAGGGGAACGCCGAGCGCGACCAGCATGGCCAGCTCGTCGCCCCGCTCGATGCCCNCCGCGATCACCCAGCCATTCAGCCGGCTGGCGAAGTTGCCGACCAGCTCGGTCAGAGCGATCTTGACCTGGTCGTCATCGACGTTGACCACCAGCGAGCGGTCCAGCTTGACGAAGTCGGGTCGGATCCGGGCGAGCTGGCGTAGCCCGGCGTAGCCGGAGCCGACATCGTCCATGGCGACGAAGGCGCCGCGGTTGCGCAGAGCGCTTGCGGTGGCGGTCAGCCCGGTCGTGGCGTCGAGGTCGACCGCCTCGTTGAGTTCCAGCACGAGCCGGCGCAGGTCCGCGTCCCGCCAGACCTCGGCGACCGCGGGCTCGTCCAGCAGGTGGGGCAGAACGTTGACGGCCAGGAAGNAGCGGTCGGGAAGCCGATCGCGGGCCGCGAGCGCGGCAGCGAGAACCCGGGCCTCGAGTTCGGCCGCGTGCCCGAGCCGGTCCGCCGCGGCGAAAATGCGGTCGGGGGAGTGCGTCGGATGGCTGTGGAAGCGGGCGAGCGCCTCATATCCGGCGATAACCCCACGCTGCAGATCTACGATCGGCTGGAAGTACAGCACAGGTTCGGCGGGATCGGCGAGAACCCGGGCCAGGTCGGGATGGTCGGCCTCGTAGGCGTCCTGCTCCCCGCCGGCGAGTCTCGGCGGACTCGACGCGCCCGACGTTTCGGCTCCCGCGGACGCGACCGCGCGCCGGGCGTCGGCCACCTCGCCGGATGTCTCGCCGGATGTCTCTGCGGAGTCGCCGACATCGGAGCGGCCGCGGGGTGGAGATCCCGCGGGAGTCCGCTGTCGAGTAATCATGCGCCGTGCACCCCCTCGCCTCGAAGCACGTCGCACCTGTCCTGTAAGTGAGTTTCTTACCATCTGGCCTCGATGCCGGTCGCGAGTACCGTCCGGAGTTGTGAATCCTGCGGTCTTTTGTGTGACCGGCGGGTGGCGGTCGGATTGCTGGTTGTCGTCTTTCTTGCGACCGCCCGGCGGGGGCGGCGTGTTCTATACGGCTGGGCCGTCGATCGTCACCGATCTGTTGTCGAGCACGACAATGCGCCTCACTTTCTGAGGTATCGGTGCCGTGCGGTCGGAGTCGGTGCTCCGGCGGGCGCACATCAATTCGGGAACAACGAACGTGATACCCCGCGCGGCCCGGCCGGACGGTGGTCACTGGTGGTAATCGTTAGGCCGCAGTGTGGTGGTCTCGCTGGTCGTCCGGTGATGCCCTGTGGTAGCGGGGGGCGTAGCGGCTCATCCCACCGTGTCCGTCCGTCGCCGTGTCTCCACACCCGGTGCCGTCCGAGGGCGCCCTGCCCGCGCCACCCCGCCGCCACGGCCGGGAGGTTCGCCGCGCAGGTTCGAGGGTCCCCCGCGGAGCCCCCGGCGCCGGATCGAGTCGAGCCGCTGCGATCCGCGGGTTCCGGCTACAGTCGGGCACATGAGGCTTGCGGTGATCGGCGGTGACGGGATCGGCCCCGAAGTGGTGGCGGAGGGGCTGCGGGTACTGCGGGCCGTACACCCCAAGGTCGACACGACCGAGTACGACCTGGGCGCCCGGCGTTGGCATCAGACCGGGGAGACGCTGCCCGACTCGGTGCTCGAGGAACTGCGCGGTCACGACGCGATCCTGCTCGGCGCGGTCGGCGATCCGGGGGTGCCGAGCGGCGTGCTCGAGCGCGGCCTGCTTCTGCGTCTGCGCTTCGAGCTCGACCACCATGTCAACCTGCGGCCGGTGCGGCTGTATCCCGGGGTCGCCTCGCCGCTGGCCGGAGAGCCCACGATCGACATGATCGTGGTGCGTGAGGGCACCGAGGGTCCGTACGCGGGTGCCGGCGGCGTGCTGCGGCGGGGGACTCCGCACGAGGTTGCCACCGAGGAGAGCCTCAACACCCGCTACGGCGTCGAGCGGGTCGTGCGGGACGCCTTCCGCCGCGCCGCTCGCCGCGAGCGCCGCCATCTCACCCTCGTGCACAAGAACAACGTCCTGACCAAGGCCGGCGACCTGTGGTCGCGCACGGTCGCCGAGGTGGCGCCGGAGTTCCCCGACGTGCGGGTCGACTACCAGCACGTGGACGCGGCCTCGATGTTCTTCGTGACCGATCCGGGACGGTTCGACGTCGTCGTCACAGACAACATGTTCGGCGACATCATCACCGATATCGGCGCGGCGATCACCGGCGGCATCGGGCTGGCCGCCAGCGGCAATCTCGACCCGTCCGGCGCCCACCCGAGCATGTTCGAGCCGGTCCACGGCAGCGCGCCCGACATCGCCGGCAAGCAGCTCGCCGACCCGACGGCGACGGTCGCCTCCGTCGCGATGCTGCTCGACCACCTGGGACACGCCGAGGAGGCAGCGAGGGTCGAGGCCGCGGTTGCAGCATCGCTCGCGGGCCGGGTGGGCGCGGGCGCCGCGGCCCTGTCGACCCGGGAGCGCGGCGAGGACCTGGCCGCGCGCGCGGTCGGCTAGCTCGCGACTCGGTCGCCGCGGACTTCGCTGCTCCGTCCCACTCCGGCGCTCCGTCCCACTCCGGCGCTCCGTCCCACTCCGGCGCTCCGTCCCACTCCGGCGCGTCGGCCGTCGGGACCGCGTCGGCCGTCGTCGCCGGTCGTCTGCCGTTCTCGCGGAGTTCCCCGCCGCGCGGCGAGGTGGTTATCCTCGAAGCGGGAGCCGTAGATCCGGTAGACGGCAGCCGACGGGGCCCACCACGGCGATGATCGGCGAATTCGTCATCCCTGTTCGCTTCGTCGATCCTGGCCTGGAGTCCGCTGTGCCCATCACCCCCACCTCGAAGATCTGGATGAGTGGCAAGCTCGTCGATTGGGACGACGCCCGCATCCACGTGCTCAACCCGACCCTGCACTACGGCTGGGGCGTGTTCGAGGGCATCCGCTGTTACGAGACGGCCGACGGCCCCGCCGTCTTTCGGCTGTCGGATCACATCGCCCGCCTCTACCGCAGCGCGAAGATCTACGTGATGGAGCCCTCCTTCACTCAGGAGCAGGTGGTGGCGGCCACCAAGGAGACCATCGCGGTCAACGACATCTCCTCCTGCTACATCCGGCCCCTGGTCTACCTCGGCTACGGGGAGATGGGNCTCAACCCGCTGCCCTCACCGGTCGAGGTGATGATCGCGGTCTGGCCGTGGGGTGCCTACCTCGGCGAGGAGGCCGAGGCGAACGGTGTGCGAGCGCAGATCTCCTCCTGGAAGCGGAACGACCCCAACATCACCCCGCCGGCGGCGAAGGCGTCCGGGCAGTACCTGAACTCGTCGCTGGCGAAGGTCGCGGCGGTGAAGGCGGGNTACGACGAGGCGATCCTGACCAGCCCGAACGGCCATATAGCAGACGGCACCGGTGAGAACGTCTTCATCGTCTCCGGCCGTCAGGTCATCACTCCGCTGCTGACCGACGGGCCGTTGGGCGGCATCACCCGCGCCTCGATCATGCAGATCGCCGCCGACCAGGGGTACGAGGTGATCGAGCAGCACGTCGTGCGCACCGACCTCTACCTGGCCGACGAGGCCTTCTTCACCGGGACGGCGGCCGAGATCGTGCCGATCGTCTCGGTTGACGACCGGCAGGTCGGGGCGGGCAAGCCGGGTCCGGTGACCCGCGAGCTGCTGGAGATCTTCCACCAGGCCACGCGAGGTGAGCTGGACCGCTACCGCTCCTGGAACGAGCTGGTCCGGAGCTAGGCAGCCGCGACTCGTCGATCCGCCGAGGCACACCGGTCCGCGCGTCCGCGACATGCCTCGGCGGATTCCATGTGCGCGAGCTACCCGGGCAGCGGGTGGACGCGGTCTTTCCCGTGTCCCCGCGCATCCCCTTGGCGGGTCGGCGGGTCGGCGGGTCGGCGGGTCGGCGGTGCCATCGTTGACCTGACATCCGCTTCGGCCACATTCTTCGCTTTTGTGGCGTGGTCGAGGTCACAATGTGGCCACGGCAATCCCCGTTTCGCCCTGGCCAATCGGCTTCACGGCGCCTACCGTCGCGAGTAGCAGGCTTCACGAATGCACAAGCGCCGTGCGGGCATCGCGGAGCCTGTGGACGGCATTACCGCTGCGCACGNCATTACCGGTGTCGGAGGGTACTGCCAGGGTTTCGGACGGTATAGCGGGGTTCGGAGGGCGTCGTGCGCGTTTCGGAGGGGATGAGCTCCCTTGTTCTCATGATCGGCCCAGGCCACACGCTCCGCCAGGCGGCCCGGCTGATGGCCGCGCGCAAGGTGGGCGCGGCGGTCGTCCACGATGCGGACAGTCAGGGCTACGGAATTCTCACCGAGCGGGACATTCTCCGCTCGATCGCGGCGGAACAGGATCCGGATGTCGAGATCGCCGGCGATCACCTCACCCGCGATGTCGTCTTCGCGGATCCAGGCTGGTCGCTCGACGACGCGGCAGCCGCGATGCTGCGCGGAGGATTTCGTCATCTCATCGTCACGTCGGGTGGTGGAGTGGCCGGAATTCTTTCCATGCGCGACGTGGTGCGGTGCTGGAGTGACCAACATATAACGGTATGATGCCTGCGTGACGTACGCCAAGGATGTTCCCGATGCGCCGTCCGCTCCGGAGCGGCATACCCCGGTGGCTGCGGAACATCAGGCGGAGCAATGGCGCTACGGTCACCGCATGCACGACAATGAGGCGGTCGCCCTGCTTCGAGCGACCACGCTGCTGAAGGAGCTGGACGAGGAGGACCTGCTGCGACTCGCCTCACGGGCGGTCACGCGGCGATTCCGCCGCGGGCAGGTTGTCTTCACCGAGGGTGAGCCGGGAGATACTCTTCTCGTGGTCGCCACGGGGCGGCTCAAGGTGCTCACCAAGGCGGACGACGGGCGCGATCACGTGCTGAACATCGCCGGCCCTCGGGAGACGCTGGGCGAACTCAACATCGTCGAAGCCGGGACGAGATCCGCCAGCGTCGAGGCCCTGGAATCCAGCACTGCGTTGGTCCTCGACCGAGCCGCCGTATGGGAGCTCGTCCGGGAACGCCCGGCCGTCGCCGAGCAGCTCATCCGGGCGCTGGTCGCCCACGTCCGGCGGCTCACCGGAGCCAACGCCGACCTCGTCTTTCTCGACCTGCCGCGCCGGGTGGCGAAGCTGCTGCTGTTGCGGATGCGAGAAGCGGGCCGGCCGGTGATCGAGCTCGGCCTCACCCAGACGGAGATCGCCTCGCTGCTTGGCGGTTCCCGCCAGTCCGTCAACCAGGCGTTGCGCGAATTCGAACGGCGCACCTGGATTCTGTCGGAAGGGCAGACGATCACGATCCTCCAGGTCGACCGCCTGCGCCGCTTCGCCGGAGACTGAGCAGCCCCGCAGATCCGCTTCGCGAATCTGCGGGGACCCCTGCTGGTGGTTGTGACCGTGGGTGGTCTCCGGGAATCGCCTTCGGCGATCCCCGTGGGTGATCAGGGTTGGGGCTTCGCGAATCTGCGGGGACCCCTGCTGGTGGTTGTGACCGTGGGTGGTCTCCGGGAATCGCCTTCGACGATCCCCGCGAGCAGCCGAACCGGATTGACTGTGGTGCGCACCACACTCGCCACATGTCGGGTCTGTTACATCGTAGGCTTGTCACCCGGCGGCGAACCCGTCTCCGTCGCGCGCTCCGGTCACTGACCCATGGGACCGGGCGCGTGGCGGTCCCATGGTCCCCGAACCCTGCCGGACGTCGGTGCCGGAGCACGGTCCGTGCGTGACTCGGTGGGACGCGGGGCGGCCGTGCCGGACGCGGTCCCACGGCCCCCGATCCACCGGAGAGGCGCCCCCGTGCGGCCATACGATCCCGATTCCCTGCACATCTACGACACCACCCTGCGCGACGGTACGCAGCAGGAGGGGTTGTCGCTCTCGGTCGGTGACAAGCTCTCGGTGGCCCGCCACCTCGACGACCTCGGCGTCGGCTTCATCGAGGGCGGCTGGCCGGGATCCAATCCGAAGGACGCGGAGTTCTTCGCCCGGGCCCGCACCGAGCTGACGCTGTCGACCGCGGTGCTGACCGCCTTCGGGGCGACCCGGCGCGCCGGCCGCGCGGCCGCGGACGATCCCCAGGTGGCAGCCCTGCGGGAGGCCGGCACGCCGGTGGTCTGCCTCGTCGCGAAGTCGGATCTGCGGCACGTGGAGCGCGCGCTGCGCACCAGCCCCGCCGAGAACCTGGCGATGATCCGGGACACCGTCGCCCACCTGCGGGCCGAGGGCAAGCGGGTCTTCCTCGACGCCGAGCATTTCTTCGACGGCTACCGCGTGCATCCCGAGTACGCGCTCGAGGTCGTCTCCGCCGCCGCCGAGGCCGGCGCCGAGGTCGTCGTGCTCTGCGACACGAACGGCGGAATGCTTCCCACCCGCATCGGCGCCGTCGTCACCGAGGTGCTCGCCAGGACCGGTGCCCGACTGGGCATCCACTGCCACGACGACGCCGACTGCGCGGTGGCGAACACCCTGGTCGCCGTCGAGGCCGGGGTGACCCACGTGCAGGGCACGGCGAACGGCTACGGCGAGCGGTGCGGTAACGCGAACCTGCTCAGCGTCATCGCCGGCCTGGAGACCAAGCTCGGCCGCGCGGCGCTGCCACCGGGGCGGCTGCAGGAACTCGTCCGGGTCTCCCACGCCATCGACGAGGTCACCAACTCGGTTCCCGACCCCCACCGGCCTTATGTCGGCGCAAGCGCGTTCGCGCACAAGGCCGGGCTGCACGCCAGCGCAGTCAAGATCGACCCGGACATGTACCAGCACATCGACCCGGCAGCGGTCGGCAGTGACATGCGGATGCTGGTCTCCGAACTGGCCGGCCGCGCGACCATCGAGCTCAAGGGCCGCGAGCTCGGGCTCGATCTGTCCAACGAGCGTGAGGCCCTCGGCCGGGTCGTGGACCTGGTCAAGGAGCGCGAGGCCACCGGATTCGCCTATGAGGCGGCCGAGGCGTCGTTCGAGTTGCTGCTGCGCGACGAGGTGACGGGCCGCAAGCGCTTCTACACCCTGGAGTCCTGGCGGGTGATCGTCGAACAGCGCTCCGACGGCCAGGTGGTGAGCGAGGCGACCGTCAAGCTCACCTCGCACGGGGTGCGGCACGTCGCGACGGCCGAGGGTAACGGGCCCGTCAACGCGCTCGACACCGCCCTGCGCGACGCCTTGGAGAAGGCCTACCCCGGCCTGGCCGACCTGGAGCTCGTCGACTACAAGGTCCGCATCCTCGACGGCAAGCAGGGCACCGGCGCGGTCACCCGGGTCCTGGTCGGTACCAGCGACGGGCGGTCACGCTGGGACACCATCGGCGTCGACGAGAACATCATCGCCGCCTCCTGGTCGGCTCTCGAGGACGCGGTGAACTTCGGGCTGCGGCGGCAGGGCGAGCGCGCTGATCCGAACGCGACCTGAACAGCCGCGGACCGGCTGACGGCCGCGGACCGGCTGGCGACGTCCAGGGCCGGGGCGGCGGAAACACAGAGTGACCGGCACCCCCTGACAGGCCCGTAGCGGCCCGTTCAGGGGGTGCCGCGGCACATGTGCGCGATCGGACCGACCGGCCGCGTCTGACGGTCCGTCAGTCCTCCGGGATCTCCTCCCACCACTGGCACCACCAGTCACCGCCGACGAGGATCCGCAGCTTCGGGTGCCAGCAGTAGGTGACGTCCTTGTCGGTGTCGAGGTAGTACAGGCAGTTGTCGCACCGCTCGTCCCCGTTGGGCTTGCCGCGCAGGATCGCGTCCTCGGCAAGGTGGCCCAGCTTGACGCTCAGCTCCTCGTCGATCGGCTTGGGCTCCGGCGCCCCGACGTCGTAGACGGGGGTGGTATCGGTCTCGCTCACCATTCTCCTTCCAATCCGGGCGTGACACGCCCGATGCAGGCTCACCGCTGCCGGCGCCGGAGCACCGGGCGGGCGGGACGCTGGGCCGCAACGGGTGCCGCCCGGTGCCTGGACCTGTCACTCGATCTGGCCCGATTCTCTGGCACACCCGGCGTTCTGGCGAACCCGATCACGCCGGCCGCTGTCGCGTGGTGGGCCCGTCGGACGGCCGCCAGGTTCCGTCGCCGGGCTGGATACGGTCAGGGCGTGCGTATCGCGAGGTTCACCGATGGTTCGGAGCCCGGATTCGGGGTCGTCGAGGGGTCGGTAGAGGAGGGCAATGCCGTGATCTCGGTCATCGCCCCGCATCCTTTCGGCCCCTTCTCCTTCACCGNCGCCCGGCGGCCGCTCGGCGACGTCCGGCTGCTCGCTCCGGTCCTGCCCAGCAAGGTGCTCTGCGTCGGCAAGAACTATGCCGACCATGTCCGGGAGATGGGTGGTGACACCCCGCCGGAGCGCCCGATCCTGTTCCTCAAACCGTCGACGAGTGTCGCCGGTCCGGGCGACCCGATCACGCTTCCGCCGGACAGCGACCGGGTCGACTTCGAGGGGGAGCTGGCGGTCGTCATCGGGCGGCTGTGCCGTGACGTCCCAGTGGAGCGGGCCTTCGACGTGGTACTTGGCTACACCTGCGCCAACGACGTGACGGCTCGGGATCAGCAGCAGACCGACGGTCAGTGGACGCGGGCCAAGGGACACGACTCGTTCTGCCCGATCGGTCCCTGGATCGAGACCGAGCTCGATCCCACCGACCTTCCGATCCGCACCACCCTCGACGGTGAGCTGCGGCAGAACTCCCGCACGAAGCTGCTGCTGCGCGACGTGCCCGCCCTCATCGCCTACATGTCCGCCGCCATGACCNTGCTGCCCGGCGACGTGCTCCTGACGGGCACACCGGCGGGGGTCGGGCCGATGCGACCGGGCCAGACCGTGGCGGTGACCGTGGAGGGCATCGGCACGTTGACCAACCCCGTGACGGCCCGCTGAGCTCCCTCGCCCGGGGGCGGCGGCGTAGCTGCCGGTCTTCCGCCGGCTGGACAACCGACACCGCCCTCCGGGCCGCGGGGGCTCACGCGAATTCTCCACCTGCTTCGCAGGTGTGGTCTGCTTCGCATGCCCGGTCTGCTTCGTCTGCGCGTGTCCTCCACCCGGCGACGCGCCGACGGGCGGGCGCACTGTGGACGAGCCGGGCGGCGGGATCAGGCGGTCACGCGGTTGCATGGGCGGGTGGTGTGTTGGCGGTGCGGGAGCGCTGCGGCATCGGGGATGACGAGTGTGCATCGGGCCCCGGTGCGCAGACACCCCCGCGCCATGAGGTACAGTGGGCAACGCCCGATCAGGGCCCCATGGGGTATGGGGTAATTGGCAGCCCAACGGATTCTGGCTCCGTTAGTCTAGGTTCGAGTCCTGGTACCCCAGCTGCACCAAAGGCCGGAGTTGCACCGCTTCGCCGGACTGCTTCGGCATCGTGTACAGTACGACGTGCACCGCAGCGCACGATAGGAAAAGTCTTGGCCCCGTCGTCTAGCGGCCCAGGACGCCGCCCTCTCAAGGCGGTAGCGCCGGTTCGAATCCGGTCGGGGCTACAACGGGTTTATCTTCCTTCTTCGTAGAGGATCAGAGATATGCCCACCCTGCAGAACTCACGATGGCCCCCGGATTTCCATCCGGGGGCCATCGTCATGTCAGGGGCCGGGTGCCGCCTACCGCACGACGGTGAGGCGCGGCATGGCGGCCGGGTGGCGGGCCATCGCGCACTCCCGGCAGCCGCAGGAGGCGGGACCCCCCCAGCCGTGAATCTCGGCCTCGGGAGCGCCCACGCCCCCCTGTGTCGACGCGACGAGCCGGAGCTGTGGACGGGCCGAGTGGGTCAGGACGGCGGGCCCGGCGGGCTCGTCGGTGGCGCCGGCCGTCGACGGGCCGCAGCGTCCCGCGGTCGGCGGAACGATCGCGGACGCGGTCGAGGCTGTCAGGGCCACTGGGGGCACGGTGTCCTCCTCCATGGGCGGCCGTCCTGGGGCCACCTCGCGGACCACAGCCTGGCGGCGCAACCAAGGTTCGCGCCATGCTCCGTTGAGCCCGGTGCCGAGTGGTGCGGATGGCCTAGTCAAACCTGGGCACTGTCGCCATGCGACACCACCCTTGACAACCATGGTGCTCCCGGGTTGGAACGGTAGAAACTTGCGCGGATGTCCACCGTCAGTCCATCGACGCCCGAACGGGCCCGGCGCCGGCACGGCAGCGCCCACGCGGGACGCGCTGCGCGCCGCGCCGGACGGCTGCGCTCGGCCGGGGCATCGGCGCCGGAGGGGGAGGGCGGGGGATCGCAGCCGGGGATGGCCCGGCGACTCACCGCGCTGCTCCCGCAGGGCCGCGGGCTGCCGATCGAGGACTGGACGGCCCGGCACACCCTCATGTGCCTGGTGCTGGCGATGCACCTGCCAGTCATCGTCGGCTACGCGATCTGGCAGAACCTGAGCCTCGCGCACGGGTTCCTGGCGGCCAGCCCGCCTGCCCTGCTGTTCGCTGCCGCGGTCGTGCCCGGCCGGCGCCGGGTCCGTGCCCTTGCCGCGAGCCTCGGCCTCCTGTGCTGTTCGGTCGTGCTCGTGCACATCTCCGACGGCCTCACCCCGATGTACTTCCACTTCTTCGTGGTCGTGGCGCTGATCGCGCTGTATGAGGAGTGGACGGTCTACCTGCTGGCCATCGCGTTCGTGTTCGTCGCGAACCTGGCGATGGGAAACATCGTCAGCGCCGGCGCGGCGGTGCTGGACAATGCCTGGCTGCTGGCCGGTCTGCACGCGGGTTTCATCTTCGCCCTCGCCTGCGCGCAGATGGTCTTCTGGCACTACAACGAGCAGTCCCGGCGGCGGGTGGAGCATTACCGTCAGCAGCTCTACGAGGGCCAGCAGAGCCTGATGGCCCGGCTGGAGGAGACCGACCGCATCCGCAGCGACCTCGTCGCGACCGTCTCGCACGAGTTCCGCACGCCGCTGACCGGAATCCGAGGGAACTTGCTCACCATCAAGCGGCGCCGCAGCCGGCTCTCCGACGCCCAGCTCGACGATCTGCTCGATGCTGCGGTGAACTACTCCGACCGGCTCTCCCGGCTGCTGGAGAACATGCTGACGGCCGCCACGGCCACCGGCACGGACGAGACGACCATCGCCGATCTACCCGAGGTCGTCCGGCATGTGATCGCCAACCTGTCGTACACCAGCTCGCCCAGCAGCATCACGGTGGATCTTCCGCCCGAACTGCCCGTGCGGATGGCGCGGCAGGCCCTCATCCAGGTGGTGGCGAACCTGGTCGACAACGCCCTGGTGCACTCCTGGCCGGGCGCGCCCGTTCGGCTGATCGCGGGCCGGGTCGGCGACGAGGTTGTTCTCCGCGTCCGCAACCCCGGGCCCGACCTCGACCCCGGCACGATCCGCCAGCTCTTCGAACCGTTCACGCAGCGAGACGGCACCGCCACCCGGCCCACCGATGGCGCCGGCATGGGCCTCTACGTCGTCCGGCGGCTCGTCGAGGTACACGGCGGCCGGCTGCGGATGTCGTCGGAGAACGGCGAGATCATCGTCGAGGTCGATCTGTGGGCGGCCACCGCCCACGCGGCCCTCGCGCCGGAGCCGGAGGCGGCGCTGCCGGTGCCCATGCCGCTGCCCCGCAGCATCCGGACGGACGACGAGGAGCCTCGTGTGCCGCGGCTGGGCGGCGGTCCGCTGGCCCGGGACGACATCCGGTCGCTGCCTCTGGACAAGCTCGGCTGAGCGGCGGCCGGGCGCCCGCTTGGTGGCGGCTGGACGGCGCGGTCGCCGCATCGCGCCGGACATCATGCATCATCGCGTCCGAGTGATCGCCCCCGCCGACCGGCTGACGGCCGGTCTCGTCGGCGTCGGTCTCCCACCGGCTTCGCCCTGGCGGGCGGCATGACTGTCCCGGCCGGCAGGAGAACGGGCGGCGGCCGCGTGTCTGCCGGGATCTGGTGGGGATGAGAGGCGAGAGCCGGAATCCGTCCGGCGTATCTGACTACGCCGCGCGGGGCGGCACCGCGGCAGCGACTCCCCGCCGCACGCGGGGCGGGAGTCGCTGCCGCGACGGGAATCGGGCGGGGCCCGGCCGAGACGGGGCGGGGCCCCGCCCGACCGCGTCAGGCCTTCGTGCCGCGTCAGGCCTTCGTGGCCGTCGTGGGAGCTGTCGACGGGGTAGGTGCGGGCGCGGGCGTCGTCGGGGCCGGTGCCGGCTTGGTGCAGGTCACCGTCAGCGTCACAGTGGTGGAGTGCCGCGGGCGCTGCCCCGTGGGCGAGTACCCGGAGATCTTGCTCGTCTCACCGTTGGCGCACGCCCCGTTGACCGCAGTGGAGGTGAAGCCGGCCCAGTAGAGCTGCCACTTGCCGTCCGACTCCGACATCCCGTTGACGTTCGGGACCTGGGCGCAGTCCTCGACCTGCAGGCTGATGGCCGTGGTCCGGGCGACCTTGCCGGTCTTCGGGGACTGGTGGGCGACGTTGTCGGCCTTGCCGGTGTTGTAGCAGCCGAAGGTCTTGTTGACGTTCGTGAAACCGGCGGACTTCAGCGTGTTCACCGCCGTGTCGGCCGCGCTGCCCTCGGTGTTGGGGACCGTCACCGTGCCGTCGTCGGTCGGCGAGGGCGAGGGGCTGCTGCCCGCGGTCGGGCTGCTGGCCGGGGTCGTGGCCGCGGCGGAGGCGCCGGCTGACGGGTGCGCGCCGGGCGCGGGGGAGCCCTTCGCCCCGGGCCGGCCGGCGACCGCCCCGGGGGCACTTCCATCGACGCCGATCGCGATGCCGGGTGCCCCGGCACCGGGAGAGCCGGCGGCCGGGTTGCCCGCGCTCGGATCGGCCGAGGACTCGGCGGCGCGGTCGGCGGACAGCGCCGTGTTGGTGCTGCCGCCGGAGGCGAGCGCCCAGCCCCCGGCCCCGGCGACGAGGGCGACGACGAGACCGGCACCGGCCGCGATCCGGGTGCGCCGGCGGCGGTCGGCCGCCGCCCGCGACCCGCCCCCGGCGTTGCCACCGGCCGCGCCGGGCTGCTTGCTGGCCGGGATTGCCGACATGACCGTGTTCGTGTCGGCGGCCGGGCCACCGGAGCGGGCGGGGACACGCACCGCGGGGCTCATCCCGGTCGGCGCGTCGCTGTCCCAACCGCCGCGACCGCCGCTCTGGGCGCTGGTCACCGGGGCGATACGAGTGTGCTCGGGATCGCCGCCGTCCCAGCCGTTGACCTTCGTCGCGGCGGCGGTCAGGCTGCCCGCGATCTGGGTATGTTCGAGGTCGTTCCAGCCACCGGTGCCCGCCGCGGCCCCGACGGCCGCCGCGGCGGCTGCGGGCCGGACCACCCGCTGGGTGCCGGCCGGCGCTGCCGGCCGTTCGCCGACCCGCCGGTGATAGGCGCCGGTCGGGGCCGCTTCGTCGGGGAGCTCGCCGGGTCCCGAGCTCTTCGCGCCGCCGCGCCGGTCGCGCTCCTCGGCGGCGCCGGCGGCGCCGCGCAGGCCTACCTCGAGCGCGTCGCTGAGGTCGTCGGCCGCGTCGGCAGCGCTCGCCGGCCGTCGCCGCGGGGACTTGGCGAGCATGCCGACGAGCACGTCCCACACCGGCGCCGGCACGCCGGCGATGGGCTGCGGGTCGTCCTCCCGGTGCGCCCTCAGCAGTTCCGCGGGATTCGTCGAGTCGAATGGCGGCGATCCGGCGAGGAGCTCGTAGAGCACCACCCCCGCCGAGTAGACGTCGGCGGCGGGGGTCGGGGGGGCGCCGGTGCCGAGCTCGGGCGCCATGTAGAGGGGGGTGCCGATCGGCCCGGTCGCGCTGACGCGGGACGGCGTGCTGATCATGCGGGCAATGCCGAAGTCGGTGAGGCGGACGATCGGGCGGTCGGGCTGGGACGTGTCGATGAGAATGTTCTCGGGCTTGACGTCCCGGTGGACGATCCCGGCGGCGTGCACGCTGTCGAGCGCCCAGAGGGTACCGATCGCCAGCCGGACCGCCTCCTGGGCGGGCCGTGGGCCGAACTCACGCAGGTGCGCCCGCAGGTCATGGCCTTCGACGAGATCCATCACGATGGCCAGCGCGTCCGGCTCGTTGACGAGGTCGCGGACGGCGACCAGATCGGGGCTGTCGAGATCCACGAGGAGATCCCACTCCCGCAGGAACCGCTCGACGATCTCCGGATCGCTCGCGAGCTCGGGACGCAGCACCTTGATCGCCACCGCGGCGTCGTCCTGGACCCGGACACCTCGCCAGACCTGGCCGGTCGTACCCTGCCCGAGCAGCTCGTGCAGCACGTACCGCGAACCCAGTTTGCGCACCGCGCCCTGTCCCTCCTTGGCGCCGCACGAGGCGGCCGAACCTACGGCGGCGCCGCCGCGGGCGACGACCGCCCGGCCATGCGGAACCCGAAGAGTCCTCCGGACGGGCGCCCCCAGTGCGCGGGCGACCTATATCGCTTGCTCGCTGGATGGCAATGACCCCACTGGGTCATCCGGCCTACGTCTCCGATCATCCGAGACGGACGACTCGAACAGGCTACGACGGCGGAAGGACACTCCCTGCGGCGGGGGAGACCCGCGCCACCGGGACGCCGGAACGGACCCGGCGGGCGTAGTCCGTGCTCCGTTCAGTTGTGGGGCCCGATCGGGGCATCCGCAATCTCGAGAAAGCCGGGACAAGCGGGGAAAACGTGTCTGCGTGGTCACGCCGGCCGCACGCAGGGCCCGACCGGACCGGCAAGCCGGCCGATCTCCGGTGGCCTGGGGTTGACGGCAAGTGGATCCTTCAGTCGACGGCCGATGTCGACAGCCGCGCCGCCGCGGCGAGTACGGCCAACCCGTGCCGGCGCCCGGGTGATCGGGTCAGGCGCTCCAGCGGGCCGGACAGCGACACCGCCGCGATCACCGTTCCGGATTCCCCGCGCACGGGGGCGGACACCGAGGCCAGACCGGTCTCCCGCTCGCCGATGCTCTCGGCCCAGCCGCGCTCGCGCACCAGGGCGAGCGTGCCGCTGTCGAACGGTGCGGCGGCGAGTAGCTCGGGGTCGGGATGATCCGCGAACGCGAGGAGGACCTGGGCCCCGGACCCCGCCGTCATCGGCAGCGCGGCGCCGACCGGAACCGTGTCGCGCAGGCCGCTCGCCCGCTCGGAGGCGGCCACACACAGCCGCAGGGCGCCGCGTCGGACGTAGAGCTGGGTGCTCTCCCCGGTGACATCGCGCAGTTCGGTCAGGATCCTGTCGGCCCGGTCGAGCACATCCCAGGGCAGCGGGGTGGCCACCCCGGCCGCCAGCCGCGGGCCGGGGACGAACCGGCCGGCGCCGTCCCGCCCGACGAGGCGGTGAATCTCGAGCGCACTGGCCAGACGGTGCGCGGTCGCCCGGGTGAGCCCGGTCCGAGCCACCAGGTCGGCGAGGGAGGCTGGCCCCTGCTCCACGGCGGCCAGGACGAGGGCAGCTTTGTCCAGGACCCCGACTCCGCTAAGCTGTTTCATAAGCTGATACTGCCATCCCACATAATGGGATCATAGTGAGATGGTGGCGGGATGGCAAGATCGGGCAAATGGCGCGGCACCGAGTCGTGGNACGACCCCGAACTCAGGACTGTCGGATGACCGCGCGGGCTGCTCGCCCGGCGCAGGAGGGGAGTGGGGCCATGGGGCGCACACTCGCGGAGAAGGTCTGGGACGCCCACGTGGTGCGGCGCGCCGACGGTGAACCGGATCTGCTCTATATCGATCTGCACCTCGTGCACGAGGTCACCTCGCCGCAGGCGTTCGAGGCGCTGCGGCTGGCCGGCCGGNCGGTGCGTCGCCCCGACCTGACCCTCGCCACCGAGGACCACAACGTGCCGACCACGAACACGCTGGCGCCGATTGCGGATCCGATCTCCGCANCCCAGGTCGAGGCGCTGCGCAAGAACTGCGCGGAGTTCGGGGTGCGGCTGTACCCGATGAACGACCCCGGTCAGGGCATCGTCCACGTCGTCGGCCCGCAGCTCGGGCTGTCCCAGCCGGGCATGACGATCGTGTGCGGCGACAGCCACACCTCCACCCACGGCGCGTTCGGGGCGCTGGCCTTCGGCATCGGCACCAGCCAGGTCGAGCATGTGCTCGCGACCCAGACGCTGCCGCAGCGCCGGCCGAAGACGATGGCGGTCACGGTCGACGGCGACCTGCCGGCCGGCGTCACCGCGAAGGACCTCATCCTGGCGATCATCGCCCGGATCGGCACCGGCGGCGGCGCCGGGCACGTCATCGAGTACCGCGGTGCGGCGGTCCGGGGCCTGTCGATGGAGGGCCGGATGACCGTCTGCAACATGTCCATCGAGGCCGGGGCGCGGGCGGGGATGATCGCTCCCGACGACACGACGTTCGAGTACCTCGCCGGTCGGGCGCACGCCGCCACCGGACCGGACTGGGACGAGGCCGTGGCCTACTGGCGCACGCTGGCCTCGGACGACGACGCCGTGTTCGACCGAGAGGTCGTCATCGACGCCGCGAGCCTCACCCCGTACGTGACCTGGGGGACCAACCCGGGCCAGGCAGCGCCGCTGGATTCGCTGATCCCCACGCCCGGCGACTACGCGGACCCGGCCGCGCGGGCCTCCGCCGAGCGCGCGCTGACCTACATGGGACTCACGGCGGGCACACCGTTGTCCGAGGTGACCGTCGACACGGTGTTCATCGGCTCCTGCACCAACGGTCGACTCAGTGACCTGCGGGCCGCGGCCGACGTGCTGCGGGGCCGGCGGGTGGCCGACGGCGTCCGGGCCCTGGTCGTCCCGGGGTCGATGCAGGTCAAGGCGGAGGCCGAGGCGGAGGGGCTGGACGAGGTCTTCCGGGCCGCCGGAGCGGAGTGGCGCAGCGCCGGCTGCTCGATGTGCCTCGGGATGAACCCGGACACGCTGCGCCCGGGGGAGCGCAGCGCCTCCACGTCGAACCGGAACTTCGAGGGACGCCAGGGCCCCGGCGGGCGGACCCACCTCGTCTCTCCGGCAGTCGCCGCCGCCACCGCGGTCACCGGTCAGCTCACCGCCCCGGCGCAGTTGTAGGCCGGGCCCATGCGGTCGCCGCTCGGCGTCGAACCGGCGGGTGCCCGCGACCGCGACCGCCATCCTGATCACGACATCGTCCAGAGGGGAGCGTTTCCGGCGATGGAGGCGTTCACGATTCACACCGGTCGGGCCGTGCCGCTGCGGCACAGCGACGTCGACACCGACCAGATCATTCCGAGCGAGTGGCTCAAGCGCATCGAGCGCACCGGGTTCGGCGCCGGCCTGTTCTCCGAGTGGCGGGCCGACGAGGGCTTCGTGCTCAACAACCCGGCCTACGCCGAGGCGTCGATCCTGGTCGCGGGCCCCGACTTCGGCACCGGCTCGTCGCGTGAGCATGCCGTCTGGGCGCTGCAGGACTATGGCTTCCGGGCGGTGATCTCGCCCCGGTTCGCCGACATCTTCCGGGGCAACGCGCTCGGTAACGGGCTGTTGCCGGTGCAGCTGCCGGCGGGGACGGTCGAGGCCCTGCAGACGGCCGTGGAGCAGGACCCGACCGTCGAGATCACCGTCGATCTGGCCGCTCGCGAGGTTCGGGGAGCCGGCCTGGTGGCCCCGTTCGAGCTCGACGACTTCACCCGCTGGCGGCTGATGGAGGGGCTCGACGACGTGGGCCTGACCCTGCGGCACGAGGAGCTGATCACCGGCTTCGAGGCGACCCGGCCGGGCTGGCTGCCCTCAGCGGTGTAGCGCCCGCGCGCGGGCGTCCCAACGTCGGCGGTGGCTCCGGCCGCGGATCCCGCTCCGACCGGGTGGAGGCCTGCGGCACAGACGATTCGGCCTCTCCACTCGACCGTCGGCCCCGATGTGACGAAATTAACATCGGGGCCGATGTGTGGGCAGGTCTGCTCTAGTGGTCGGTCGACTACCGACCGGCGCCGACCCGTTCGCCATCGCCTGCGGCGTTTGGTTGATTACGTAGCAGAGCTGATCCCGCGCTCGCGGAGGCGGCCGGCCACCAAAGCGTGACATTGCGCCCAAAAAAACAGACGCCTCTCGCTACTCAACGTGATGAATCTACCGGATGCTGCGCGCTGGCCGTACAGCACGCATCCCGTCGCCCACCGGCTCGAACCCGTTGACGTGCGGGTTTGTGTGACGCGACACGGTCGCGGGAATTGCCCTCGACAGTGGAGATGCCTACGGTGCAGCGCAGTGTGATGCCCGATCTGCTCCCCACCCCGCGCCTGCGGGGGGCGTCCGGAGGTTGTTGTGAACAAGTCCCAGTTGGTTGACCGCATCGCCCAGCAGATCGAAGGCGGACGGTCGAATGCCACCAAAGCCGTCGACGCCGTGTTCGACGCCATTCAGGAGGCCGTCGCCAGCGGCGAGAAGGTGACCATCACCGGATTCGGCGTGTTCGAGCGGGTCGAGCGGGCCGCGCGCACCGGGCGCAACCCGGCGACGGGCGAGCCCGTGCACGTCGCGGCCTCGGTGGTGCCGAAGTTCCGGCCCGGCTCCGAGTTCAAGTCGAGCGTCTCGGCGAGCGGCGACTGATCCACGGTGCGGGCGCCGGGTTACCGGTGCCCGCGCCGCATGGCCTCGGCCATGAGGTCGTGTTGGTAGTCCGACAGCCGGACGTCGTCCGGTCCGGCCGTCCGCCGTTCCCACCGGCCGTCGGACTGCAACACCCACCCGGACACCTCGTCGGAGAAGGCGTGATCGAGGATGCGGCGCACGGTGTCGCGGCGCTCCGGATGCGGCACCCGGACGAGTGCCTCGATCCGCCGGTCCAGGTTGCGATGCATCATGTCGGCACTTCCGATCCAGAACTCGTCCGAGGACGCGAACTCCAGGACCCGGCTGTGCTCGAGGAAGCGGCCGAGGATCGACCGGACGTGCACCGTCTCCGACAGACCCGGTACGCCGGGCCGTAGGGCGCAGATTCCCCGCACCAGGCAGTGCACGGGAACTCCCACCATGGACGCGCGGTAGAGCGCGTCGATCACCTGCTCGTCGACCAGGCTGTTGACCTTGAGACGGATGCCGCACGGACGGCCCTCCTGGGCCGCCCGCGCCTCCGCGGAGATGCGCTGCAGGATCCCGTCACGCATGTGCTGCGGAGCGACCAGCAGCGAGCGGTACTCGGTCTGCCGGCTGTACCCGGTGAGCACGTTGAACAGATCGGTGAGGTCGGCGCCCACCTCCGGATCGGCGGTGAGCAGCCCGAGGTCCTCGTAGAGCCGCGCGGTCTTGGGGTTGTAGTTGCCGGTGCCCACATGGCAGTACCGGCGCAGCCCGCCGCGCTCCTGCCGGACGACGAGGCAGGTCTTGCAGTGGGTCTTCAATCCGATCAGGCCGTAGACGACGTGGCAACCGGCCCGCTCCAGCTCGCGCGCCCAGCGGATGTTGGCGCTCTCGTCGAACCGCGCCTTGATCTCGACCAGCACGACGACCTGCTTGCCCGCCTCGGCCGCCGAGACGAGAGCGTCCACGATCGGGGAGTCGCCGGACGTGCGATAGAGCGTCTGCTTGATGGCGAGGACGTGCGGATCGGCGGCAGCCTGTTCGATGAACCGTTGCACCGAGGTCGTGAACGAGTCGTACGGATGGTGGACGAGGACGTCACCCTCGCGCAGCANGCTGAAGAAGTCGGGCGTCTCCCCCTCTTCGGTGATCAGTCGAGGATGGGTGATCGGAACCCGCGGCGCGTCCTTCAGTTCCGGCCGGTCGAGGTCGTACAGGGCCCACAGGGCCGACAGGTCCAGCATCCCCGCGACCCGGTGCACCTCCCGCTCGGTGACCTCGAGCTCGCGCATGAGGAGCGCCAACAGGTCGGAATCGATGTCGTCGTCGACCTCCAGCCGGACGGCGGGACCGAAGCGTCGGCGGGCCAGCTCCCGTTCCAGGGCCTGCAGCAGATCCTCCGCCTCGTCCTCCTCGACCTCGAGGTCGGCGTTGCGGGTGACCCGGAACAGGTGGGAGTTGATCACCTCCATGCCCGGGAAAAGCTGGTCGAGGTGCGCGGCGATCACCTCTTCGAGTGGCACGAAGCAGGCGCTCTCCGCCTGCGTCGGGCCGTCCGCGGGGAAGTCCCCGGCCGGATCCACTGCGACGGGGACCAGCCGCGGCACGTTCTGCGGCACCTTCACCCGGGCGAAGTGGTCGATCTCCCCGCCCGGCTCGCGGACCTGCACGGCGAGGTTGAGCGAAAGGCCGCTGATGTAGGGGAACGGATGCGCCGGGTCGACCGCGAGCGGGGTGAGCACCGGGAAGATCTGCTCGTGGAAGTAGTCATGCAGGTGTTCCCGCTGGGCCTCGCTGAGCTGGGACCAGAACCGGATACTGATCCCTGCGTGCGCCAGCGACGGCACGACCTCGTCGGTGAAGCAGCGCGAGTGCCGCTCCGTCAGCTGCGCGGTGGCCCGGCTGACGAGGTCGAGCTGCTCCCGTGCACTCAGGCCGTCGGCCGAGCGGACCGCGAGTCCGGTGGCCTCACGCCGCATCAGACCGGCGACCCGGACCATGTAGAACTCGTCGAGGTTGCTGGCGAAGATCGCCAGGAACTTGGCACGCTCCAACAACGGCGTGGAGACGTCCTCCGCGAGCGCCAGCACCCGGGCGTTGAAATCGAGCCAGGAGGTCTCGCGGTTGATGAACCGATCGGCCGGCAGATCTGACGGCGCGGGCGGACGGGGCGCCTCCAGAGGTTCGAGCAGGCCGCTGCGGGCCTTGCGCTGAGGCTGTTCGGGACGGGTCGCCACCAGCTCGCTCATGCCTGTAGATGGTGCCAGCCGACGGTGAACTCGGCAGCGCGGGACGATGTCCGGATACGGCGGTGCCGATGACGCATCGGCGGCATCATGGCGGGCCACCGGTTCGATCCGTGCCCGTTGTAGTGGGTTGGTCGCCCCCAGATGATCGCTTGCCGGGTCCGGGACCCGCAGTTAACGGCATGGAAACAGGCAAAGGCGACGATCGGCAGTGTGATGGAAACATCCGTCGTCGACCGGTCGTTCTTCCTAGGATCGGTCCTTATGGCTGTTCCCCGGTCAAGTGGGCACTGTGTGTCTGATATCACACTATTTGGCGGGCCGGTGCTGGGGCGGGGAGACCTCCGGTGAGGATGTCGGATCCGCTCGAACCCGGCGGGGCAGCGACGCTGCCGCAACCCTCGACGGTGTCCGGGGGTGATCTGCCCGGGGGGGACCAGTCGGGGGTGGCTGCCGTCAACCTGACCGACCTGCCGGCCGGCACACGGGTGACGTATCGGGTTGCGCAGCGCTTCCGGTACACCTACGACGGCGACGCCACCGACCTGGTGCACCGACTCGTCGTGGTCCCGCCCAATCGGCATGGCGACCAGACCGTCCGTGACGCCCGGCTGGTGGTCTCCTCCGACGCGGCCCGCACCACCTGGCGACGTGGCGCCGACGGGACGCGAAGTGCGGTGGTGCGCCTCGACCGGGTGCCGCCCCGGCTTGACTTCGATGTGACCGTGACGATCGACCGGATCGTCGGGGGTGCCCGGCCATGGCTGCGAGCCACGGCGTTGGCCGGCCGTCGGCTCCTCGACGCCACCCCGCTGACTGTGCCGGACGCGGCGCTCACCGCGGCTGCCCGCGCCCTGGCCACCGACGATCCAGTGGCGACGGCACGCCGGTTCTGCGGCTGGGTGCACAGCCGAATTCGGTATGTCCCCGGCAGCACGGATGTGACGACCACCGCGGCCCAGGCCCTCGCCGGCGGTTCGGGGGTCTGCCAGGACCAGGCGCACGTGATGCTCGCCCTGTGTCGCGCGGCGGGGCTGCCCGCCCGCTACGTGTCCGGGCATCTCGTCGGGGACGGCCCGTCACACGCCTGGGTGGAGGTCGTCATGAGCGGTGGGGTGGCCGATGGCGTTCCCCGGACCGGCACGGGAGCAGGGGTAGGGGCGGCGGCCGGCGCGGCCGGCTGGGAACCCGGCGCCCTCGCCGTCGCCTACGATCCCTGCCACGACCGGCTCGCGGATCTCCGCTACGTGACGGTCGCGGTCGGCCGCGACTACTCCGACGTCGCGCCGACGTCCGGCTGGTACACCGGAGCGGGGCGGGGGACCCTGACCGCCAGTCAGCGGGTCACCGTCGTCGACGTTCAGTCCACGCCGTGATCTCCCCGTCGGGGTGCGACCCTTCCATGGGGTGAGCGTCCTCGCGGGTTGCCGCCCCCGAGTGGGGTCGGGCCGTAACGGTCGACATGGTGGACGCCCGAGAAGACCGCGCGGCACGCGAGGCATCTATCTACTCTTTGTGATAGGGCGATCACGCGCTACGTTGACGATGGGCGCCCACGCGCTTGTCAATGACATGCGGTGATTTGATCGGCCGTTTCCGTCGCTCCATCAGGATCCTTTGTCCCAGGCGGCCGGCGCACGGGGAGGAGGGCGGGACGGGGGATGCTCGTCGACGCCGCCGCAATCGCTTCCGGCCTGACCGCGACGCTGAGCTGCGCGTGGGCCGGACGCCGGCTCGGCCGGCCCCGTGGCCGCTGGCTGGTCTGGCTGTCGTTCGCGCTGACCGCCTGGACCGTGGGGCAGACGGCCTGGACGCTGCACCGCTGGGATCGGCTCGCCACCGACCGCCCGACGGTCGCGGACGTCGGGTACCTCGCCGACGCCGGGCAGCTCGCCATGCCCGTCCTGGCCCTCGCCGCTCTCGCCGCGGTACCGGCGAGCCGGGTGCGGCGTTCCCGGGCCCGATGCACGCTGCTCGGCTCCTCGAACTCGATCTCGATCTCGGCCTCGGCCTCGGCCTCGACCTCGGCCGGAGGACTGGGCGAGGTGGGCTGGCCCGTCGGCGGAGGCTCGCGGCTGGGCCGCCTCGACGACGGCCTGCGGACTGCGGGCGTGCCCAGCGGTGCGGGTGGCGGTGCTGGCGGGGGGTCCCGGTTGACCGGCGGGCTCGTCGGCGTGCCGGCCACGGCTCTGGACGAGATCATCCTTGGCGGTTCGCTGTTCCTGCTCACCTGGTCGGGCATCCTGGCCGGCCTCGGCGAGGCCGATGTCGCCGATGTTGGCGGGGGTGAAAGCGGCGTCGGGGTGGTGCGACACCTGATAACGGTCGCGCACCCGATCGTCGTCCTCGTCCTGGCGCTCGCGGTCCTGCACGTCGCGGGCTTCCGCCAGCCGGTCGACCTGCCGGCCGTCGCCGCGGCCGGGACCGGCCTGGTGTGCCTGGCAGTGGTCGGAGACTGGTGCACGCAGGTCGGCGGCGATGCCGGCCGGCTGGGTAGATCGTGGGCGGGTCTTGGTGCGGTGGTCGGCGCCTTGCTCGTCGTCCTGGCGGCGTGGCGAGCGGGTTGGGTGGCCGACGGGAATCGGGCGGCCCGGGATGGGCCACGCGGCGACCTCGTCGGCTGGCTGCGGCTCGCGGTGCCCTATGTTCCCGCCGCCGGCGTCGCCGCGCTGATGCTCGACCGATCGCGGGCAGGCGTCGTGCTCGATCCGGTCGAGATCGTGGTCGGCTCGACTCTGATCGCCGCGGTCCTCGTCCGGCAGATGGTCACCCTGCGAGCGAGCCAGCGGCTGGTGGCGCTGGTCGGGAACGCCGAGCGCGAGGTGCGGTACTGGACGTCACACGATCCGCTCACCGAGCTCGCCAACCGCACGCTGTTCCACCAGCGGCTGACCGATGCCCTCGCCGCCAGCCGCCGCGACGGTCGGGACGTCGCCGTCCTGTACTGCGACCTCGACGACTTCCGCATCATCAACGACAGCCTCGGCCATGCCGCCGGGGACCATCTGCTGCGTACCGTCGGCCAGCGTCTGCGACACTGCGTGCGCGCCACGGACACCGTCGCGCGGCTGGGTTCCGACGAGTTCGCCGTGCTGCTCGACGGGGGGCGGGAGCTGCCCGAGACGGTCGCCGAACGGGTGCTCGCGGCCCTGCGCCAACCCGTGTCGGTGGGCGGCCATCACTGGCCCGTGCGGGGCAGCGTGGGGCTGGTTGTGGCCGGCCGTACCCAGGAGACGACGGAGGCCCTGCTGCGCCGGGCCGACACGGCCGTGCACGCGGCGAAGCGGACGGGCAAGAACCGCCTGGTCGTCTATCGGCCCGGGTCGTGCGCCACTCCCGGCACCCATCTCGTCGCCGGCACCCATCTCGCCGACGCACTGGCCACCGCGCTGCGTCGGGGCGGCCGATCGGCCGGATTCGACGTCCACTACCAGCCCATCGTGCGCCTGCGCGACCGCAGACCCGTCGCCTTGGAGGCGCTCGCCCGGTGGACGGCACCGGGCCGCGGGCCGGTGCCGCCCGGCACCTTCGTCGCCGCCGCGGAGAACGGCGGCATCGTCGGCGCGCTGGACGACATGATCCTCACCCAGGCCTGCGCGGAGATAGCGGTGGCCTACCCGGACTCCACGTTGCGCCTGCACGTGAACGTCTCGGCCAGCAGGGTCGCCGACACGACCCTGCTCGACAGCGTCGCCCGCGCGCTCGCCGCCAGTCGCTTCGATCCCCGGCGCCTGGTCGTCGAGATCACCGAGACGAGCCGGATCGACGACCTGCATGGTGCGCGCGAGGTGCTCGACGAGGTGCGTGCGCTGGGCGTCGCCGTCGCTCTGGACGACGTCGGCGCGGGCAACAGCACGCTCGCCGCGATGCACCTGCTTCCTGTGGACGTCGTGAAGCTGGATCGGACTCTGCTGGAACCGCCGCAGGACGGGGGCCGGGCTGCGGCGATGCGCCGTTCCATGATTGTTCTTGCGCATGCGCTCGGCGCCGTCGTCGTCGCCGAGGGCATCGAGCATGAGGGGCAGATCGCCGAGCTGGAGGAACTTGGGTGCGAGCTGGGTCAGGGATACCTCTTCGCGCGGCCGGGTCCGCTGCCGCTTCCGCAGATCCGGCCGTGGCCCCCCTCCGGCGGCCGGCTGCCGGCCGCCGAGCCGGCTCGAGGGGCGGACCCCGCCGCCTGACGACGCCGCCTGGGCGGCGGTCCCTGCCGGCGTGCGGCGGCCCTGGTCAGGGCACCGGCGCCCGGCCAGCCAGGAGCGCCGCCGCTGTTGCGTCACCCACCCCCAGATGACGTGCCTGCGCGAGATCGTCGACGGTGTCGACGTCGCGCCGTAGCCCGGGTACCGAGGACCCGAGGGTGTCGGTCAGGTCGACGGCGCCCGAGCGACGATGCGCATCGTGGCTGAGCGGTCCGAACGACGGACCCAGCGGCGACCCGGTCGCGGCGGTGAGCAACACGGTGCCCGTGCCCGCGGCGTCGGCGAGGACCGCGCGGCGATGGTCGCCGGCGGCCGCCAGGGCCTGGTGCAGCTCCGCGGTCCGCAGCGCCGGCAGATCCCCGGACAGGGCCGCCAGCGGACGCCCGGGCCAGCGGCCCGCGGCAAGCTCTGCGCCGTGCGCCAGGGCCGGGTTGAGGCCCTGGCCGGGGGTGTCCGGAACAATGACGAGGCGGGCCCGCTCCTGCGTCGACAGTGCGAGGGCCGGCGCCCGACCCGCTTCGTGCCCGGCGCTGATGTCACCCTGGTCCCGCAACCGCGACAGCGCCCGACGGACCGTCTGATCATTGGTCACGATCACCACGGCGCCGACGAGGTCGGTTGCCGAGGCGAGCACGGCCGTCACCGTGTCAAGGGCCATTGCGAGCGCCAGCAGGCTACGGTCCGGCCGGTCCAGCCGGCTCTTCGCCCGCGCCAGGTTCTTGAGCGGCAGAAGGACCGTCCAGGACGCCCCGCCTCGTGGGAGCCACACGAAGGTGACCATAGGCCATGACGCCGTGTGGCGTCGCGAGCCGGATGCCCCGATCCGGTCGATGGCCAGCGGTGGCAGGGGCGCATTGCGCGAGAGTCGGCCAACGCCGCACCTTGGTCGTGGGGTGAGCGTCGTCCGCGCGCGTATCCCCAGTGTCTGCCTCCGGTCGCTGCCCGCGTTGATCGTGCGGGTGGCGGGCGCGACTGTTCGCGCAGCGTGCCCTCTCGGCGATGGAGTCGTGGGAATCTCCCTGGTGGGTGGCAACGTCGCTGGTGAGCGCCGCATCCTGCGTGATGCCCGCCAGAGCGGCGTCTACGGTCGAGTGTGAGGACGCGGTGGGCACGCCATCGCGCAGCGTCGGGGTGCTCGCCGCACCGGACGTCGACGCCGGTCCCGTGACCCATCCGGAGGGAACCATTACCGCCGATTCCAACAGCCGGTCCGAGGATGCCGCGAGCGGTGTCGCAGCCCCGCCCCTGACCCCGGCCCGACCCGGCGGGGCCCGCGTCGGCGCGACCGAGGGCGGTCGTCGCGCTGCTCCCGGGAGGACGAGGTGAGGCGGGTGGCGGTGCTGACCGCCGGATCGTGGGGGACCGTCTTCGCGAAGGTCCTCGCGGACGCGGGCGCCCGGGTCGACCTCGTCGCCCGGGACCCGGAAGTCATCCGCTCGATCAACAACCGGCATGTCAACCCCCGTTACCTGCCCTCGGTCCAGCTCCCCGACCGGATCCGGGCGACGTCCGATCCGGGCGGCGCGTTGGCGGGCGCTGAGCTCGTGGTGCTGGCCGTTCCCTCCCAGGCGCTGCGTTCGGTGCTCGCCCGCTGGGTGCCGCGGATCGCACCCGACGCTATCTACGTCAGTCTGATGAAAGGGGTCGAGGCGGGTAGCCGGCTGCGCATGAGCCAGGTCATCGCCGAGGTCGCCGGAGTGACGCCCGACCGGATAGCGGTCGTCAGCGGCCCGAACCTGGCCCATGAGATCGCCGCCGAACATCCGGCGGCGACCGTGGTCGCCAGCACCTCGACCCGGACGGCGCAAGTCGTCCAGGCTGCCTGCTGGACCCCCTACTTCCGGCCCTACACCAACCATGATGTGACGGGATGCGAGCTTGGCGGCGCGGTGAAGAACGTCATCGCCCTTGCCGCGGGAATGCTCGAGGGCATGGGCTTCGGTACCAACAGCCTCGCCTCCCTGATCACCCGGGGTCTGGCCGAGACTGCGCGGCTCGGTATCGCGCTGGGCGCGGAACCGATGACCTTCGCCGGACTGGCGGGGCTCGGCGATCTCGTGGCGACCTGTGGCTCGCCGCTGTCGCGCAACCGGACCTTCGGCGAGAAGCTGGGGCGCGGACTCAGCCTGGAGCAGGTGGAGGCGGAGCAGCGGCAGGTCGCGGAGGGGGTGCGGTCCTGCCGACCGTTGCTGGCCATGGCCGATCAGCTCGGCGTCTCGATGCCCATCACGCAACAGGTCGAGCGGGTCCTCTACGAGGGTCTGCCGCCGCTGGAGGCGGTCAAGGATCTGATGAGCCGGGAGCCGGGGCCGGAGTACCGACCACTTCGGTGACGTCGGCGCCAGACCGGAGGGGCCGGCAGCGGATGACACTCCTGCCGGCTCTGGCGTGGCTCCTGGCTCGTGGGTCTGGCGTGGCTCGTGGGTCTGGCGTGGCTCGTGGGTCGGCGTGGACTTGGTCAGGCGGGGGGCTCGGGTGACGGGCCGGCAGCGCGGGGGGCGGGTACCGGATCGGCGTCGACGCGGGCCCCGATCGAGCGGAGCTTGCCGACCGGGTCCTCGTACCCGCGCTCGAGGAATCTGGTCCCGCGGATGATGCTCGTTCCGTCCGCGACCAACGCGGCGAGCACGTAGGCGAAGCCCGCCCGCAGGTCGGGAATCGTAAGATCACCGCCGGTGAGGGGGGTCGGGCCGCTCACGACCGCCGAGTGCTCGAAGTCGCGGGCGGCGAACCTGCACGACTTGCCGCCGAGACACAGCGTCGACAGCGCGATGTCGGCGCCCATCTCCGCGAGCTGACGAGTGTAACCGAACCGGTCCTCGTAGATCGTCTCATGGATCACCGAGGCTCCCCTGGCCTGGGTCAACAGCACCACCAGCGGCTGCTGCCAGTCAGTCATGAACCCGGGGTGCACGTCGGTCTGCACATGCGCGGCGGTGAGCGGTCGGGCTCGGAAGAACGTCATGCCACGCGGGGTCACCTCGAACTCGCCGCCGAGCCGGCGCAGGTGGTTCAGGAACGTCATCAGATGCTCCTGCCGGGCGCCGATCACCTCCACCCGTCCCCCGGTGGCCACCGCGGCGGCGGCGAACGACGCCACCTCGATCCGGTCGTGGATGGGCGCGTGCGTGGCGCCGCGCAGCGTCGCGACGCCCTGGACGACGATCGTCCGGTCGGCCTCCACGTCGACCAGGGCGCCCATCTGCTGCAGGAACAGGATGAGGTCGACGACCTCCGGTTCCACCGCGGCATTGGAAATCACCGTGGTGCCCTGCGCGCGCACCGCCGCGAGCAGCAGGTTCTCGGTCGCGCCGACGCTCGGGAACGGCAGGGCGACGTGGGTGCCGTGTAGGCCGAGGGTCTTGACCTGCACGGAACGCACCTGCTCGACGATCTCCGCACCCATCGCCCGCAGCCCGGCGAGATGGAAGTCGACAGGTCGCTTCCCGATGCGGCACCCGCCGGGGAGCGGGATCACCGCCTCGCCGACGCGGTGCAGCAGCGGACCCATCATGAGGATCGGGATGCGGTTCACCCCGGAATAGGCCTCCGACAGCGAGGCGTCGACGATCCGTTCGGTGGTGAGCCGCACCGTGTGCTCGTCGAGCCATTCCACCTGGGTGCCGAGCTCCGTGAGCATGCCCAGAACGACCTCGACCTCGGCGATCCGCGGGACCCGGGTCAGCGTGCACGGTTGAGGGGTGAGCAGGGTGGCCACGAGCAGTTTGGTGACCGAGTTCTTGGCGCCGGACGCCTCGACCGAACCCTGCAGTGGAGCGCCGCCGCTGATGCGGTACCACCGGTGGTCCACGCCTGCCTGGGTGGCGCCTGCCTGCGTGGCCACTGCAGCACTGTTCGCCCCCACGGGCTACCTCCCACGGCGATGATGCGGATGCGTCAGGTCACATGCGGCGGGGCGATTGAACCAGACATCGCACGGGCCGGCTCGGCCCGGACCACCGCCGGCTACCTGCGGTGACGATAACCGTGATCTACCGGGCCGATCCCCGCCCCGAGGGGGAAACCGGCCGCGAGCGCGCCACTGACGTACTCCTTCGCGGCCCGAACTGCCTGCGTCGGTGAGTCTCCTCCCGCCAGCCTCGAGGCGATCGCGGAGGCCAGTGTGCAGCCGGTGCCGTGGGTGTGTCGCCGGTCCATCCGACGGCTGCGCAAGAGGATCTCCGTAGAGCCGTCGGTCAGCAGATCGACCGCGTCACCGGATAGATGACCACCCTTGATCAGCACCCAACGCGGCCCCAGCGCGAGCATCGCCGCGGCGGCCCGGGGCAGGTCGGCCTCGTCCCGCACGGCCACACCGGTCAACAGGCGGACCTCGTCCAGGTTCGGAGTCGCGATCGTCGCGCGCGGCATGAGCTCCCGGCGGACGACGTCGACCGCGTCCGGTGCGAGCAGCGGGTCGCCGTGCTTCGACACGCCCACCGGATCGACCACGACCGGTGCGGCGACGCGCTTCAGCTCCGTGGCGACCAGGGCGACGAGGGCGGCCGAGGACAGCATGNCGGTCTTGACCGCGTCGACCCCGATGTCNTCCACCACCGCCCTGATCTGGGCGCGGACCGCCTCGGGCGGTAGATCCCAGACACCATGGACGCCCAGCGAGTTCTGCGCCGTCACGGCGACGATGGCGCTCATCCCATGGACGCCGAACGCGAGCATCGTCTTGAGATCGGCCTGAATCCCCGCTCCGCCGCCCGAATCGGAGCCCGCGATGGTCAGCACCCGTGGTGGCGCCGTGGCCGGGGACGCGGCGCCGGGAGCGGGTCTGATCACGGGACGCTCCGAACCCTCATGTGTCTCCTCGGGCTTCACTATCAGTAGCGAGAATCGTGGTTGCCATCACAATCGGGTACGAGATCGGGCCGTCGCACCCCAGGATTGGGGCCGGATGAGCGTGCGGAGGGCGTCGACCGGCGCCCGTCGGTCGAGTCGAAGAAATTCCTCGGCCTCAGAGGCTCTCATCCGGCCCGTTTGCCTGTTACCTTCTGTCGGCCCGTAGTTCTGCTCGACGGGCTGTTGACGTCCGACGAGGGAGCGTCTGTGGTCCACGCGTACATCCTTATCCAGACCGAGGTCGGCAAGTCCGCGTCGGTTGCCAAGGAGATCGAGCAGATCCCTGGGGTCACCCAGGCAGAGGACGTGACCGGTCCTTACGACGTCATCGTGCGCGCTGAAGCGCCCACGGTGGACGATCTGGGCAAGATGGTCATGTCGAGGGTGCAGTCGGTCGATGGCATCACCCGCACGCTGACCTGCCCGGTCGTCCACTTCTGAAGGCCGCCCGCCCGCGCCTCGGTTGGGGCGGCGGGCATGCTGGCGCTTCGTCCGCCGATCGTCCGTCCGGGGATCCGGGCAGGAACACGGGCAGGCCCTGCACGGGCAGACCCTGACCGTCAGTCGGCAACGGCCGCTGTCGGTGGGGTCGACGGACGCCCGGCGGGCGGTCCCTGCGATGGCCACAATCGGGACATGACAGCAGTGGGTCGTGACAAGCAGGGTCGACGTCTGCCAGCCGCCCGGCGGGCGGGTCGGTCGGCGGCAGCCTGGCGGGTGGACTCCGGGCGAGTCGATCTGAGCCGGGTCGACTCGCGGAGCGCCAGTTGGCGGCCATGGACCCGGCCTTCGGCCCTGGCGCCGCGCCGGATGGCCGCCGGACTCACCGCCTGCGGCACCGTGGGATGCCTGCTGGTGGCGGGTTGCAGCGGGCCGGGACCGGTCCGACTGACCAATGTCCCGGTGCCGGCGCCGGCCGACCGTGCGTCCTGCGCGGCCCTCATCGGGGTGTTGCCGTCCTCACTCGGTCACGGCCTCGACCGGCGTCGACTTGATCCGCCGCGGGACACCGCGGCGGCCTACGGCGGGGGACCGATCGTCCTCACCTGCGGGGTCTCGGGGGTGCCGGCGAGCTACCGGCCGGACTCGATGTTGTCGGAGGTCGATGGTGTCGGGTGGTTCGCGGAGAAGCTCGGTGAGACCGTGCGGTACTCGACTCCGACCCGATCGCCCCACGTCGTTCTCACCCTGCCGGGTTCCGGGTCGACCGAGGTGCAACCTTTCGACATCCTCGTCTCCGTCGGCCCGGCCGTGCGGGCGCACAGCGTTTCGACGACGCCGTGAGGCCGGACGACTGCTCGGACGGGGTCCACCCAGAGGTCGGCCGGATGGTCACCGCAACCCGGCGCCGTCACGTAGGGCGAGCCGCACGAGCCGGTCGACCAGATCCGGATAGGTAATCCCGCTCGCCGCCCACATCCTGGGGAACATCGACGTCGGAGTGAAGCCCGGCATCGTGTTGACCTCGTTGACGACCACCTGATCGTCCGGGGTGACGAACACGTCGACCCGCGCGAGTCCGGCGCAGTCGAGCGCCTCGAACGCCGCCACCGCCACCTGCCGCACTCGGGCCAGCGCCGACGAGGACAGCCGCGCGGGGATGTCGAAGCGGGTCTGGTCCGAGACGTACTTCGCCTCGAAGTCGTAGAAGCCCGTCGACGAGGTGACGGTGATCTCGGCCGGGACGCTGGCCTGCGCGCCGGGCTCGTCCAGCCGGCCGAGCACCCCGCATTCGATCTCACGTCCCGCAATCGCCGCCTCGACGAGGACCTTGGGGTCGTTCGCCCGGGCCGTCTTGACCGCCGTGTCCAGATCGGCCCAGGCGTCCACTCGGCTGATGCCGATGCTGGAGCCACCACGGGCCGGCTTGACGAAGACCGGCAGGCCCAGACGGTCCTGGTCGGCTTCGGACAGGGTCTGGCCGGCTCGCACCACGGCGTACGGGCCGACGGGCAGGCCCGCGGCCCGCAGCATGGACTTCATGTGCTGCTTGTCCATGGCGGCCGCGCTCGCGAAGACACCTGAGCCGACGTACGGCACCCCGGCCATCTCGAGGAGGCCCTGCACGGTCCCGTCCTCGCCGAAAGGACCATGCAGGAGCGGGAAGACCACATCGACGTCCCCGAGCGGGCCCTGGATGGACTCCGCACCATCGCGCGGGAACCAACGTGACGCGGTCGGGTCCGGAGCAAGCACGACACTCGTCCCCCGAGACGCCGTGACCCGGGGAAGTTCTCCGTCCGCCGGTGCGAGGGCATGCACGTCGGGCAGGAGGACCCAGCGCCCCGACGGGTCGATGCCGACCAGGACGACGTCGTAGACGTCGGGGTCGAGCGCGCGCAGCACGCCGCCGGCAGACACGCAGGAGATCGCGTGCTCCGTGCTGCGGCCGCCGAACAGGAGGGCGAGTCGAATCCGACGCCTGGTACCTGCCATGCCGGGACACTAACGGATCGGCGCCGGGGTCCGGGGCCGCACCCGGTGACGGCGTCCGGGGCCGTCACCGTTCGGCCGACTGGCTGGCGCCGGACGGCCCGATGGCCAGCCCCGACCGGTCGATCGCGGGCGTCGGGGCGAAGGCGTCGTGGCGGTGATGCATAATCGAATACATGTTCGATTTGACTTCAGGGGNCGGCGAGACCCCTCAGGACGGCGTGGCCCGGTCCACCGAAGGTGAGTGCGCAGGCCGGTCCGCATCGGCGGACGCGGACCGGGCGAGTCCGTCACCCGGTCCGGCGACCGTGTTCGGGCGGTCCGTGGATGACCTGAGCGACGACGAGTGCCTCCATATGGACGGCCGGATCGCCCGGGAACTGGCGAGGCTCGAGGCGTGGCGGCTGCGCGTGCGGGCCAGGTTCGCCAGGCTCCGTCCTCCGCTTGCGGGCGACCGGGAGGGCGCGGAACGGGGATTCAGCGAGTTCGCCGGGGATGAGATCGCCGCCGTGGCGCGTTCCGCGCCCGCCGCCGCCGGACGCCAGCTTGAGCTGGCAGTGGCGGTGGTCGACCGGCTGCCCGAGACGCTTGCGGCGTTGGAGTCCGGCGAGATCGATCTTGACCGGGTGAGGGCGATGGCCGACGTCACGAAAAGCCTCGACGTCAGCCAGGCCCGTACGGTCGAGAACAGGGTGCTGGCGCGCGGAGCACGGGCGAGCTGCCCCAGCTTCCGGGCCGCGGTGACCAGGTCGGTTCTCGCCGTCGATCCGGACGGGGCTGACCAGCGTCGGCGCCGGCGGGAGCGCGACCGTCACGTTCGGACCCGCGCCAAGGAGGACGGGATGGGGGAGCTGTCGGCGTTGTTGCCCGCGGATCGGATGGTTGCCGTCTATCGGCGCATCGATGCGCTGGCCCGAGACGCCGGGGGGCCGGACGACGAGCGCAGTATCGGTGAGCGTCGGGCCGACGTGTTGGTCGATCTGGTGATGGGCGAGCGACACGGCCCAGTCGCCACCGAGGTCTCGGTCGTGGTGTCCCTGGCAACGTTGATGGGGCTCTCGACCGCGCCCGGCGAGCTCGAAGGGTACGGTCCGATCCCGGCCGAGCTGGCCCGCGAGCTCGCCCACGGCTCACGTTCGAGCTGGCGGCGCATCGTCACCGATCCCATTGACGGTTCGGTGCTCGACGTGGGAGACAGACGCCATCCTTCGCCAGCGATGGCCCGGTTCGTCCGCGCACGGGACAGGACCTGCGTCTTCCCGGGATGCCTCAAGCCGGCACGAGACTGCGATCTTGATCATACGACGTCGCGCGCGGAGGGTGGGAAGACTCGGGTCGACAACACGGATCCGCTGTGCCGTCATCACCACCGGTTGAAGCATGCCGGGATCTGGATCCTGAGCCAACCCGTGCCGGGTCACCACGTCTGGACGAGCCAGACCGGGCATCAGTTCGTCAGCGAGCCCGAACCCTACCTCGACGAAGTGGTGTAGAGCGCGTCAGGCGCGCGCGACCTTGCCCGCCTTGATGCAGGAGGTGCAGACGTTCAGTCGCCGACGGGTGCCACCCACGACGGCACGGACTGTCTGGATGTTCGGGTTCCAGCGACGGCGAGTGCGTCGGTGGGAGTGGGAGACCGACATACCGAAGCCCGGTCCCTTGCCGCAGACGTCGCACACCGAAGACACGAAAAACACTCCGTCGAAGTAGTAATGGTCCCGGTGCATGCCCGGGACGTCGGGCGGTCAGGACCGCGATCGTACTCATCCCGTGAGCCTGATGGCCTGGTCGGGAGAACTCGCGCAGCAGAGACCAGGTTGAGGTTACCTCAGGCGCTGTGGTCTCGGCCGTGGGGCACAAGGCGAGGGAGCTCGGCGTCGTCGGCGGTTCGGGCAGTATCTGGGTGTGGTCGACCTCGACACGCCCCTGAAGTCACTCCTCGGTCCGCGGGCCGCCACCCTGTTGGCGGAGGGCCTCGAGCTGTATGTGGTCGGTGACCTCCTCGCACACCTGCCCCGCCGGTATCACGAGCGGGGCGAACTGACGGATCTCGCCGACCTGGTCGTCGGTGACACAGTCACGGTCCAGGCGCGGGTGGAGAAGATCGAGCGCCGACCGATGCGGGGCAGCCGCCGATCCATGCTGCGAGTCACCGTGACAGACGGCACCCATGCGCTGGCTCTGACCTTCTTCAACCAGAGCTGGCGCGAACGCGACCTCCGCCCCGGGACGACAGCGCTGTTCGCCGGGAAGATCGACGAGTACCGCGGCCGCCGGCAGCTGACCAACCCCGAGGTCCAGCTGCTGGAGTCGGAGGTCGAGGGCGACGTCACCGGCCCGCTGTTCGCAAACGCGCTGGTGCCGATCTATCCCGCCGCCGCCAAAGTACCGAGCTGGACCTTGGCCAGATGCATCCGCCTGGCCTTGGACTCCCTCGGTCCTCTCGAGGACCCGTTGCCGGAGGAGCTGCGTCGGCGGCATCGACTGTCCACGCTCGCTGAGGCTTACCGGCTGGTGCATCAACCTTCCAACCGCGGCGACGTCGCTACGGGGCGCAAGCGTCTGACCTGGGACGAGGCTCTGGTCCTCCAGGTAGCGCTGGCGCGCCGTCGCCGCGAGGTGGAAGCGTTGGCGACGACCGCCCGCAGCGCCAGGCCGGACGGACTGCTGGCCGCGTTCGATGCCGCGCTGCCCTTCCCCCTCACAGCGGGCCAGCGTGAGGTGGGTGCCACCATCGCGGGGGATATCGGGCGCCCGGTGCCGATGCACCGCCTCCTGCAGGGCGAGGTCGGGTCGGGCAAGACGGTCGTGGCGCTCCGGTCGATGCTTATCGTGGTCGATGCGGGCGGCCAGGCTGTCCTTCTCGCACCGACCGAGACGCTCGCAGCCCAGCATTGCCGGAGCCTGCGGGAGATGCTCGGCGATCTGGCGCGATCCGGCGAGCTCGGTGCCGACGAACAAGCGACTCGGGTGACCCTGGTCACTGGTTCGATGGGCGCCCGCGCTCGGCGGGAGGCGTTGGCGGACATCGCGGAGGGCTCAGCCGGTCTCATCGTGGGGACCCATGCTCTGCTGCACGAAGAGGTCATCTTCGCGGATCTCGGGCTGATCATCGTCGACGAGCAGCATCGGTTCGGCGTCGAACAGCGTGACGCGCTGCGGGCACGGGGCCGGCGCCCACCGCATCTGCTTGTCATGACAGCGACCCCGATCCCACGGACCGTGGCCATGACGGTCTTCGGGGATCTCGAGGTATCCGAGCTCACCGAGTTGCCGAGCGGCCGTTCTCCGATCGCCACGTTCGTCGTTCCTGCGGCCATCCGCTCGTGGGCCGATCGGATGTGGGGTCGGATCCGTGATGAGGTTGCGGCCGGCCGCCAGGCCTACGTTGTCTGCCCCCGAATCGGGGGGGACAGCGTGGACGACGATCCCGGTGCGCTCTCGGACGAGGCGGCGGGGCGGGTGGGACGTCCGGCGGCGACGGTGACGGACGTGCTGCCACAGTTGGTGGACGGTGAACTTGCGGGCCTGCGGGTGGAATCGCTGCATGGCCGCCTCCCGGCAGCACAGCGGGAGGCCACGATGACCCGCTTCGCCGAGGGGCAGATCGATGTGCTGGTGGCGACCACGGTCATCGAGGTCGGGGTGAACGTGCCCAACGCGACGGTGATGGTGGTTCTCGACGCGGATCGGTTCGGTGTGTCGCAGCTGCACCAGCTGCGCGGACGGGTGGGGCGCGGCACCGCACCCGGGTGGTGCCTGTTGCATACGGCGGCGGACCAGGGCACGCCAGCCTGGGAAAGGCTGGGAGCGGTCGCCGCGACCAACGACGGCGCGGAGCTCGCCCGACTCGATCTTGCTCAACGCCGGGAGGGGGATGTACTCGGCGCGGCCCAGTCAGGGGGACGCCGATCCCTGAAGCTGCTGGCGCTGCTGAGGGACGAGGAGCTGATCCGGGAGGCGCGCATCGAGGCAACCCGATTGGTTGATGCCGATCCCGAACTGGATCAGCATCCCGCCCTGCGGCGGCTGCTTGACGCAGCGCTCGATGATGCCAGCGCGGCCTTTCTCGAGAAGGGATGACCAGCGCCTCGATGACGCGAATTATCGGTGGGACCGCAGGTGGTCGACAACTCGTCGTTCCCGCGGGTCGATCCACCCGACCGACGTCGGATCGTGCCCGCGAGGGTCTGTTCAACACGTTGTCGACGTGTGTCGACCTGCCGGGTGCCCGGGTTGCGGATCTCTACGCGGGTTCGGGTGCGGTGGGCCTGGAGGCGCTGTCCCGCGGCGCGTCACATGCTCTTCTTGTCGATCATGATCCGGTAGCGGTCCGAGCCCTGCGGCGGAACGTGACTGCCCTGGGGCTTTCGGGCGCCGAGATCGTGCAGGCCCCGGTGTCACGTGTGGTGCAGAACACTTCGGGGGATCCCTACGACGTGATGTTTCTCGATCCGCCATATGCGATGAGCGACGTCGAGCTCGGCGAAGTGCTGGCAAAGCTCTGTTGTGGCGCATGGCTGGCTGCGGACGGTGTCTGTGTAGTCGAGAGGTCTCACCGGTCGGGTCCGGTTGCGTGGCCGGATGGCTTGTTCGCGCTGCGTGACCGGAGGTACGGAGAGGGTGTTCTCTGGTACGGTATTCGATCATGAGGAGGGCAGTCTGTCCCGGTTCATTTGATCCGATCACTAACGGCCATCTCGACATCGTCATCAGGGCGAGCAAGCTCTTCGACGAGGTCGTGGTCGCCGTTTCGATCAACAAGAACAAGGCCACCCTGTTCACCATCGATGAGCGCATGGAGCTCATTCGTGAGGCGGTGCGCAATCATCCGATGGCGCCGTCCAACGTAGTGGTGGATGCGTCACACGGCCTGGTGGTCGACTTCTGTCGTGCGCGTGGTATCCAGTCGATCGTCAAAGGTCTGCGCGCGGTCAGCGACTTTGACTACGAACTTCAGATGGCGCAGATGAACAATTCGCTCGCAGGTGTGGAAACGCTCTTCATGAGCACGAACCCGCAGTATGCGTTTCTGTCTTCAAGCCTGGTGAAGGAGGTCGCTCGCTACGGTGGAGACGTCTCGCACCTCGTGCCCGATGTGGTGCTCAAGCAGCTCCGCGAGCGCGCGGTCGAGTAGTCGCTACCGCAGCCGCTGGGGTGCGCCCGAGGCCGCTCGCCCTGCAGCCCGCTTCACACCGGGGCTGGATGAGTGGCCATGGGGGGCCGGATGTCCCCCGGCGGGTGCCGACAGCGTGCGGGCCGTGTCGTGACCCGATCGGATACGCTGGATCCGTAGTCGTCGACTGGCTGGGGTGCGTCCGGCGGTCCTCCGGGATGCCCTGAGGGGCCATCGGAGGCCGGCTTCTCGGTCGTCAGCCGGCGCTGCAACAGCCCCACCCCCATGTAAGGTCCGCCACCGCGGGCTTTCCCGAGCCGAACCTAGACGTGAATTCGACTGCCGCCATGACTGGATCCCCCCCCCGCCGTAGGACGCCCAAGGGCCCTCTGGTGCTTGACACCCGCGAGCTCGGCCGGCGGCCGGGGTCGATGCGCCGTGTCCGGGCCCAGGCGGTGCTCCCCGCCGATCTCGGGACCGAGATGATGTGGGTCCCCGCGGGGGCCACCGCCACGTTGGATCTCCGGCTGGAGTCGGTGATCGAGGGGGTGCTGGTCAGCGGCACGGTCGTGGCCCCGCTACAGGGCGAGTGCGGCCGCTGTCTCGACGAGGTGTCCGACGTCGGCACCGTCGAGATCCGGGAGCTTTTCTACTACGCTGACCGAGCTGCGGACGTGGCGGATGACGACGACGCCCGGGTCCTCGTAGACGATCATGCTGACCTGGAGCCCGTGGTCCGGGACACGCTGGTACTGGATCTACCGTTGTCGCCCACCTGCAGGCCGGACTGCGCGGGACTGTGCGTGGACTGCGGGGCACGGCTCGACGAGGTCGGGCCGAATCACTCCCACGACCGCCTCGACGCGCGGTGGGCTGCGTTGTCCGCTATGGCGGAAGGCGGCGCTCCGACGGGAACTGATCAGGGTCGGTCCGACCCTGACGAGAGCAAGGAGAAGGAATAGTGGCCGTCCCGAAGCGGCGCACCTCGCGCAGCAACACCCGGTCTCGCCGTTCGCAGTGGAAGGCCAAGGTGCCGACCCTCGCGAAGTGCTCCCGGGGGCACGTGATCCGGCCGCACACCGTGTGCACGACGTGCGGCCGGTACAACGATCGTCAGGTGCTTGACGTCTGACCGGTGTGACCCGCATCGCCGTTGATCTGCTTGGGGAGGGGCTCCCTGTGGGGCCCCTCCTTGAGGCGTTGCCCAGCGCGTTGGACGCGGACCCGCGTCTCGTACTGATCCTGGTTTCGCCCGCGGAAGGTGTACGTGAGGAGCTTGCACGGCTCGGCATCTCGGCTGGCGAAAGAGTGCTGCTGAGATCCGCTACCCGCACGGTGGCGGGGGGACCCGCCGCCCTTCGCGATGTCCNCTCGCGCAGGGACGCCGGCGTCAGGGTGGCCGCCCGGCTGGCGCGTGAGGGCGACGCCGATGCGATGGTCTCGGTAGCGCCCATCGAATCGGTCGTCGCCGCTGCCCAGTTCACCTACGGACTGCTTCCCGGTGCCACACGAGCGGTACTAGCTGCGATCATCGGGCGGCAGGAGGCGGGCGTCGTGTTGTGTGACGCCGGGTCGACCGTCGGGGTGACGGCCGACGAGCTTGCCCAGTCCGCGCTGCTGGGCAGCGCATACGCGACCCTGCGGTTCGCGGTGGACACACCCCGGATCGGGCTGCTGGGACCCCGGGAGGCGTTGTCGGATCCGCCGCGGCGCCTCGCCGACGAGCTGCTTCGGTCGCTCGATCTGAACTATGTCGGTCCGTGCACGGTGGAAAGTGTTCTCGCCCGATCTGAGCCGGCCGGTCAGGATCGGGCGGCCGTTGGTTGGTCTTCAGCAGCAGGCTCAGACCGGCGGCTGGAGGTCGCGGTGACCGACGGTTACACCGGTGATGTCGTGCTGTCGACCATTCGAGGTGTATCGAGCTGGGAACGTCGAGATTGGGAACGTCGAGATATTGCCGGCGGCACGGACGCCGGCCTGGATCCGGCATGGGGAACATTGGAAGATCCTGATGTGCGAGGGGGAACGATCGTGCTGGGGGTCGACGGTGTCGCGGTCCATGCGGAGCACACCCAAGGAGGATCCGTGGATGCCGGGGCCGGCGGGCTGCTCGCGGCGCTGAGGGTGGCGTCCTTGGCGGTGCGCGGGGATCTCGTCCCGCGGACACGGGCTGCGATGGCGATCCTGGTGGCGCGGCGGCGGGCGCTGGCTGGGTTGGCCGGATGACGCGCCATCTTCCGCCTCCCCCGCCACGGGACGGCCTGATCGAGGTCCTCGAGGCTGCCATCGATCCGGAGCTGCTGGACCGGGCGCTCACGCACCGTTCCTACGCCTACGAGAAGGGTGGTCTTCCCACCAACGAGCGGTTGGAGTTTCTGGGTGACGCCGTGCTCGGTCTCGTCGTGACCGCCGCACTCTTCCTCCGTCATCCTGATCTTCCCGAGGGGCAGCTGGCCAAGCAGCGGGCCTCGGTNGTGAACATGCGGGCACTCGCCGACGTTGCTCGTGGCCTCGGTCCGAACGGACTGGGACCCTACCTGCTGCTCGGCCGAGGGGAGGAGACGACCGGGGGCCGCGACAAGGCGAGCATTCTGGCCGATACCCTCGAGGCCATCATCGGGGCGGTCTATCTCTCGGCTGGCCTCGACGCGGCCTCCATCTTCGTGCATCGCCTGTTCGATCCGTTGTTGGACGAGGCTGCGGGTCGCGGCGCCGGGCTGGACTGGAAGACATCGTTGCAGGAACAGACGGCTCTGCTCGCTCTCGGACCGCCTGAATATGTGGTCGAGGAGGCCGGCCCCGATCACGCCAAGAGATTCACAGCGCACGCGCGCATCGCCGGCGAGCCGCTGGGCGAGGGCGAGGGCGGCAGCAAGAAGGAAGCGGAGCAGCGGGCTGCGGCAGCGGCCTTCGCCGTGCTGGAGAGTCGAGCGGCCGCAGCGGAGCAGCAGGATGCAGACGGCAGTCCGACCGGTCCCGCCGTGCTCGGTGATCCTTCCGTGGCAGGTCAACTGGACCGGGGGCACGTCTCGGGTCACTGAGGNCCACGACCACCGACTGCCATGCCCTGACGTTCCGTTTCGCACGGATGGCTCGTGCCGGTTCCGCCCCTGACACCGCCCCCGACGGTCGGAGATCATGCCAGAGCTACCAGAGGTGGAGGTCGTACGCCGCGGGCTGCAGCGCGGCGTCGTCGGCCGGGTCATCGCCTCGGTTGCGGTGTGTCACCCGCGTGCGGTTCGCCGTCATGCGGCCGGCGCGGGTGAATTCTCCGCCCTGCTCGTCGGGCGGCGGGTGACCGCCGCGAGACGTCGTGGCAAGTACCTCTGGCTCGCACTGAGGACGGAACCCGCGGCGGCGATCCCGGCCGAGGCGCCGGTGTCGGCGCTGGCGGTCGAGTCGGAGACGGAAAGCGCGCCGACGGGCCTGCCCTCGTCGGCGTCGTGCCCGTCATCCGCCCCCGACGACGCTCTGATCGCGCATCTCGGCATGAGCGGTCAACTCCTTGTGGTGCCGCCGGCGACTCCGGATCAGAAGCACCTGCGAATCCGCTTCACCTTCCTTGATGGAGGTCGGGAACTGCGGTTCGTCGACCAGCGAACCTTCGGCGGCCTGGCGGTCGCCGTCGGTGGTGGGGAGCTGCCCGAGCCGGTCGCTCACATCGCCCGGGACCCGCTTGATCCCGACTTCGACGAGGACCTCGTCGTCCGACGGCTGCGTGGACGCCGCACCGGCGTCAAGCGGGCGCTGCTCGACCAGACGCTGGTCAGCGGTGTGGGCAACATCTACGCGGACGAGGCGCTGTGGGCGGCCAGGCTGCACTACGCCCGTCCGACGGAGACATTGACCCGTCCCGAGATCCGTCGGCTGCTGGACTGCGTCCGTACGGTCATGATTGCGGCCCTCGACGCGGGCGGGACGTCCTTCGACAGGCTGTATGTCTCGACCGAGGGGGTCAGCGGACTGTTCGAGCGGTCACTGGAGGTCTACGGTCGCGCAGGTCTGCTCTGCAGCCGGTGTGGGGACACGATCCGCCGGGACGCCTTCATGAACAGGTCCAGTTTCACCTGTCCCACCTGCCAGCGCCCACCCCGCCGACCCAGGTGGTAGGCTTCGATCAAACGTTCGAAGGCAGTGACCTCCTCGCGAGGTGATCTCGGACGTCGCAGCGTGAGGGCGGTGAGGGCCCGCTCGCGTGCTGGACCACACTGTCGCCTCATCCGGGGCCGAGCCGGGGATGCTCCCGGCTCGGTGAGGCACCACCGACGGCGTCGGGTCGTGCTTGAGCCGCCCGAGGCGAGAGGGACGGAGATGCCATGAATCCGGATGCGCTGCTTGGTCGGGTGCGAAAACTCCTGGCCATGGCGGAGGCCGAGGGGCTCACTGAGGCCGCCAGGGAGACCTACAACGTCAAGGCAGCCGAGCTCATCGCGCAGTATGGGATCGATCGCGCGCTCATCGAGGAGGCCGCGCCGCGTCGGGCCGCCGCCGCAGATCTTGTGGTTACCGTCGACTCGCCCTACGCCCGAGACAAGGTCTCGCTGTTGGCGAGCATCGCAGCCCCGCTGGGATGCCGGCTCGTGCATCGCACGGTTCGCCGTGATCACGGGACGGAGCATTCCGCGCACCTTTTCGGCATGGATGCGGACATCCGCCGCGTGCAGTTGTTGTTCACCTCGCTGCTTGTGCAGCAGGCACACGGATTGGCCGTCACGCGCCCGCCGCGGTATGAGGACCCGAGAGCGTTTCGCCGGTCGTGGATGGCCGGGTTCGCCTTGGCCGTCGCGCAGCGGTTGGCCCGTACGGAACGGACGGCCCGCGAGCGGGCCCAGGCTCAGCAGCGGGCGGAGGAGGGCGACGGCTTGGAGAGTCGCCCCTCGGTCGCGGTGGTCCTGGCGGACCGGAGTCAGCGGGTGGACGCGCATCTCGCCGCCGTCTACCCGCGCCTGCGGACGCCGCGGGCGCGTCAGCTTTCCGGTAGCGGCGGTCGGGCGGGTTACCTGGCCGGCGAGCGAGCCGACCTCGGGCTCGGCAACCGGGTGTCCGGTCGGGTCTCGCCAGCGATCGGCTCGCGTGGATAGATGACGGATCTTCCTGGCTAGAGCTTGCCGCCTGGAAGATTGGGAACTGCGGTCTGTGTGGGGCCGGAGGTCCGTGGCGGAGCGTAGCCGGGTCCGATGATCTTGTCTGCGCCGTCGACCGGTTCTGGCGTCACATGGCGATCACCATCGGTGCTTGCGTGCGGGACGGGTAGCGCTCCGCCGTCCTGGGAGAAGTTCTGCCCGCAACCGCTTATCAGCAGAGCGGACCCGAGGGCTCCGCAGACGAGTGCCACGGCGGTGGACCTGCGGCGGGAACGCGGCCCCAGCGGCCGCGCCCGTTGAGGGTCCACCGGCCGTCGCGCCTCGCTCGAACAGCCTGCCATGTCTGAGAAAGATGAGGTGTCCACGATGGGCTGTACCCTACCGTGCTGATGAGCGAGGTATCCATGAAGCAGGCGGCGCCTGGCCCGACCGTGGTCCGCTTCACGGCTCGTGTCGTCGGCCGTGTCCAGGGCGTCGGTTTTCGTGACTACGTGCGCACCCGTGGCCGCCGGCTCGGCCTGGTGGGAACGGCCACCAATATGCCCGATGGCGCCGTCGTGGTGATTGCGGAGGGCGCGGCGTCCGCATGTCAGAACCTGGCCCGCCTGCTCGTGACGGGTCACACTCCCGGTTGGACGGATCGGGTCGAGGTGGTGTGGCAGAGGGCACAGGGCGATCTGGTCGACTTTCGCCGGAAGTGACTGCCTGTGGACACTGCGCTGGCCCAACTGTCGTCAGGATGACCGTCAAGTTTTTGNGTGTTCACCGGATCAGTCGGGGGGCATGTGGCATGCTCTTGACTTTCGGTCACTCGGCGTGGGACTCTAGAGCCATTGTTTGGGGCGCACTCTGATCTGTTCGGATCTTGTGTTGTCCGACACCCACTAGGTCACTCATCGTGGAGGACCATCACTATGGCGAAGGCCCTTTTCGGCCACGTCGGTTCCGGCAGCGACCTGCGTCTCTCCTACGAGGTGCGCCGGCTCCGTGCTCGAGTTGCGGAACTTGAGGCTGAACTGACTCGAGTACGCGAGGTCAACGAGGCACTGGTCGGAGGTGTCGACGTACCGGAGGATGTCCGGGCACTCGACGCCGAGCCGGCGTACACCTGAACCGCAAGGTCGGCTATCGGGGCGTTTCCTGTGAGGAACGCCCCTTCGTACTGACTCCGCCCAGCTTAAGCGATTTTCGGGCCTTAAGTGTGTGCGTAATTGGCTACATACTGTAATTGAGGCGTCGCTTGGTCGGGGGCGGCCGTCGCGACATCAGGGTCGTCGTTCGGGAGTGTACTCCTAGCGTGACCCGGAGTGCTGCGATGTTCCGTCCCCGTTCGGGGCTGGGATTGCAGTGTCGGTCTTGCCGGAATCCTGGCGAGACAGGTTACTTCTCCGACTCCGCAGGCCCTATTTCGGAGCGCGACTGCGGAGTGTAGCTGCATGCGTGCTTTGTGTCGCTCGATAGGATGGGTCTATCCCACCGTCGGCTGCTCCCGGCTATCCGTCACCAGTCCGGCGAGCCCTCCTCACCGCTCCGGAGACCGGTGCACCTCAAGAGCCTGACCCTGCGGGGCTTCAAGTCCTTTGCGAGCTCGACCTCCTTGCATCTCGAGCCCGGAATTACCTGTGTGGTAGGCCCGAATGGGTCCGGTAAGAGCAATGTGGTCGATGCCATCGCCTGGGTGCTTGGGGAGCAGGGCGCCAAGGCGTTGCGGGGCGGCACCATGTCGGACGTCATCTTTGCGGGCACACCCGCGCGCCCGGCGCTTGGTCGGGCCGAGGTGCTGCTCACGATCGACAACTCCGACGGCGCGTTGCCGATTGAGTACACCGAGGTGACCGTCGGCCGTCTCATGTTTCGCAGCGGGGAGAGCGAATACACGATCAACGGCACGGGATGCCGGCTCCTCGACATCCAGGAGCTCATGAGCGACTCGGGGATCGGCCGCGAGTTGCACGTGATCGTGGGCCAGGGCCAGCTCGACGCCGTGCTGCACGCGCGCCCCGAAGATCGCCGTGCGTTCATCGAGGAGGCCGCCGGCGTTCTCAAGCACCGCAAGCGCAAGGAGAAGGCGCTGCGCAAGCTTGAGGCGATGTCGGCGAACCTCACCCGACTCAGCGACCTGTCCGCGGAGCTACGTCGGCAGCTAGGTCCGCTCGGCCGGCAGGCGGAGATCGCGCGAAAGGCCGGAGTCATCCAGGCCTCGCTCAGGGACGCCCGACTTCGGCTGCTTGCGGACGATCTGCACTCTGCGCGGACCGCGATCGCCTCAGACGTCGTGGACGAGGAGGCGCTGCGGCGACGTCTCACCGACTCGGAGACGGCGCAACGCGCCACGGCGCAGCGTGAAGCGCAGCTCCAGGCGGNGCTTGCCGCCGTCGTCCCTCGTGCGGCCGCGGCGCAGGAGACCTGGTACGCGATGGCCTCCCTGCGGGAGCGGTTGCTGGGAACCCGCTCGCTGGCGACTGAGCGAGCCCGGCTGCTGCGGATCGGATCCGATGAGCTACGGGGTCGCCGTGATCCAGAGGAGCTCGAGCAGGAGGCGATCGCGGTCCGGGAGCAGGAGATCGCGCTCACCGAGCGGTTGGAACGCGATCGCGAGCTGCTCGAGGAGGTGGTCATCAGGCGGGCGGACCTCGAGGCAGCGCTGGCACACGAGGAACGAGAGCTGATCGCCGCGGCCCGCGCCGCGTCCTCCCGGCGCGAGGAGATCGCTCGGCTCGCCGGCCAGGTCGAGGCCGCGCGGTCGNGGGCGAGCGGCGCGGAAGAGGAGATCGCGCGGACGACGGAGGCGCTGACGGCCGCACGGGAGCGCGATGCGGAGGCCGCCCAATCCCGGACCGCGCTGGAGACGGAACTCACCCAGATGGAGGGCGCTCGAGAGGAACTCGCCGAACGGCACCGCACCGCGGTGGCGGTGCATGCCAGTGCGACCGACCGCCTGGAGACGCTGCGGGCACAGGAGCGTGCGGCCGAGCGGGACCGGGCGTCCTGGACGGCGCGCCGTGATGCTCTCCAGCTTTCGCTCGTGCCAGCCGACGGCGTGGCGGCTCTGCTCGAGGCCGTCGCGCGGGCGCGGGTTCCTCAGGGCGAGCCGCCGGGCAACGCGGGCGGCCCGCGAGACGGCGCCGAGCGGGCTCACGATGGCGTGTCATCGGGTGATGGGTCGCCCGCGAGGTCGTCCGGCGGGAAAAGGGGCGGACCCGGTAGCCGTCGGCACCGATCAGGTGCGATGAAGGACTCCGCCTCGGCCGACAGGGGCCGGCCCGAACTCCCGCCCCTGGACCCCTCTTTTGCGCCCCTGGGCCGGCTGTCCGACGTTGTGACCGTGCGGCCGGGAGCCGAGGTAGCGGTGGCTGCGGCGCTGGGGCCGGCGGNCGACGCGCTGTTGGTCGCCACGCCGACCGAGGTACTGACCGCGTTCGCCTGGCTGCGGCAGGCCGATGCCGGCCGAGCTGCGGTGGTGATCGCCGGGACCATGGGAGATGGGAGCGGAACCGCAGGCGATGCCGAGGGCGCCGGCGGATGGCAGCGCACCGGCCGGGGCCGCGGTGAGGCGGACGAGCCGGTCGGCGACGTGGCCGGCCCGCTCCCCGAGGGCTGCGTCCCCGCCCTGGCCCTGGTGGAGATTGTCGACGACCGTTTCCGTTTCGCGCTGGTGTCGCTGCTCGAACGCACCATCGTCGTCGACGATCTGGCCGCCGCCGAGCTCGCCGTCCGGTCTCGGCCTGATCTGCGGACTGTCACGAGGTCCGGCGATGTCCTCGGTCCCGCAGCGTCGATCGGGGGCAGCGCACATCCGCCATCGGCGATCGAGCTGCGCGCGGCGGCCGACGAGGCGCAGGCCGGAGTGGTGGAGGCGGCCCGACGGGCCGAGTCGGCCCACGAGTCCTTCGAGCCGGCCAGAGCCGAGGTGGCGCGGACCCGTTCGGCCATCGACGCGGCGCTGGCCGCCCTGCACGGGGCCGACGCCCGGTATCGAGCGTTGTCCGAGCAGGTCGCACAGCTTGAGCGGGCGAAGGGCGGTGCGGGCTCGGAGGTGGCCCGGCTCGAGGCCGTTCGCGGCCGCGCGGAGACGGCCAGGGACCGGGCCTACGGCGCGCTGACCGAGCTGGAGACCGCCCTCGCCGCAACCTCGGCGCAGCCGGAGATCGATGAGCCGACGCCGGCCGAGCGGGATCGGCTGGTCACCGCTACCTCGGCCGTGCGTGCCGCCGAGGTAGAGGCCCGGCTGGCCGTGCGGACCAGCGAGGAACGGGTGCGCGGCCTGCAGGGTCGAGCGGACGGGCTGATCCGGGCCGCGGCGAGCGAACGAGCGGCCCGGGCCGCCGCCGCCCGCCGGAGGGAGGTGCGCGAGCGGCAGGCTGTGGTCGCGGCGGCACTCGGGGACGCCACCCAGGTGACCCTGGATCGGTTGGACCGTTCGTTGGCCCGTGCTGCGGCCGAGCGTGCGGAGGCCGAAGCCCTGCGCCGCGCGACCGAGTCGGACCTGACCGCCGTGCGTGAGCAGACGCGGGCACTTGCCACCGAGGTTGCGGCGCTTCGGGATGCGGCGCACCGCGACGAACTGGCCCGCGCGGAGAAGCGGCTGCGGGCGGAGACGCTCGAGACCAAGGCGATGGAGGAGTTCGGGATCGGCGCCGAGGACCTCGTGGCCGAGTTCGGGCCACAGGTGCCGGTCCCGCCCGACGACCCGGACGGTACGCCGGCGCCGTTCGACCGGGCCGAGCAGAACGCCAGGGCCGCCACCGCGGAGAAGCAGCTGGCCCGCCTCGGCCGGATCAACCCGCTTGCGCTGGAGGAGTTCGCTGCCCTGCAGGAGCGGGCGGCGTTCCTGTCGGCGCAGCTCGACGACATCAAGAGCACACGGCGGGACCTGCTGCTCGTGGTCGAGGAGGTCGACGTCCGGGTGCGTGAGGTGTTCGCCGCAGCCTTCGCCGACACCGCCCGGGAGTTCGAGGTGGTCTTCGCCACCCTCTTCCCCGGTGGCGAGGGCCGCCTGGTGCTCACCGACCCCGACGACATGCTGACCACCGGGATCGAGGTCGAGGCACGCCCGCCGGGCAAGAAGGTCAAGCGGCTGTCACTGCTGTCGGGTGGGGAGCGATCGCTGACCGCACTCGCGCTACTGCTGGCGATCTTCCGGGCCCGTCCGTCACCGTTCTACGTTCTCGATGAGGTCGAGGCGGCCCTGGACGATCGCAACCTCGGCCGGTTGCTGAACGCCATCGAGGGGCTGCGGCAGAAGTCCCAACTGATCATCATTACCCACCAGAAGCGGACTATGGAGATCGCCGACGCCCTGTACGGCGTGGCGATGCGTGGTGACGGAGTCACGACCGTGATCAGCCAGCGGTTGCGGGAACGGGCGGCTGTCTGACCCGGCCCGGGTGGGTGCCGGGGGTGGGTGAGCACCCCGGGCACCCCCGGCCATCTGTCAGGATCGGGGGGTGGAGCTCCTCATCCTGATCGTCGTCATCGCCGTCGTCGCACTGGCCACCATGGGACTCGTGGTGGGCAGCGCCGTGCGGCGGCGCCCCCGCAGGGCCGTCGGAAGGGGCGGCCGGTCCGACACCGACCTGTCTCCCGGCGTCGGTGACGATGCCGAGGCGCCTCGCGATTCGGCGACCCGGACGATCGACGACGTCGGCCTGCCCGCCGCGTCCAGGACCGCGCCGCCCCTGGGGGACACGACCGGCGTGCCGGTGGTCGGGGACGCCGCAACCGCGGGACCGGCGGACACGAACCTCGCGCCCTCGGTTCCGCCGCAGCAGCGGCCCCCGGNGGAGACGCCGGCCCCGGCGGCCGGCCGGTTGGTGCGACTGCGCCTACGCCTGTCCCGCTCGCAGAATGCACTCGGCCGCGGCCTGCTCTCCCTGCTGTCGGGCGACAATCTCGACGAGGAGACGTGGGAGGACGTGGAGGCGACCCTGCTCGTCGCCGACGTCGGCGTGGCGGCTACTGGTGAGCTGGTAGCAGCGCTGCGTGAACGCACCAAGGTGCTCGGCGCCAGTACCCCGACCCAGGCGCGGGCGATGCTGCGCGACGAACTACTCGCCCAGGTCGGCACGGCGACCGATCGTTCGCTGCGGACGTCGGTGCCGGATCGTCCGGCCGTCGTCCTCGTCGTCGGGGTCAATGGCACCGGAAAGACCACGACCTGCGGCAAGATCGCGCGGCTGCTGGTGGCCGAGGGCCGAACGGTGGTGCTTGGCGCGGCCGACACGTTCCGGGCGGCGGCTGCGGATCAGCTGCAGACCTGGGGCGAGCGGGTCGGTGCCGTGACCGTCCGTGGGGCCGAGGGCGGTGACCCGGCCTCGGTCGCCTTCGACGCGGTGAAGCAGGGCATCGATTCGGCCGCCGACACCGTGCTGATCGACACCGCCGGCCGCCTGCATACGAAGACCGGCCTGATGGACGAGTTGGCGAAGATCAAGCGGGTGATCGGCAAGCACGGTCCCGTCGACGAGGTCCTGCTGGTGCTGGACGCCACCACCGGGCAGAACGCGCTGGTCCAGGCCCGGGTGTTCACCGAGGCGGTGGAGTTGTCCGGCGTCGTGCTGACGAAGCTCGACGGCACGGCGAAGGGCGGGATCGTCATCGCTGTGCAGCGCGAGCTCGGCGTGCCGGTCAAGCTGATCGGCCTGGGCGAGGGACCAGACGACCTTGCTCCCTTCGAGCCCGAGGCCTTCGTCGACGCCCTGCTCGGCGAGCCGGTCTGACGGACCGAGCACCCCTCGGCTCCTGCGGTGCACGGAGACCACGGAGTGTCACACGTCAAGGTCTTCCCGTCGCTCCGAATGTGATCTAGGCTTCATCGCTGAGTGGAGCCGGGAGGCTCCTCGGTAAGCCGCGACGATCGTCCTCGGCGAGTTTCCGGCTGGGGGGTGAGCGTCCGGCGAGGCGTCTCGCCGTCCTCAGCGCAGAGGGCGGATCCGGCCGGTACGAGACCAGGTCGGCGTCCGTGCGGGTATGCCTCGCCGGGCCGCGCATGGTTGCGGGGTGATCGGCAGCGCCGGCCTGTCCGCCTGTGCGCCCAGCCGGACCAGAGCCCGCGTAGGGCGAGTGGCCATCNATCACCGGGTGATCGGGTGATCGGGCACCGGACGATCGGGCACCGGACGATCGGGCGTGGGGTGTTCGGACGTGGGGTGTTCGGACGCGGGGTGTTCGGACGCGGGGTGTGTTGTCCTCGTCGTCGGGTGCGTACGCTGGTGCCTGCGGTCCGCCTGCGATCTCGGAGTGTGTGCGCGTGTTCGACACCCTTTCCAGCCGCCTCGACAAGGTCTTCACGTCGCTGCGTGGTCGGGGGCGCCTGACCGATGCGGACATCGACGCCACGGCACGGGAGATCCGGGTGGCGCTGCTGGAGGCGGACGTCGCGCTTCCCGTGGTCCGCAGTTTCGTCGCGGCGATCAAGAGCCGGGCGCGGGGGGCCGAGGTCGGCGCCTCGCTGAATCCGGCCCAGCAGGTCATCAAGATCGTCAATGAGGAGCTCGTCGCCATCCTCGGTGGCGGCACGACGACTCTGCGGTTCGCCAAGACGCCGCCTACCGTGATCCTCCTTGCCGGCCTGCAGGGCACGGGCAAGACCACCCTCGCAGGCAAGCTGGGGCGGTGGCTGAAGGCGCAGGGGCACACCCCACTGCTGGTCGCGGCCGACCTGCAGCGCCCCAATGCGGTCAACCAGCTCCAGGTGGTGGGGGCGCGCGCCGGCGTCGAGGTCTTCGCCCCCGAACCCGGCAACGGGGTCGGGGATCCGGTCCGAGTGGCTCGCGACGCGCTGGCCCACGCCCGCCGCCAGGTCTTCGACGTCGTCGTCGTCGACACGGCTGGCCGGCTCGGCGTCGACGAGGAGTTGATGCGTCAGGCCGCGGATATCCGTGACGCCGTCTCGCCGGACGAGATTCTCTTCGTCCTCGACGCCATGATCGGTCAGGACGCCGTAGCCACGGCCAACGCCTTTGCCGACGGGGTCGGGTTCAGCGGCGTCGTGCTGACCAAGCTCGACGGTGACGCCCGCGGCGGCGCGGCGCTGTCGGTCGCCCAGGTGACCGGGCGCCCGATCATGTTCGCCTCCACCGGCGAGGCCCTCGACGACTTCGACGTCTTTCATCCGGAGCGGATGGCGTCGCGGATCCTCGGGATGGGTGACGTTCTCACCCTGATCGAGCAGGCTGAGAAGGCGTTCGAGGCCGAGCAGGCCGAGGCGATGGCCGCGAAGATGGCGGCCTCGGAGTTCACGCTCGAGGACTTCCTCGACCAGATGCTCACGGTCCGCAAGATGGGTCCGATCGGCAACCTGCTCGGCATGCTGCCCGGCATGGGGCAGATGAAGGAGCAGCTCGCCCAGGTCGATGACCGCGACGTCGACCGGGTGGTCGCCATCATCCGGTCGATGACGCCGGGGGAGCGGCGTGATCCCAGGATCCTTCAGGCCTCTCGTAAGGCGCGCGTGGCCCGCGGGTCCGGTGTCACGGTTACCGAGGTCAACCAGCTGCTCGACCGCTTCGCCGAGGCCCGCAAGGTGATGCGGCAGATGGCGGGTGGAATGGGGCTGCCCGGCGGGATGGCCCGGGCGAAGGCCGCCTCCGCCCGTAAGGCCGCCAAGAAGGGGAAGGGCGCGAACCGCAAGGGAAACCCGGCGGCGCGGGCGGCGCAGGCCAAGGCGCAGAAGTCCGCGGCGCAGGAGCGTCTCGGCAAGGGGCCTGGGTTCCCGGACGGTATGCCGGATCTGGCGGCTCTCATGCGCCAGCAGGAGGGCCTTGGCGGGATGCCGCCCGGAGGTCCGCGCGGCGGTCGCTGACAGGCGTGGTCCCGCCTGACGAGTCCGCGCTCTCCCGGGTGCGCGGCTGACGGCCGCGGTCTGGCAGACTGTAAGCTCTAGTGCAGGCCCTGCCTGCCAGCGTCGGTGTGGCTGCCCTCCGATCTCGTGCTGTACGAGAGTGATTCGAGTGGTTGTTCCGGCGCTGGTGCTTTCCCACCGTCGGACCTCCCGTACCTCCGGGGTCCGGCGGTCACCGACACGTCTGGAGCCGTTCGACCACCGTGGCAACCAAGATTAAATTGCAGCGTCTCGGCAAGATGCGCGAGCCGCATTACCGCATCGTCGTGGCCGACGCCCGCACCAAGCGGGACGNCCGGGTCATCGAGGCCATCGGGCAGTACCACCCGAAGTCCGACCCGAGCATCATCAAGGTCGATGCCGAGCGGGCTCAGCACTGGCTGTCGGTCGGGGCTCAGCCCACCGAGCCGGTCCTCGCGATCCTCAAGGTCACCGGTGACTGGCAGAAGTTCAAGAACCTGCCGGCCCCGCCGCCCATGAAGGTCGCCGAGCCGAAGGCCGACAAGCGGGAGATCTTCCAGGCGGCGGCGCGGGCCGCTGCGGGCGCCGAGGACCGTCCGGCGACCACTCCGAAGAAGGCCAAGAAGGCCGCGTCGGCGGATGGTGCGGACGCACCGGCCGCGGACGCGCCGACCGCCGCGGGGCAGTAGGTGCTGGAAGCGGCCCTCGAGCATCTCGTGCGGGGCATCGTTGACCATCCTGACGACGTCCGCGTGGATCTCAACAACGGTCGGCGCGGCCGGACCCTGGAAGTGCGGGTGCATCCCGACGACCTCGGGAAGGTCATCGGTCGGCGGGGCCGCACAGCCCGTGCTCTGCGCACGGTCATGGGCGGCGTTGGCGGCCGTGGACTGCGGATCGATGTCGTCGATGTGGACCGCTGACACTCGTCGGCCTGGCGATGCCACCGGTCCACCCGCCGCCCACCTCCGTGACTGAGCCGATCGTCGTCGGCCGGATCGGCCGACCGCATGGTGTTCGAGGCGACGTCACGATCGAGGTACGGACGGATGTGCCGCAGCGTCGGTTTGCGCTGGGTGCGGTGCTCGGGCGTGAGGGCGGCGGTGCCCCCCTCACGGTCGCCGTGGCCCGCTGGCATTCGGGCCGTCTCCTGCTCCGCTTTGAGGGAGTCGAGGATCGGGGTGCCGCGGAGGCCCTTCGCGACGTCCTGCTGACCATCGNCCCCGCCGAGGCCGGACCACCGGTGGACGACGACGAGGACGCCGAGGGCGAAGCCGGCGACACGTGGTGGGACCGTGACCTCGTCGGCCTGGAAGCGGTCACGACGGCCGGTGCCCCGCTGGGGCGGGTGACGGACGTCATCCATGCGCCGGCGGGCGACCTGCTCGCCGTCGGGCGTCCGGGCGGGGGCGAGCATCTCGTTCCGTTCGTGCGGGAGATCGTCCCGACTGTGGATCCGGCTGCGGGTCGGATCGTCGTCGATCCACCGCCTGGTCTGCTTGATCTCGACTGATTCCGCTCCGGCCCGGTCGGCGATGATCCACCATTGCGGGCGACTCCTGGTTCGGGGCCGATCCCGATGCTCCGGGAGCTGCCGATGCGCGCCGACGTCGTGACCATCTTTCCCGCGTACCTGGAGCCGTTGCGCCTGTCCTTGGTGGGCCGGGCCCAGGAGCGTGGGACCCTCGACGTCCGCACCCATGACCTGCGGGCGTGGACCAGCGACGTGCACAGGACGGTCGACGACGCTCCCTACGGCGGTGGTCCCGGAATGGTGATGCGTCCCGAACCATGGGACGCGGCGCTGTTGGAGATCGCGGCATCGGACCCGGCACGCCGCCCGCGGGTCGTCGTGCCGACCCCGGCGGGCCGGCCGTTCTCGCAGCGTCACGCGGAGGAGCTCGCACGGGAGCCGTGGCTGGTGTTCTGCTGCGGTCGTTACGAGGGCATCGACTCCAGGGTGATCGATACCTGGGCGGATGACGAGATCTCGATCGGTGACTACGTGCTGGCCGGCGGCGAGGTCGCCACGTTGGTCATCCTCGAGGCGGTCGCCCGTCTCCTGCCGGGAGTGCTCGGTAACAGCGCGTCGGCGGCTGACGATTCGTTTTCCGACGGTCTGCTCGAGGCACCGGTGTACACGCGTCCGCAGGTCTGGCGGGGCGCCGAGGTACCGGCGGTCCTGCGATCCGGGGATCACGCGGCCGTGGCCCGGTGGCGGCGGGCGCAGGCGCTTCGCCGCACCCTGCTGCGGAGGCCGGATCTGGTGGAGCACGCCGAGTTGTCCGACGCTGACCGTGCCGTCCTCGAAGCCGTGGCGGCCGAAGTACAGCAGCACGCCGCGACCGCATCCGGGGCGGCCCCGGAGGGCGAGTCCGCGGCTGGGCGCGGTTCGGCCATGGATTCGCCGGACCAGCTGTGATCTTCAGGGTCGGTGGGGCGTGTGCCACGTGGAGCCTGGGTTCGGTCCCGACGGCCACGCCTGGCGGTCATCGCGGGCCGTCGTCGTGTTGTGTCCTCTGCGCCGACGGGCGTGCGGCTGCCTGACGGGGCGTGTGGCGGCCCTGGGGTGCACGGTCGGAGTCGCCCGCTCGTGTGGCACAGTACAATGCAGTGTCCGCCGGTTCGTGACCGGCTCGGGTGGCCTCAGGTCGAATGATCCCTGCGGGACGTCTCCGCGGTGGAGCCTGCCGATGCACGGGTCCGGGTCGGGCTCGGCCATGGGTTGTTCGCCGCGGTCGTGGGCCGAGGGCGCGGACGATCCACTCTCAACCTCTTCAGGAAGCGACTGCCATGCACACCCTGGACAGCCTCGACGCCGAGTCGCTGAGGACCGACGTGCCCGAGTTCTGGCCGGGCGACACCCTCAAGGTCCACGTGCGGGTCGTCGAAGGAAACCGTCAGCGCATCCAGGTTTTCCAGGGTGCCGTCATCCGTCGGCAGGGTGGCGGAGTGCGGGAGACCTTCACCGTCCGGAAGGTGAGCTTCGGCGTCGGCGTCGAGCGCACCTTCCCGCTGCACAGCCCGATCGTGTCCAAGATCGAGATCGTGACCCGCGGTGACGTTCGCCGGGCGAAGCTGTACTACTTGCGGGAGCTCCGCGGCAAGGCCGCGAAGATCAAGGAGAAGCGGGAGCCGATCTCGCGCTGACGTCCTCGTCGCCCAGTGCCCCGCCCGGACCAATCGTCGGCGACTTGCCGGTACTCCGTGCGCGTGTTGGCCCCGTTCGTGGACGAAGATGGGCGGCACGGTCCGCAACGACGTCGCACGGGGCGGCTGGTGGCACGTCGACCGGTCCGATGAGGTCAGACGGTCGATCCAGCGAGGTGNCGGAGTGAACGCATCCAGTCCGGGTGGGCATCGTCCGCCGCCGGGAGACGCAGGAGGCAGCCGGCCTGTCGGCGAACCGCGATGGGTCGGTCCCACATCCGAGGGGCCGCCGCGGGTTTCACCTCCGCGGAGTGATAACGATTCCGCCGACGAACGGTCCGACTGGACTGCTGACTCCGCGGAGGCCCGTGGCGATGTCGGCGGCCCGGCCGCACTCGACGGCGCGGGCGGGGCGCCGGCTGCGGGACCGGACGAGCGAGGCAGTGGTCGCCGAGTCGGTCGACCCGGATCGGGAGTCCGGGGTCGGGGCTCGTTCCTGCGCGAGCTGCCCGTGCTCGTTCTGGTCGCTTTTCTGCTGGCGCTGCTGATCAAGGCGCTGCTGGTCCAGGCTTTCTGGATCCCGTCAGAGTCGATGGAACGCACCCTGCTGGTCGACGACCGTGTGCTGGTCAACAAGGTCGTCTACCATTTTCGTGACGTGCATCGGGGCGAGATCGTCGTGTTCAACGGCAAGGGGACGGGTTTCGACCATCAGGAGTCGATCGTTCCCAAGCCCACCAATGTCTTCAGCAAGTTCGTCCGGGGTGCGCAGAACCTGCTCGGCCTCGGGGCCCCGAGTGAAACCGATTTCATCAAGCGGGTCATCGGGGTCGGCGGCGACACGGTCGCGTGTTGCGACGCGGAGGGCCGGGTGACGGTCAACGGCCATCCGCTGGACGAGCCGTATGTGTATCAGAACGACTACCAGCGTTTCGGTCCGCTGAAGGTGCCCGCGGGCTATCTGTGGGTGATGGGCGATCACCGGGGGGCGTCGTCCGATGCCCGTCAGAACGGACCGATCCCGAAGGACAAGGTGGTGGGGCGTGCCTTCGTCCGGGTCTGGCCGCTGAGTCGGTTCGGTTTCCTGGGCGTGCCGGACACCTTCAGTGGGATACCCGCCGCGTCGGTCGCTCCTCGCGCGACGCCGACGCGCACGATACCTGCGGCGTCGGACACATCGGGCGTGGGGGCGGCCCAACCCGGGGCGGGCCTGCCGGCGACGGACGACACCTCTCTGGTGGCGATCGTCGCACTGGCCCCGCCGGCCTGGCGGGCGCGGCGCCGTCATGGACCGCCCGTCATCGCGGGGAGTTCGGTCCCGCCGCGACGCGGATCCCCATGAGGCCGCGCGGGGTCGTGATCCGGCGCGACGCCGGTCTGTTCGGTTATGAGCGGGCGTTGGTGCGTTGTGGGCTGGGTCCGGTCGCCGGAGTCGACGAGGCGGGTCGTGGCGCCTGCGCCGGTCCTCTGGTCGTGGCCGCGGTGGTGCTGGGCCCTGATGGCAGGCGCCGGCTATCGCCTCGGCTGGCGGACTCCAAGCTGCTGACCGAGCAGGTCCGGGAGGGCCTCTTCGACGAGGTCATGCGATCGGCCGCGGCCTGGTCCACGGTGGTGATCCCCGCGGCGGAGATCGACCGGACCGGAGTACACGTGGCCAACATCACCGGCATGCGACGTGCCGTCGCGCGGCTGGGGCGTCGGCCGGGCTACGTACTCACGGACGGGTTTGCGGTCGCCGGCTTCGGTACGGAATCGTTGGCGGTCGTGAAGGGGGATCGGGTAGCCGCGTGCATCGCGGCGGCCTCGATCGTGGCGAAGGTGACGAGGGACCGGATCATGCGTGCGTTGCACACGCGCTATGCCGAGTACGATTTCGCGCAGCACAAGGGATACGTCACCGCGGCCCACGCGGCGGCGCTGGCGCGGTACGGACCGTGTGACGAGCACCGGAAGTCGTACGTCAACGTGGCTGCGCACGCGATGCCGACGAGGGAAGCCCGATCATTGCGGCTGGAGGACAGAGTGCTTGCGACCAGCCTGCACGGCGTCACGGAGACCGCATGAGCGCGGAAGATCTCGAGAAGTACGAGACCGAGATGGAGCTCCAGCTCTACCGCGAGTACCGCGACGTGGTGGGGCTGTTCTCGTACGTCATCGAGACCGAACGCCGGTTCTACCTCGCCAACGAATATCAGATCGAGGTCAGGAACAGCACGGACGGTGAGGTCTTCTTCGAGTTGACCCTGCGGGATGCCTGGGTGTGGGACATGTTCCGGCCCGCGCGCTTTGTGAAGAATGTCCGGGTCGTGACGTTCAAGGACATCAATGTGGAGGAGCTGACCAAGGCCGAGCTCTGACGCTCCGCCCTTGGTCGCAGGCCCTCGCCGGCGCTACCAGCGCTCTGCCTCGACTCCGCTCTAGCCTTGGCGGCCATGGAAGCGGCGCTCCGGCCGAGGCGCTTCGTTCACCGGCCGCCCACCTCCGCCAGGGCCCGCTGACCCGTACCCGACGGTACCGTCTGCCTGCGGCCCACCTGTGGATAAAGTCCGTCATCCACATCTTGATCAAGGCTCCTGGTTGTTTTCGCCCGCAACGCCGACGCTGAAACAGGCCGGCGGGCGCACGTCCCCCGGCGGACGGGAGCGTGGCGATGCGCGCGAAGGACGCACTGGGTCGGTTCGGAGAGGAGGTCGCGTCCCGGCATCTGGCTGCGGGGGGCGCGGCGATCCTCGACCGCAACTGGCGCTGCCGGGAGGGCGAACTCGATCTCGTGCTCCGGGACGGGGCTGATCTGGTGTTCTGCGAGGTCAAGACCCGATCCGGGACGCGCTTTGGGTCTGCCGCGGAAGCGGTGGTCGGTCGGAAGGCGGCCCGGATCCGCCGGTTGGCCGCCCGCTGGCTCGCGGAGCACCCGCACGAACCCTCTCCTGTGCGTTTCGACGTGGTGCTGGTGTCGCGTCCGCCGATCGGCCCGGTCCGCGTCGAGCATCTTCGGGGTGCGTTCTGATGGCGCTCGCCCGGGCCCGAGCGGTCGCGGTCCTCGGGGTCGAGGGACATCTGGTCGAGGTCGAGGCGGATCTTGCCGACGGCCTGCCGCGTCTGACTCTCATCGGCCTGCCCGACGCTGCCCTGCACGAGTCGCGCGACCGGATCCGTGCCGCGGTGGTCAACTCCGGCCAGAAATGGCCGGCCCGTCGGATCACCCTTGGCCTGTTTCCCGCCACCCTGCCGAAGGCGGGCAGCGGCTTCGATCTGGCGATGGCGGTTGCCGTGCTCAGCGCCGCCGCGGTGGTTCCGCCCGAGTCCCTGCTGCGTCGGGTGTTCATCGGCGAGCTGGCTCTGGACGGTCGTGTGCGCGCGGTGAGAGGAGTGTTGCCAGCAGTGCTCAAGGCGGCCGCTGTGGGCGTCGAGTGCGTGGTGGTCCCGGCGGCCAACGCGGCCGAGGCGGCGCTGGTGCCCGGCGCCCGTGTCGAACCGGCGATAGATCTGGCCGGCGTGCTGGCAGTCCTGCGCGGGGATGCCGCCGCGCCGGAAGTGGCGGCGCCGCCGCTCGCTGCACCCGCCCCGGCCGAGGCGTCGAGCCTGGACCTGGCGGACGTGGCCGGCCAGACCCGGGGTCGGCTCGCCGTCGAGGTCGCCGCGGCGGGCGGCCACCACCTGTTCATGCAGGGGCCGCCCGGCAGCGGGAAGACGATGCTGGCCGACCGGCTGCCCGGCCTGCTGCCCATGCTCGACATCGACGCCTCGCTGGAGGTGACGGCAGTGCACTCGGTGGCCGGCCTGCTACCGTCGAACGCTCCCCTCGTCACCCGCCCGCCCTACCGCAGCCCGCATCACAGCGCGACCCCGGCGGCGTTGGTCGGGTCGGGCTCGGCGGTCATTCGCCCGGGGTTGGCCAGCCAGGCCCATCGCGGGATTCTTTTCCTGGACGAAGCCCCCGAGTTCAATCGGCAGAGTCTCGACGCCCTGCGCCAGCCGCTGGAGAGCGGCACGATCGAGGTGGCCAGAGCCCGGGCGACAGCCCGGTTTCCGGCGCGGTTCCAGCTCGTCCTCGCCGCCAACCCGTGCCCCTGCGCGAGGGCGCGTGGGCCGCGGGCGACGGGCTGTGAGTGTCCGAGCCTGGTGCGTCGGCGCTACCTCGCCCGCCTCTCCGGCCCACTGCTGGACCGGATCGACATCCAGGTGGCCCTGAGCGCTCCCAGCCGGGCCGAGCTCAAGGCAGATCTGGGACGCTCGGCCACCTCGACGCAGGTTGCCGCCCGGGTGGCGGCAGCCAGGGAACTTGCCCGCAGCCGGCTGGCGGGCACCCCATGGCGGGTCAACGCGGAGGTGCCCGGTCCGGCGCTGCGCAGGCTCTGGCCGCTGCCCACGAAGGTCACCGCGGTGGCCGAGCGGGCCTTCGACGCGGGCCTGCTCACTGCCCGTGGCCTTGACCGTGTCCACCGTCTGGCCTGGACCTTCGCCGACCTCGCCGGGCGGGCATCGCCCGGACCGGAACAGTTCGGCGCCGCGCTGGACCTGAGGTTGCCCGGATGGGCGGCATGAGCGTGCCCGTTGCGCCTTCTGAGCCGCCCGAGCCCGGGACCGGCCTGCCCGCACCGGGGGTGGCCCCCCTGCGGTCGGCGGCGAGTGGGGCCGATCTCGGATCTGTGTTGCCCGAGCCGGGCGGCGGGGAGCCGACCGAGGGCGTCATCCCGGTGACAGCGATGCCCGCCGGCGTGGTGGAGACGGACCCGGAGCGACTCGCCCGGATCGCGCTGACCCGGGTGTTCGGACCCGAACATCAGCGCGTGGCCGTCGAGGTGGGGCGGCGTGGTGCCGCTCGGGTGTGGGCCGAGGTGCGGTCGGCGCACCCCGGGGTGGATCCCCTGCGCGACCTGGACGCTGCGTCGCGGGTCGGTGCCCGGCTGGTGTGCCCGCAGGATCCCGAATGGCCGATCGAGCTCGACGCGCTGGATCGCCTGCGTGACGAGGGCGACGGTTCCGCGATCGGCGCACCCCTGTGCCTGTGGGTGCGGGGGCCCGGTGACCTGCGAGAGCTCGCGTCGCGGGCGGTCGCCCTGGTGGGTTGCCGCGCCGCGACGAGCTACGGTCTGCATCTCGCCGGCGAGATCGCCTTCACGATGGCGGAGCAGGGCTGGGCGATCGTGTCGGGGGCGGCGTTCGGGATCGACGCGGCGGCGCACCGCGGCGCGCTGGCCGCGGCCGGACCGACCGTCGCCGTCCTCGCCGGCGGCGTCGACGTGCCGTATCCGGCCGCTCATGTGGAGCTGCTGGCCGAGATCGGTCGCACGGGCGCCGTCGTCAGCGAGGTCTCGCCCGGTACCCCACCCTTCCGTCGGCGCTTCCTGACCCGGAATCGGGTGATCGCCGCGTTGTGCCGCGGGACCGTGCTGGTTGAGGCGGGCCTTCGCAGCGGCGCGCTCAACACGGTCGCCCACGCCCGTCGCCTCGGCCGCCAGGTGATGGCCGTACCCGGGCCTGTCACCAGCGCGATGAGCGCCGGGTGCCACCGGTTGCTCCGCGACTTCCGGGAACAGACCGTGCTGGTCACCGGGGCCGAGGACATCAGTGAGGAGATCGCGGCCGTGGGCCGGTTCGCTGCGCGCCCACCGACGGCCGTCGGGCCTCGCGACGAACTGTCCGCGATGGTGCGTGATCTGCTCGATGCCATGCCTTCCCGCGCGGCGGTCGGCGTGTCGGTGTTGTCCCAGCGGACCGGGCTGCGCCCGGAGGAGGTGCTGGCCATGCTGGGGCCGCTGACCGTGGAGGGGCTGGTCGAGAGCGTCCCCAACGGTTACCGGCTGACCCCGCTCGGCCGGGCGCCGTCCAACGCCCGGTCCCGGTCTCGCCGAAGCTGAGCGGAGACCCCGTCCGGACGTGGTCCGATCCGGCGGGGTCTCCCTTCGGGGATCGCCCGGGTAGCCGAGGCAGTCGAGCCGAGGCAGTCGAGCCGAATCCGTCGCCTGCCCGCGACGCCACGCAGCACAACGTCCGCCGTCGACGGGGTCTTGACGCGGCGACCAGGTCCGGAGACGGTCCTCGCATGGCATCGCACCGCGATCGTGGTCCTGAGCGTGGCCGGGTGGATCCGGCCCCCGGGGGAGCCCGGACGGCGAGCGCGTGCCCTGCTCCGAGGCCGGCGGTGGTCGAAGGCGCCGAAGTGGGCTGGGCCGCGGCGATCGCCGGCTTCCGGCGCCACCTCGTCGCGGAGCTTGACCGGTCGCCGGAGACGGTTCGTGCCTACGTCGCCGATCTGGCGAGTCTGCGGGCGCACGCGGAGCGGGAGGGGCGCCCGGAGCTCGCCGACCTGGATCTGACGGTTCTGCGCAGTTGGTTGGCCGCCATGCGCGCCGCCGGTGCGGCTCCGGCGACACGTGCGCGGCGTGCCTCGCTTGCCCGAGTGTTCTCGGCCTATGCGGTCCGCCGCGGATTCCTGGCGACCGACGTGGCCGCCCGGCTGGTCGGTGCGCGCGCGATCCGGCAGGTGCCGCAGGTTCTGACTGCTGCCGCTGCGCGCCAGCTCCTTGATGCGGTGTCCGGGCCGGGCCAGGCGCCGGGCGATCAGTCCGCCGAACAGGTACGGCACTTCACCGGTGCACGACCGGGTCGCGATGACGACGCAGCCGTGCGAAGGGCTCTCGGCCTGCGTGACGCGCTGATGTTCGAACTGCTCTATGGCAGCGGGGTCCGGGTGTCCGAGCTGTGCGGACTGGACCTCGGGGACATCGACGACGAGCGGCGGCTGCTGCGGGTACGAGGCAAGGGCGGCCGAGAGCGCAGCGTTCCGTTCGGTGTGCCCGCGGCCAGGGCGCTGCGGGCGTGGCGGACCTCGGGCCGCCCGCTCCTGGCCGTACCCCGCAGCGGGTCGGCTCTGATGCTGGGGCAGCTCGGGGGCCGGCTCGATCCACGCACGGTGCGGCGAGTCCTGGCGCGTTGTGTGGAGTTGGGCATCGTTCCCACGGGGCTGACGCCGCACGGACTGCGCCACTCGGCGGCGACGCACATGCTCGAAGGAGGCGCGGATCTCCGCTCTGTCCAGGAGTTTCTCGGCCACGCCAATCTGGCCACCACACAGATCTACACGCATGTGACCCCGGAGCGACTCCGTGCGGCCTTCGACCAGGCGCACCCGCGGGCGTGACTCGCCCCGGACTGTCGTCGGTCATCCGGGGCGAAGGGGTAGGAGCCGAGGCGGAACACGCCGGAACGAACTCAGGGGATCGAGGTACTCCACGCCGCGCAACAGCCCCCAGTGCAGGCATGTCGTCGTGGGGCAGCCGGGGTGGCCGTCGGTGAGCCAGCCGAGCAGGTCGCCCGCGCGGACGACGGCGCCCGCGTGGACGGCGGGCCGCAGGGGTTCGTAGGTCGTCCGGACCATCCCATGATCGATGGTGACCACTCCCCGTCCCGCCACGGGACCTGCGAAGCTCACAGTTCCGGCGGCTGCCGCGAGCACGGATCCGGCCGGCGAACCCCGCAGATCGACGCCACGGTGGCCGGGGCCGAAGGGCGTCGCCGGGCGTTGGAAAGCTCGGCTCACCGCCACCGGACCCGGCAGCGGCCATCGCAGCGGCGGAACGCCTTCTGTGGTGGCGGGCTCCGCCGCGGCGGCGAGTCGGTCGGAAGCGCCGGGCGGTGGTGCGCGGCGTGGCGCCCGCGCGCCACCGCCCGGCGGGTCGGCGACCGGCGGGGACAGGGCCGGTCGCCGAGGATCCCCGGGCCGGGTCGAACCCGGCTCGGGGGGTCGGTGGATGGAGGACGGATCTCCCGGGCCCGGCCCGGAGGCGGCGTCGCGGGTGGGCAGGGACGCGCTGGGTGCCGGTGTCGTTGTGCCCGGCACGGCGGGGACCGCTCGGGCGGAGGACGCGCCAGGCGACGTGGTCGGACGTGGGGGTGCGACGGTGACCCCCGCGCCTGGGACGGGCGCTCGGGTCGTGGCGGCGACGGGTTCTGGTGCCGCCGCCAGAGCCTGGCCGATCGTGTCGTTCGGGACCGCCCCGTCTCGCGGACCGGTCCCGAGGCCGTCATCCAGCTCCGTGCCTGGCAGCGGGTCGGCCGGGTCGGCGGTGCGCGCGGTGATGGTGGCGGGCGGCCCGCTCCCACGCGGGTTGATCGGAACTCTGGTGGGCCAGCCGACGGCGATCAGCAGCGCGATCGCCGGGATGACGAGCCAGAGCGGATCGAAGCGGGGCAGTCTGGGCATGGCGGTCCCAACCTCCGGGGTCGAGGGAGGCGCGGCGGCCGGGTGGCGTCCGGGGCGACGGTCCGGCCGCCGCTTGGCCGGTCCGCGAGAGCGGCGGATCGGCCGGTTCCACGGTGCGGTGTTTTGCTCTCGTTGGGTAGTCCAAAGTTTCCGACTGTGGATAACTTGCTTCGGCGTTGATCTCGGGTGAGTTGTCGACCTGCGGATCGGCCTGCTGCGCGGTCGTCGCGGTCCGTCCGCCTGCCGCGGCGGAGATCGGCGAAGGATGATCCCGCCGGCGGGCATGCTGCAGTAGCACACGATCTTGATGGGGCGGGGNGGGCGGGNTTTCCGCTGGGCCGCAGCGTGGGTCCGGGTATCATCGTCCGCAGGGCCCGCATCGCGGGCTCAGTTCGCACGCCCGCTTCCGAGGGTCTCCACGAGGCCGTCGGAAGGGTCTCCTCGGTCCGCCGCATCGCGACGGCCACGACCACTCCGGGCGTCAGGGGCAGCCGTCGTCAGACGGCGCCGTCACAACCGAGGCGTCCGGCCGCGGCCGGACGGAGAGGAGCGACGCGCCATGGCCGTCGTCACCATGAAGCAGCTGCTCGAGAGCGGCGTGCATTTCGGGCACCAGACCAAGCGCTGGAACCCGAAGATGAAGCGGTACATCTTCACTGAGCGTAACGGCATCTACATCATCGACCTGCAGCAGACTCTTTCGTACATCGACCGCGCCTACGACTTCGTCAAGGAGACGGTGGCGCACGGTGGCACGGTGCTGTTCATCGGGACGAAGAAGCAGGCCCAGGAGGCCATCGAAGAGCAGNCCGCCCGGGTGGGCATGCCCTACGTCAAGGAGCGCTGGCTCGGCGGCATGCTGACCAACTTCTCGACCGTCTACAAGCGTCTCCAGCGGCTCAAGGAGCTCGAGGAGATCGAGGTGACCGGCGGTACCGAGGTCCGCACGAAGAAGGAGCAGCTCGTGCTGACCCGGGAGAAGGCGAAGCTGGAGCGCACCCTCGGCGNCATCCGGGACATGAGCCGGGTGCCGAGCGCGGTGTGGGTGGTGGATACGAAGAAGGAGCACATCGCGGTCGGCGAGGCGCGCAAGCTGGGCATCCCGGTCGTGGCGATCCTCGACACGAACTGCGACCCCGACGAGGTCGACTACCCGATTCCCGGCAACGACGATGCGATCCGCAGCGCGGCGCTGCTGACCCGCGTGGTCGCCGACGCCGTCGCGGATGGCCTCATGGCCCGGGCCGGTGCCTCGAAGGCCGCCGACGCCAAGCCCGAGCAGTCCGCCGGTGAAGAGCCGCTGGCCGAGTGGGAGCAGGCGCTGCTGCGCGGCGAGGGCACCGCGCCCGCGCCCGCGGCGAGCGAGGAGCAGCCCGCCGAGGAGCCGGCACCGGCCGCCGCCGCCGAGACCCAGCCCGACGCAGCGGTCGGCACGGCGGTCTGACGACCTCGCGTCGCCCCGCGCACCGGGCCTCCGTGGCGCCCGGTGCGCGCCGCCCGGCGGCCGGCATCGGTTGCGGCCACCCCGCAGCGGGCGCTCGTGGCGGTCAGGGCAGGCGGCGCAGGACCGCTGACGCGGGGAGCCTGCCGACCTGAGGGCCCGTGGTGCCCCGGTCGGCGGGTCCGAGGGCGCGGGGTACCGACGGCGACGCCCGGCTCGCCGGTAGCCCTCGTGCCGCGCCACGCCTCTAGGACAACGACAGCATTCCGACGGACACCGACGAGAAGAGCACCATGGCAGACATCACAGCCGCCGACATTCGCAAGCTTCGGGAGCTCACCGGAGCTGGGATGAGCGACGTCAAGAAGGCGCTGGTCGACAACGACGGCGACGTCGAGAAGGCGAAGTCCTGGCTGCGGGAGAAGGGCAAGGCACAGGTCGCCAAGCGCGCGACGCGCAGCGCCGCCAACGGCCTGGTCGAGTCCTACCTGCACCGGACGGACCCGCAGTTGCCCCCGACCCTCGGGGTGCTCGTCGAGCTGCGCTGCGAGACGGACTTCGTGGCGAAGACCGACGATTTCAAGCAGCTCGCCCGTGACCTCGCCCAGCACATCGCGGCCGCGGACCCGCTGTACGTCACCGCGGACCAGATCCCCAACGAGGTGCTCGAGGCCGAGCGCAAGATCTACGAGGCTGCCGCCCGCGAGGAGGGCAAGCCCGAGCAGGCGATTGCGAAGATCGTCGACGGTCGGGTCAACGGCTACGTCAAGAGCAGCGTGCTGCTGGACCAGCCGTGGGTGAAGGATGGCAAGGTGACCATTCGAGCCCTGCTCGACCAGGCGGGCGCCTCGCTTGGCGAGAAGATCGAGGTCGGCCGGTTCTCCCGGTTCAACATCCGGCAGGCCTGAGCGCAGGTTCACGGGACGGCGGGCGGACAGTGGCCGCCCGCCTGTTTCGTGTTCGCCGGGGGTCGCCGCGACGATGCCCCGGTGTCACGTATCGGGGCGGCACCACGACGGTTCGACATGTTCGGCGTGGCGCGTCCCCCCGGGCTCCGTGGGGGCGACTTCGTGCGGGACACTGCTTGCCACGGCTGTGCGATCATCGACGGGGCCGGGGCCCTGGCGCCCACGGGCAGCACGTGTCATTCCGCGGGTCGGAAGGCGGCCGTGTCCGGAGAGCGGCCGGCAGGGAGGCTGCTGTTGGAGCCGGACGGATGCCGGCGAGTCAGAGTGGACGGAAGGAAACGCGGTGATCGACGACACACTTCTCGATGCCGAGGAGAAGATGGAGAAGGCCGTCTCGGTCGCCAAGGAGGACTTCGCGAACATCCGCACCGGCCGCATCACGCCCGCGGTCTTCTCCAAGATCCTCGTGGACTACTACGGCGCGCCGACGCCGGTGCAGCAGCTCGCGTCCTTTCACATCCCCGAGCCGCGCATGGTGATCATCACCCCGTACGACAAGTCGTCGCTGCCCTCGATCGAGAAGGCGGTGCGCGACTCCGACCTCGGGGTCAACCCGAGCAACGACGGCACGATCATCCGCATCGTCTTCCCGGAGCTGTCCGAGCAGCGGCGGCGTGACTTGGTCAAGGTCGCCCGCTCCAAGGCGGAGGAGGCCCGGGTCAGCATCCGCAACGTCCGGCGTCACGCCAAGGACGGGATCGACCGCATCGTCCGGGACGGAGACGCCGGCGAGGACGAGGGCCGGCGCGCCGAAAAGGACCTCGACGAGGCGACCCACCGTTACGTCGGGCAGGTGGACGAGCTCCTCCGCCTCAAAGAAGCGGACCTGCTGTCGGTCTGATCATCGTCGCCCCCGGAGCCGATGCGGCCCGCCCACCCTGCAATGCGAGCCAGATGATCGCGGTGGCGTGGGAAGGGCGACGGCGGGGCATGCGTGCCGCTCCTGTCCGCCTCTGTCGAGATAGTCGAGATACAGGCATCCATGACGGCAGTCGACGGCCGCGCCGTGGTTGACGGCGGGCCATCCGGAAGCGCCGAAGCGACCGGGGCCGCTGCCGGCGGTCCCGGGCCCGCTGTGGCCCCACCGCGCCGTTCCCGCGCCGGCCGCAACCTGCCGGCCGCGATCGCGGTCGGCGTCCTGCTCGGCGCGATCATTCTCATCCCGCTGTTCACCGTGCGGGCGGCGTTCGTCGGCGTCATCAGCGTTGCCGTCGCCCTGGGCACCTGGGAGGTGATCCGAGCGGTCTGGCTCACCGGAGTGCGGGTGCCACCCGTGCCGCTGGTCGCCGGGGCGCTCGCGATGCCGGCGGTGGCCTATGTCGAGGGGACGACCGGCCTGCTGTTGACGCTCGCCGCCACCGTCGGCGCCGGCGTTGCGGTGCGAGCCGCCGGGCCAGCCGAGGGGCTGGTCCGGGATGTGGGCGGCATCGCCTTCGTCGCCGGATACGTCGGTTTCCCGGCGGGGTTCGCGGCGTTGCTGACCGAACCATCCGACGGTAGCTGGCGGGTCCTCGCCTTCCTGGCCACAGTCGTGGCCAGCGACGTCGGCGGCTACACCGCGGGGGTCCTCTCCGGGGGGCGCCACAAGATGGCCCCGAGCGTGTCCCCCGGTAAGTCGTGGGAGGGGTTCGCGGGCTCCGCGGTGGGCTGCGTGCTGGTGGCGGGGATCCTGCTGGCCTGGCCGCTGGGAGCACATGCGTGGCAGGGGATCCTGATCGGCCTCGCGACCGCCTGCACGGCGACGATCGGAGACCTGGGCGAGTCGCTGCTCAAGCGGGACATCGGCATCAAGGACATGAGTAATCTGCTGCCTGGTCACGGCGGCGTGATGGACCGCCTGGACTCGTTGCTGTGCACCGCCCCCGTCGCCTGGCTGCTGCTCACCGCCTTCCTCGACTGAGCGGCCGCCGGCACGAGTGAGCCGCTGCCGCGAGACCTGAGCCCCCTTTCTCGACCGGGCCGGTGGCACCGGCCCGTACCGGCGGTGGTACCGGCCCGGTCGGGGGCGCCGGGCGGTGCGCGCCGCCCGCGCGGGCGATCGCCGCATTCGTCTAGGCGGCGGCCTCCTGGCACACTGGAGCCGCGATGACTCCCATGACCGCCGAATCCGAATCCCCGGACGGCCCGGTGTCCGCCGGGACCGGCCGGNCGGTCCGCCTGTCCCTGACCCGGCGTGCCGCGCGGCCTGCGCGGCACCTGGCAGATCTTTCCCGGGACGAACGCCGCCAGGTCGCGGTCTCGTTGGGCCAGCCCGCCTTCCGCGCCGATCAGGTGTCGCGCCACTACTTCGCCCGGCTGGTCGATGCCGACGAGACCGACGCGATGACCGACCTGCCCGAGGACGCCCGCGGACCGCTCCTCGAGGCGCTGCTCCCGCGGTTGCTCGTGCCTGCCCGAACGCTGAGCTGCGACGACGGCCTGACCCGCAAGACGGCATGGCGGACCGCGGACGGCGCGCTGCTCGAATCTGTGATCATGAGGTATCCGGATCGGGCGACGGTCTGCGTGTCCAGCCAGGCGGGCTGCGGCATGGGCTGCCCGTTCTGTGCTACCGGTCAGGGGGGCCTGACCCGTAATCTGTCGACGGCGGAGATCGTCGAACAGGTCGTGCACGCCGCTCGCGTGCTGCGCCGCCGGGAGTTGGCCGGCGGCGAGGGCCGCCTGTCCAATGTGGTCTTCATGGGCATGGGCGAGCCGCTGGCCAACTACACCGCGGTGACCGCTGCGCTGCGCCGCCTGATCGCGCCGCCGCCGGAGGGGCTGGGGCTGTCCGCGCGTGGGCTGACGGTCAGCACCGTCGGACTCGTGCCGGCGATGCGTCGGCTGGCCGGCGAGGGCCTGCCGGTGACCCTGGCGGTGTCGCTGCATGCCCCGGACGACGAGCTGCGCGACGAGCTGGTGCCGATCAACACGCGGTGGCCGGTGGCCGAGGTGCTCGCCGCCGCCTGGGAATATGCCGAGGTCACCGGCCGGCGGGTGAGCATCGAGTACGCGCTGATCGACGGGGTCAACGACGACGTGGCCCGCGCCGACGCGCTCGCGACCCTGCTCTCCGGTCGCCTGGCGCATGTCAATCTCATTCCGTTGAACCCGACGGAGGGCTCGTCCTGGCAGGCCAGTGCACCCGCCGGCCAGCGCGCGTTCGTCCGCCGGCTGCGGGAGCGGGGGATCGCCACCACCGTGCGCGACACCCGCGGTCGGGAGATAGCGGCGGCCTGCGGTCAGCTCGCCGCCGAGCCCGCCGGACGTGCCAGGCGCCTCGAGGCCGCGAAGCCTGTCGAGTCCGCGAAGCCTGTCGAGGCCGCCGGCGCGGCGAGCGGCTCGTCTGCGCACGGCAGCCGTGTCCTTCGGTAGTCCGGCGAGCCGACGGCGCGGTTCTCTTCGGCATCGCGCGCGGACGACGAACACGGTCTGGTTGCCGATCACGGCCGCAGTCGGCGTGCTTCTGCTTCTGTTGTGGTACGCCATCTCGCGGGATCCCGGCTCGGAGCACGCCTCGGGGCCATCCTCTGCGATAGGTCCCGCCGGCGGGCGCGAGCCGCGCGCGGCGGCCGTGTCGGCGTCGCCGACGCCCACCGTCCCCGCCCCGCCACCCAGCGGGTGCGTCACCGGGAAGACCCTGCCGTCCGGGGTGAGTACCCGCACCTTGCGGGTCGGCGGCATCGACCGCACGTACGTCCTGGCCGTTCCCACCGCGGGATCGCAGGCNCGGGCGCTCCCGCTGATCCTCAACTTCCACGATCTCGGGCAGAGCACCGACGATCTGGAGGCCTACACCCGGCTCGCCGACCAGGGCACCAAGGCCGGTTTCGCGGTCGCGGCGCCGATCGGGGCACAGGATCGGTGGAACTTTCCGCGTTCCGCCGCCATCGGCCCCGACGACGTGCTGTTCGCGGGAACGCTGCTCAACGAGCTCACGGGCCGGATGTGCCTCGACGCGAAGCGCATCTTCGCCGTAGGTTACGCGGACGGCGCGAACATGGTGTTCACCGTGGCCTGCGCGTTGCCGGGCAGGATCGCGGCGGCGGTCACGGTCGGCTCGAGCGTGCTGCCCACCTCCTGCGCGGCGCCTACCACGAACGTGCTCGAGATCCACGGGACGGCCGACCAGATCGCGCCGCTCGACGGCGGGGGCGCTCCCCGTCCGGCGCCGTTCGCCGGCGTGGTCGCGCAGTCGACGCCCGACCGGCTCGCCCGCTATGCCTCCGCACTCCGGTGCAGCGGCGCCAGCCAGGCCTCCCGGGACACCGCGGCCTGGCAGCGCACCGTGTGGACGGGCTGCCCGAACGGGCGCGACGTCGGGTTGCTGGCCATGCAGGGCGCCGGACACACCTGGCCCGGCGCGCAGGCCCGTCCGGCGCTCGGGCCGACCTCGGACGCCTTCAGCGCCACCGTCGTGGCGCTGACCTATTTTGGTTACACCCCCACCTCCGGGGACGTCGCCGGCGGCGGCGCGGGGACGCCGGGTTCGGGCGGGGCGCTCCCGCTGCCGGGCCCGCTCGCTCCGAGCGGATCGCCCGCCGCCTCGGCCACGCCGGCCACGCCGGCCGCACCGTCGTCGGCGGCGAACGCATCGCCTTCGGCGGGTGCAAGCCCGGGCGCCGGCACGGGCGGGTCGGGGACTCCCGTGCCGTCGACATCACCCTCGGCGACCGGGACCCCCTCGTCGGCGGCTGCGGACGGATGAGCTCCCCCGGTTGGGTGCGAGACCGGCGACCCCGCCGGGTTGGGGTCGACGTCGCTTCGACGGGGAGAGGATGAGGTCACAAAAGGTAGTGGCCGTCAGACCCATTGCACATCTACGGGTGGCACCTGTCATGAACCGAACAGGGCGGCGCCGAGGCGTCGACGGGCCTGAGAGAATGGAGGTGTGGTGGAGGCTTCGAACCTGCGTGAAGTTGTTCTGCTCGGGTCCACGGGCTCGATCGGAACCCAGGCCATAGACGTCGTACGCCGCAATCCGCAGCGCTTCCGGGTGGTTGCGCTGATGGGCGGCGGGTCCCGGGTGGACCTGCTCGCAGCCCAGGCACTCGATCTCGGTGTCCAGGCGGTCGGCGTGGCGGCGGCATCGGCGGCCCAGGACCTGCAGCTCGCCTTCTTTGCGGAGGCGACGCGGCGGGGCTACCGCCGGGGCGAGTTCGCCGTGCCGAAGATCCTGGCCGGGCCCGATGCGGCGAGCGAGATCGCCGAGTGGCCCTGTGACATTGTTCTCAACGGCATCACCGGATCGGTCGGTCTCGCGCCGACGCTCGCCGCGCTGGCCGCCGGCCGGACGGTGGCGCTGGCGAACAAGGAGTCGCTGGTCGCCGGGGGACCCCTGGTCCTGGACGCGCTCGGCGGCGACCCGGACCGGCTCGTCCCGGTGGACTCCGAACACTCCGCGTTGGCGCAGTGCCTGCGCGGCGGCCGCCGGGACGAGGTACGCAAACTGGTCCTCACGGCCAGCGGCGGCCCGTTCCGTGGGCGTCGCCGCGACGAACTCGCCGCCGTCACCCCGCAGCAGGCGCTGGCTCATCCCACCTGGGACATGGGCCCGTTTGTCACGATCAACTCCGCCACCCTGATGAACAAGGGTCTGGAGCTGATCGAGGCGCACCTGTTCTTCGGGGTGCCCTACGACGACATCGACGTCGTCGTGCACCCCCAGTCGCTGGTGCACTCGATGGTCGAGTTCACCGACGGGTCCACCCTGGCCCAGGTCTCGCCGCCCGACATGCGCCTGCCCATCGCGCTGGCCCTGGGCTGGCCGGAGCGGGTGGCCGAGGCGCAGCCGCCGATGGACTGGACCCGCGCCCAGGCGCTCACCTTCGAGCCGCTCGACGAGGTGGCCTTCCCGGCCGTGGAGCTCGCGCGCACGGCCGGTCGCCGGGGTGGCACCGCTCCGGCGGTGTTCAATGCGGCCAACGAGGAGGCGGTGGCCGCCTTCCTGGCCGGACGCCTGCCCTTCGTCCGTATCGTCGATCTGGTGGCCGAGGTCATCGCCGAACACGAGGTCGTCGATCACCCTTCGCTCGACGAGGTGTTCGCCACCGAGCGGGCCGCGCGCGACGCGGCGCAGCGGTTGATCCGGCGCGAGAGCGAACGGGAATCGGTGTGAACCACGCGCTGCCCGGGGTGGGCGGTGGATCCCACCCGGCCGGCTTCCGTTCCGGGGTCGGTGTGATCCGCCTGGGCCGGGCCGGGCGCGGCGGTTCGTGGGGTGCCTGGGTCCATCCGGGCGCCCCCGGCCGGTGTCCCGTCGGGCGGAGGCCGGCCTGATGGCGATTCTCGGCATCGTGGCGTTCGCCGCGGCGCTGCTCGTGTCCGTGGTGCTGCACGAGGGCGGTCACTTCGTGACCGCCCGGCACTACGGCATGAAGGCCTCGAAGTTCTTCGTGGGCTTCGGCCCGACGATCTGGTCCCGCCAACGCGGCGAGACCGAGTACGGCATCAAGGCCATCCCCGCCGGCGGCTTCGTCAAGATCGAGGGGATGACGCCGCTGGAGGAGATCGATCCGGCCGACGAGCCTCGGGCGTTCTACAACGCCCGGGCCCGGGCCCGGCTGGTGGTCATGTCCGCCGGTTCCTTCGTGCATTTCGTCATCGCCATTGTGTTGATCTATGGGGTGCTGGTCGCGCTCGGCACCACGCAGGTCAGCGAGTCGAAGATCGGTTCGACGAGCTGCGTGGCGACAACCGCGAGCTGCTCTGGGCCCGGCCCCGCCGCCGCGGCGGGGCTGCGACCCGGCGACCGGGTCGTCAGCTTCGACGGGGTCGCGGTGCACACCTGGAAGGACTTCACCCGCCGGGTGCGCGAGCACGGCGCCGGCCCCGCCTCGCTCGTGGTGGAGCGGGACGGACGCTCGCTGACCCTCAGCCCGGACCTCGTCGAGGTCCGCCGCAACCGCTCCACCGGCGAGGCGGGCAACGACCGGGTCGGCGCGCTGGGCGTCCGGCCGGGGCTCGAGACGGTGCACTACAACCCGATCGAGGCCGTTCCGCACACCTTCGTGGTGATCGGCTCCGGCTTCACCGGCATGTACGACACGTTGACCCACCGGATCGGCGACGTCGGTAAGATCTTCAGTAACGATCGCGATCCCGAGGGCTTCATCAGCGTCGTGGGTGCGGCGCGCATCGGTGGTGACGTCGTCTCGGCCCCGGACAGCTCGGTGCTCGACCGGGTCGGCCAGTTCCTCATCCTGGTGGCCGCGATCAATCTCGCGGTCGGCATCTTCAACCTGTTGCCCCTGCTCCCGTTGGATGGCGGCCACATCGCCGTGCTGGGCTTTGAACAGGCCAGACACGGTCTGCGCAGGCTTCGGGGCTACCGTGGTCCGGTACAGAAGGTGGATTTCGCCAAGCTCTTACCGGCCACGTACGCCACGGTTGTCGTCCTGCTCGGGTTCAGCCTGCTCCTCCTGTCCGCCGACATCTTCAATCCGATCCGCCTGAACCAGTGATTCCGCACGGTTGCGCGAGACCGTGCGCCCTACTGCCCTGCGTCCCGCAGCCGACAGGCCGAANCAGTCGCACATCGATCAATTTTTCCGATTCGCCAGTGAGGACAACGTGACCGTTACTCTGGGCATGCCAGCCGCTCCGGCCCGACCGCTCGGCACTCGGCGGCACAGCCGGCAGATCAACGTGGGCAACGTCCCGGTCGGGGGTGACGCTCCGGTCTCCGTGCAGTCGATGTGCACCACGTTGACCTCGGACGTCAACGCGACACTGCAGCAGATCGCCCAGCTCACCGCGTCTGGATGCCAGATCGTCCGGGTGGCCGTCCCCAGTCAGGACGACGCCGACGCGCTTGCGGCCATCGCCCGCAAGTCGCCGATTCCGGTGATCGCGGACATCCACTTCCAGCCCAAGTACGTCTTCGCCGCGATCGACGCCGGCTGCGCGGCGGTCCGCGTCAACCCCGGCAACATCAAGGCGTTCGACGACAAGGTCGGCGAGATCGCCCGCGCGGCGAAGGGCGCCGGTATCCCGATCCGGATCGGGGTGAACGCCGGCTCCCTCGACAAGCGGCTGCTCGCCAAGTACGGCAAGGCCACGCCGGAGGCGCTCACCGAGTCGGCGCTGTGGGAGTGCTCGCTGTTCGAGGAGCACGACTTCCGCGACATCAAGATCTCGGTCAAGCACCACGACCCGGTCGTCATGATCCAGGCCTACCGATTGCTCGCCCAGTCCTGCGACTACCCCCTGCACCTCGGCGTGACCGAGGCGGGCCCCGCCTTCCAGGGCACCGTGAAGTCCTCGGTCGCCTTCGGCGCGCTGCTCGCCGAGGGCATCGGCGACACCATCCGGGTCTCGCTGTCCGCGCCGCCGGTCGAGGAGGTCAAGGTCGGCACCGCGATCCTGGAGTCCCTGGGACTCCGGCAGCGTAAGCTCGAGATCGTGTCCTGCCCTTCCTGTGGTCGGGCCCAGGTCGATGTCTACACCCTCGCCAACCAGGTCAGCGCCGGTCTCGAAGGCATGGAGGTCCCGTTGCGCGTCGCCGTGATGGGCTGCGTGGTCAACGGGCCGGGTGAGGCGCGGGAGGCCGACCTCGGCGTCGCGTCCGGTAACGGCAAGGGCCAGATCTTCGTCAAGGGCGAGGTCGTGAAGACCGTGCCCGAGGCGCAGATCGTGGAGACCCTCATCGAGGAAGCCATGCGGCTGGCCGAGGAGATGACGGCGGGCGGTACCCCGTCCGGCGAGCCTTCGGTCACCGTCAGCTAGGCGGCGCGACCGGATGGGCCTGCCGCTGCGCTCCGCGCCGACGCGACTGCTCGACGATCGGGATCTCCCCGCCGTGCGCGAGCTGCTGGCCCGTAATCCGGTCGCCGACGTGTTCGTCGCGTCCCGCGTCGAGGCCGCCGGGCTTGATCCGTGGCGGCTCGGCGCGGAGATGTGGGGTCACACGGTCGACGGCCGCCTGGCCGCGGTGTGTTACTCCGGCGCCAATCTCTGGCCCGTGGCGGCGGGTCCCGCCTCGGCGAAGCTGTTCGCCGAGCGGGCCCGCCGGCAGGGCCGCCGCTGCTCCTCCGTCGTCGGTGTCTCCTCGTCGGTCATGGCGATGTGGCGGCACCTCGAGCCGACCTGGGGACGGGCCCGCGAGGTCCGGTCCGACCAGCCGTTGCTCGTGATCGACCGGCCGCCACTCATCGCGCCCGACCCGGCCGTCCGTCCCGTCCGGCCCGATGAACTCGACGTCCTGCTGCCGGCCTGCATCGCCATGTTCACCGAGGAGATCGGGGTGTCCCCGGTCCTCGCTGACGGCGGGGCCCTTTACCGGGCCCGCGTCGCGGAGTTCATCGGGCAGCGGCGCTCGTTCGCGCACATCGTCGACGGCCGCGTGCTGTTCAAGGCCGAGATCGGCGCGGTGGCCGGGGACGTCTGCCAGATCCAGGGCGTCTGGGTGGACCCGGCGCTGCGTGGGCGCGGGCTGGGTGCGGCCGGCACTGCCAGCGTCGTCGCGCTGGCGCGGGCGGCGTTCGCCCCGCGGGTGAGCCTGTACGTCAACGACTTCAACCACGCCGCCCGCCGAGCCTACGAGCGGGTCGGATTCCAGCGCGTGGACACCTTCGCTTCGATCCTCTTCTAGCTCGCTTCCTCTCCGCCGCAGGCCAGGTGTGGTCGCCGCAGGCCAGGCGCGGTCGCCTCGGGCCAGGCGCGGCGCGGAGGGCCGGGCTGGCCGGGGGTCCGGTCGGTTGGCGTTTGTTCGTCCTTGGTGGCGCGTGGGGGCGCCGCGCCGCCGCGCGCTGAGCTTGGACGCTGAGCCCGCCGCGCCGTCCGCGCCGCCGCGCCGTCCGCGCCGCGCCGTCCGCGCCGCGCCTGCCGAACAGGCCTGTGACCTGGTCCGCAGCCTGTTCCTGGATGGTCCGCGGGGATCAGTCCTTCATGATCGGATCCTGTCCGTCTTGCCGAATTGCTCCCAAATCGACCGTATTTGTTACCGAACGATGTCCGGACGATGAAGGCACATGGCCAGGATGCGGGGCATCTGGCATGCTTACCATCCCGATGACGTCGATTGACTTGCATGGCGCGGGCGTCAGCCTGCGCGAAGGGGGTTTTCATGAGGCCGAGCAGACTGTGGCGGGCCATGACGCCACTGATCACCGCTGGGGCGCTGGCGCTGGCGGTGGTGGGCTGCTCGAGCTCGGGCGATGACGCCAAGGCCTCGGCGAGCGCGACGCCCGGCCAGGTGAGCGGGACGCTCCGCCTCGGGTACTTCCCGAACCTCACCCACGCGCCCGCGCTCTACGGCGTCGAGAAGGGGATCTTCGCCAAGGAGCTCGGCACCGGCGTCACGCTGAAGACCTCGACGTTCAACTCCGGGGTGCAGGAAGCCGAGGCCGTGCTGTCCGGGGCGCTCGACGCCGGGTACATCGGGCCGAACCCCGCGGTGAACAGCTTCATCAAGTCGAACGGCGAGGCGGTACGGATCGTCTCCGGCGCGACGTCGGGTGGCGCGGCGCTCGTGGTCCGGCCGGACATCACCTCGGTGGCGCAGCTCAAGGGCACCACGCTCGCGACGCCGAGCCTCGGCAACACCCAGGACGTGGCGCTGCGCTACTACCTGAAGAAGAACGGCCTGAAGACGGACACCCAGGGCGGCGGCGACGTCTCGATCAAGCCGCAGGACAACTCCGTCACGGTCGACGCCTTCACCAACAAGGCGATCGACGGCGCGTGGGTGCCCGAGCCGACGGCGTCCCGGCTGGTCGCCGCGGGCGGCAAGGTGCTCGTGAACGAGGCCGACGAGTGGCCCGAGACCAAGGGCCAGTTCGTCACGACGGTGCTGCTGGTGCGTACCGCCTACCTGAAGAAGAACCCGGAGATCGTCCGCCGGCTCGTCAGCGCCAACGTGGCGTCGATCAACGGTCTCAACGCCGACCGGGACGCCGGCGCGACGGTCACCAACACGGCCCTGGGCAAGCTTGCCGGCAAGCCGCTGTCGGACAAGGTCCTGACCTCGGCGTGGAAGTCGCTGACGTTCACGCCNGACCCGATCGCCGCCTCCCTGCTTACCTCGGCCAAGCATCAGGAGGAGCTCGGGTTGATCAAGAATCCGAAGCTCGACGGCATCTTCGACCTGACGATCCTCAACGACATCCTGGCGAAGCAGGGTAAGCCGACCGTCTCCGACTCCTGATCCACCCGCAGGTCGCCTGGCCGGGCGTGCGTCTCCACCGCAACGGGGGAATGATCCGTGACCGCTGTCCGCTCCGACACCGCTGTGCGCATCGACGGCGTCAGCCGCTTCTTCGGCTCCGGCGCCGCACGTGTGCAGGCGTTGGACAACGTCTCCCTGGACGTCCGGTCCGGCGAGTTCCTCTGTCTGCTCGGGGCGTCGGGCTGCGGTAAATCGACCCTGCTCGGGTTGATCACCGGGCTCGACGCGCCGACCACCGGCACCGTGGACACGACCAATCGCCGCGCCGGGATGATGTTCCAGGACTCGGCGTTGCTGCCGTGGCTCACCGCGGGCGGCAACATCGAGGTGCCGCTGCGGCTGCGGGGTATCCGCCGCGGCGAGCGACGGGAGCGGGTGGAGCGCCTGCTCGCGATGGTTCGCCTCGCCNGGCTGGCCGACAAGCGTCCCCACGAGCTGTCCGGAGGCATGCGCCAGCGGGTGAGTCTCGCCCGGGCGTTCGCGCAGGAGGCCGACATCCTCTGCATGGACGAGCCCTTCGGTGCCCTCGACGCGATGACCAGAGACCTGCTCCACGACGAGCTGGAGCGGATCTGGCGGGAGACCGGCGTCACGGTCATCTTCGTCACGCATGACGTCCGCGAGGCCGTGCGGCTCGGCGACCGCATCGTGCTGCTGTCCTCGCGGCCCGGCCGGGTCGCGGAGGTCTTCGACGTCGACATCGAGCGGCCGCGGCGGATCGACTCCGCCCGGGTCGCGGAACTGGCCACCGTCGTGACCACGCGACTACGCGAGGAGGTCGGCCGGCATGGCCACTGAAAGCGGCACCTCGACCCGGTTCCGTAGCCAGACGGCGGACTTCGACGCCGAGACCGGGCTCGCGGTGGACGCCGCGCTCGCCGGCCTGGATGCGCTCGACATCCCGACCACGCAGCGGCGGCCGCTCGCATCCCGGGCGTGGGCCGCTACCTGGCCGAAGATCGGCGCTCTCGCCCTGTTCCTGCTGCTGTGGCAGCTCGTCGTCTGGAGTGGCTGGAAGCCCTCCTATGTGCTGCCCGGACCGGGTAAGGCCCTGTCCGAGTTCGGCAGCCGCCTCGGCACCAGTCACTTCTGGGACGCCTTGGCACGCACCCTGGTCCGGGCGGTGGAGGGTTACGCCCTCGCGGTCGTGATCGGGGTCGTGGTGGGGGTCGCGGTCTCCCGCTCCACGATCCTGCGTACCGCGGTGGGCTCCTTCATCACCGCGCTGCAGACGATGCCGTCCATCGTCTGGTTCCCCCTGGCGATCCTGCTGTTCAAGCTCAGCGAGTCGGCGATCATGTTTGTCGTGGTGCTCGGGGCCGCGCCCTCGGTCGCCAACGGGGTGATCTACGGCGTCGACTACGTGCCGCCGCTACTCGTGCGCGTGGGTCGCAGTATGGGTGCGAGCGGCTTCTCCCTGTACCGGTACGTCGTCGCGCCCGCGGCCCTGCCCTCGGTACTCGCTGGGCTCAAGCAGGGCTGGGCGTTCGCCTGGCGCAGCCTGATGGCCGGTGAGCTGCTGGTCATCGTTCCCGGCCATCCCTCGGTCGGGGCCGACCTACAGAACTCCCGGGAACTGCTCGACACGGTCGGGGTGATGGCGTCGATGATCACAATCTTCGTCGTCGGAGTCGTTGTCGACGCTGCGTTCAACACCGCCGACCAGCGGATGCGCGTCCGCCGCGGTCTCGTCGCCGAGGGGACGTCCGCGGTGCGGGCGGCCCGCGGTAGCCGGGGACTCGGNGTGGCCGGCGGCGCGGTCGACCCGGTGGGAAGCTCCGGGGACGGCACGATGCCGCCGCCGGCGGACCCGGGCGCCGGCGGCGGGGACGGTGGGCATTCCGGCGGTGCGGGGTGAGCGAGCGGCGGCCCGTTTTCCTTGGGTGGGCGGGGCGCCAGCGCGGACGGTGAGTGCCGGCACGTGCACCCGCGGCACGCCAGGCCAACCCGTCGGGCGCGCTCGGCGCTGCCGGGCGGCAATATGGGTGCATGCAGATCTCCGCTCGCGCCGACTATGCGCTGCGCGCACTCCTGACGTTGGCGGCGAGTGACGGTCAGCTCGTCAAGGGCGAGTCGCTGGCTCTGGCGCAGGATCTGCCGCTGCGCTTCCTCGAGAACATCCTGACCGATCTGCGCCGGGCCGGACTGGTCCAGAGCCGCCGGGGTGCCGACGGGGGTTACCAGTTGGGCCGCCCCGCCGACCAGATCACGGTCGCCACGGTGATCCGGGTGACCGACGGCCCGCTCGCGAGCGTGCGCGGGCGCCGCCCCGAGGACGCCTGCTACGAGGGTGCGGCCAAGAATCTGCAGGACGTCTGGATCGCCGTGCGGGTCAACCTGCGCCGTGTCCTGGAGAACGTGACCCTTGCCGACGTCGCCGGCGGCCGCCTTCCGGAGATCGTCACCACTCTTGGCAATGATCCCGACGCCTGGACCACTCGCTAGCCCCGTGTTTCGCACTTCGGATTCTGCTGCGCCGACCGGCCCCTGTGATCTTGTTTTCGGGTCATGGGGGTTAGGTGGGGTCGATGCCGAGGAGGTCGAGCAGGTGCTGTTGGAGTGGTCCGGGTCTGGGGATGTAGGCGGGCTGGCCGGCGGCGGTGGGGACCAGGCGCAGGGGGGCGAGGGCTTCGAGGATGAGTCGGCCGGTGGGCCGGGCGGGGCGGCCGGCGTAGAGGCCGGGCAGCTTCTCGGCGGGGGCGATCGCCTGGCGGACGGCGCGTTCGATCAGGGTGAACACGAGCAGGGCCAGGCAGATGACGTGGATGAGGCCGTCGATGCGCTGGTTGGTGCGCAGGAACAGCGGGGCGACCGCGAGT